>JABDGM010000120.1:7576-8508 GCA_013286045.1 Planctomycetota bacterium | reverse complement strand
CGGCAAGCTGCCCGAGGTGCTTAGTCGACTCTCGCAATTTCAGCGCAGCGAAATGCGCGTGTGGGCGACCGTCCGAACTCTGCTGGCCTATCCGATTCTGCTGAGTAGCGTGTCGATGCTGGTGGTAGTCGGGCTGGTCACGTTCGTGCTGCCGAAGTTCGTCGATATCTTTGGCCAGTTTGATGTTGCTCTCCCAATGATCACTCGCGTGATCGTCGCATTTTCAGAAATCATACGCCGGAATATTTTGATCATCGTGCCACTGGTAATTGCGGCAATAGTCGGACTTATTGTTTCGCGCAACGTGGAGGGCGGCCGCCGCAAGTGGGATTATGCGATGCTCAATACGCCCGTGCGAAATCACGCGGGCGTTTTACATCGGCCGCACGTTTCGGCTTCTCGGACTCATGATCGAAAGCGGCGTTCCGCTGCTCGAGGGGCTCAAGCTCACGCGGAATTCCGTGCGGAACATACTTTACAAAAAGCTCTTCGATGATCTGGAGGAGTCGATCCTCAATGGTCGCGGGTTGGCTGCGTCGTTAATCACGGCGGGGTTCGTGCCGGCGGTGGCCGCGGAAATGGTCCTGACCGCCGAACGGACCGGCACGCTCGGAATGGTGACCGAATTGATGGGCGAACACTACGAGGAAGAGGGCGAGTCGAAGTTGCGCGAGCTAGCGACGCTTTTAGAGCCGCTCATCATTGTTGTGATGGGCGTCATCGTGGCCACGATCGTAATGTCCGTGATGTTACCAATGTTTGATATCGCAACGATGGCGAAGTAGCAATGCAAAGGAGTACGAAGATGACACGGCAAAAAACGGCGCGCGTGGTAGGCGCCATCGCGCTGGCAGCGAGCGGCGTGATTGTGGGCGCCAACCTGTCGACGACCAACGTCGCCCAGGGCGAAGTTCGTGGCACGCCGGAGCCCC
>JABDGM010000120.1:2309-7566 GCA_013286045.1 Planctomycetota bacterium | reverse complement strand
TTCCATCACATTGCGTCGAATGGACGGGCGGCTGGCCCGATTGGAAGTGGTCGCCCAGAAACTGCAGACCGGGCGGCCGCGCACCGCGGTGCCGAGCACCACACCCGAGGACACTGAAACCTCGCAGCAATAGTTCGGGAGCGATTGGAACCGTTTGAGGGGAGTGTTTGTCGTGGGAGTGTCGCAGCAGGTAGGGTGGATCGGAGTCGACGTGGGGACGCACACCGTCAAGCTCGCGCAAGTCGTGCGCGATGGCTTGGGCGTGCGTCTCCACCGCGCGGCGGTGATCCAACGGCCGACTGCGTGGAACGGCGACGACGTGCTCGCGCAAGATCAACCGATCACGTCGCAGCCGGAGATCGCAGCGGCACTCGATTGCGGGAACTTCAAGGGGCGAAATGCGGTCTGTGCTTTGCCAATGAACGTTTGCCAACTACGAAGCCTGAATATTCCGCCGGGCAGCGACCAGGAGCGGCGGACGATCATCGCCGACGAATTGGCCGAGGATTGGGCGGAGCTGCACAGTCCGATGGAATTCGATTATTGGGAAATGGAGCCAGCTCGCGGAGAGAAGCCATCTGACGCATTCAACGTCAGCGTGCTGGCCGCCTCGCGGCTGTGGATCGGTCAGGTGTGGCGAGACTGCCGGCGCGCGGGTCTCGACTGTTGGGGTATCGACGGAACGCCGCTGACGATAGCTCGCGCCGTGGCAATGGTGGGGGCGCTTAGCGGGGGACGCCGCGCACTCGCGATCGACTGGGGATTTTCGAATACGACGCTGTGCATCGTCGGTGATGAGCGACCGCTGTATAGCCGGCGAATCCAGGATTGCGCGTTCGGTCAAATCCTGGAGTCGATCGTCGAGCGGTTCGATGTGTCGCTCGATGAAGCGCAGCATTTGGCTGAAACGGAAGGTCTGGTTGCAGGCGCTCAAGCAAATGATCCCAGTCCGAACGCAGCAGAAGCTATTACGGCTGCAGCCAGCTGCGTACTGGATGAACTCGTGCGACAGATCAGCCGAACGTTGCAGTTCACCGAGATGCAACGCCGGCACTTACAACCAGCCGCGATCTGGTTGTTGGGTGGCGGAGCGTCGCTGAAGAACATCGGCCCCTACTTGTCGCAAGCATTGTCGCTGCCAGTTAACATTTTGTCGCTCGCGCCGGCGGAAGAACCGATTGCCTGCGCAGCCGGCGCTCGCTCCGCCGTGTTCGGCACTGCTGCCGCCCTTTCGGCCATGGCCTGGAGGGCAGCATGAGGACCATGATCAACATCCTGCCCGCTTCCTATCGGCGGCAACAAATTGCGCGCAAGCGAGCTGTGCAGTGGACTTCGATCATCGCGATCGTCCTCGGCACGGGGTGGTGCTTGCATTGGTCGGAGATGCGCGAAGAAGTGCGGCTTACGCAGGAGCTGGAGGTGCTCTCCCGCGAGCACGAACCCACTCAGACGATGCTGAAGCAAGTCGTCGACATGCGCAAGCAACTCAAAGAGCTGCAAGAGCGCGAGGGCGTCGCCAAAGTGCTCGAAACGCAGCGAAACGCGCTGACGCTGCTCGGCGTTATCAGCAAAACCACGCAACAGACGCAGGGTCGAGTTCGTGTGACCCGATTGGAACTAAACAACTTTCAAGATGTTGGCGGGAAACCAAAAACGGGCCCTGCCGGAGCTCCGCCCGCAAGCGGGATGAAGCTTGCCGGCGTTGCGATCGACAACACGTCCGTGGGCGAGCTGCTGAAAGACTTGCAACATGCGGGAATCTTCAGCCACGTGGAGCTGATCAAGTTGAAAGAGCGGGAAGATAAGACCTCGGCCTTGCGAGACTACGAGCTGAGCTGCGAATTTTAGCCGGCGAACCGGTGCTGTCATTATGAGTGTCATCGACGAGGAAACACGACGCTTTGGCAGGCTGCTGCATTACGCAGGCTTGCTTGTCACTGTCGTTTGCGCGACGGCCGGGTACTCGTTTTTGCATGCACCGGCCGTCGACTCGATCGCCGATGCCGCGGCCCGAATTGATGAGGTGGTGCAATCTGTGCAGAACGCACCGGTAATTCGCGACCAGCATCGGATCGTCTCCGCAAAACTGCAGGAAGTCACGACTCGAATTGCCAACGTTCAAGCCCGCGTGCCGCAAGGTGCAGACGACGGTGAGTTTTTAAACCAGGTCACGCAATTGGCCCAAAAAGAGAAGCTGGCGATCAACGATTTTCACCACGAGAAGCCTGAAGTCAAAAACGGGTATGCCGAAATGCAGGTCTCCGTGCATGGCTTGGGCAGCTTCAACAGCATTTGTGCATTCATCGATGGGCTCAACAAGCTGGCGCGGCTGTCGAAAGTCAAGGATTTGACACTTTCGGCGGAAGACGCCGCTGCCGAATATCCGATGACGGCCACGCTGGTGATTTATTTTGCACTAACCGGCGACGACGCCGAGCCAGTGCAGGAGGCGCGCAGTGGCTGATACGCAAAAAAAGAAGGCGGCAGGTTTGACGCCAACCAAAGCGGTCCTCATTGGCGTGCTCACGATCGTGCTCGTCGGCGTGCTGTATTGGCAATTTGCAGGCTCGAACTCGACGGTTGCGGCACCCGTCGCGGCGGAATCGCGGCGTCGTCCCGCTGCCGCTCCTGCCGCCAAGCCGACGACGGCAACCACAGCACCGAAAAACAATCAGTCTGAAAGCAAACCGGTTGTGGAAGTCGCTTCGATCGTCGACCCGAAAGCGTGGAAGTCGCCGCCACTGGCAGATGTGGTCGCGTATGACCCCTTTGCCCTGCCGGCTACCTTTCCCAAGCCGCAGGCAGCCAATTCAAAATCGGGCAAGGGCGACGGCTTAGTCGCTGCGGCCCAGGCCGACGACGCCAGAAAAATGGCCGAGGCAGTCGCCCAACTTGAAATGCAGTTACGCGAGCTCGAACAACGTGGCGTGCAGGTGATTGTTCGCGATCGGGACCAGTACGCGGCGATGATCGGCGATCGTGTCGTCCACGTCGGCGATGAAATTGACGGCTTCACGGTGACTGTGATCGATCCCGCCAGTGGCGTGCGGGTAGAGAGAAAATCGGCGAAATGACATCCGCATACTCACCACTGCTGGCACCGCGGCGCCGTCGGGCAATGGTGAGCGCTGCGCATTGGATTCTGCTCGTCGGGACCGTATTTGCATACGGTTTTGGAGCGAGCCAGCTTGCGGCCCAGTCGCTCGAGCTCCACGCCGCCTTTAACGAAGTGCGCGACCAGGTGGCCAACGATACTGCGCCATCAGATTCTGACGTACGCATCGCCGCGAACCCGAAGCAGCCCGCTCCACGACCACCGCAAGGAGCGGCCCAGAAAAATATAAAAGCACCCTCGGCCAAGGTGGTGCCGCCGTCGCGGCCGTCGACAACGGCAGCTGCGCCCATCGATACCGAAAGCTTGCCGTTACCCCCGATGGCTGGAAAGGTCCCGTTCGCCGGAGGCGACGCCACAGATGGGCTGCAGCTTTCGAAAAATGATAAGGGCCTAATCACGCTGATCGTTCGCGACAAGTCGCTCGGCCAGGTGCTGGCTCTCATTGCTCAAACACAGAATTTGAATATTGTCGCGTCGAATGATATCGACGTGCTGATCTCGATTACGCTGCGCGACGTCCCGATTGATGAGGCGCTAACCGCGATTTTATCCGTCGCCAACTACACGTGGGTCAAACGCAACAACATCATCCTGATCACATCGCTGAGCGACTCAGCGAATCTAGCCCCCGATGTGCAAGGGCGGCAGATTCAAGTCTTCGACCTGGATTTCGTTTCGGCCGTGAACGTGGCCGAAGCCGTCAAGAACTTTTTGTCGCCCATCGGCAAAGTAACGATCGGCGCCAGCAACCCGAGCAACAATAAATTGGCGCAAGAGCAACTGGTCGTCGAAGACGTGCCCGACGCGCTATCACGTATCGCAGACTATATCTGCCAAGTTGATCATGCGCCTCGGCAAGTGCTGATTGAAACGCATGTCCTCCAAATTGAGCTCGATGATACGAACACGTGCGGCGTCGACTTAAACGCCATCGGTCTTAACGGCGTTATCGATACGACCGGATCGGCGGCCTCCTTTGTGCCGACCTTGGGAACTAACGGACTAGCGTCTCCGTCGGCTTCGCCTGCGTTCGTCGCCAAGCTTGGCAACAAAGACATCGGAGCGGTCATCGAGCTGCTCCAAAAGACGACCGACGCCAAGAGCCTCGGCTCGCCCAAACTGCTGGTAATCAACGAGCAGGAAGCACGGCTGCAAGTCGGGCAACACATCGGCTATCAAACAGCGATCACTACGCAAACCAGCACGACGCAAAACGTGCAGTTCCTAGACGTCGGCGTGGTGCTGCGCATGCGACCGCGAATCACGCACGATGGACGGGTGTTGCTCCACGTGCGACCCGAGGTTTCGGATGGCAAAATCGATCCGGATACCAAGGCCCCGACGTCGAATACCGCGGAGCTTGAAACCGACGTCATGCTCAATGACAACCAAGGCATGATTATCGGCGGCCTCATCAAAGAAACCGATCGCACCGATCAGTCGAAGGTTCCGTACCTTGGCAACGTGCGGGGAATTGGTTTCTTATTCCGCCGCTCCACGGTGACCAAAGAACGGCAGGAAATCATCGTGGCTCTCGTGCCGCGCATTCAGCCGTACGACAAGCAATATCACGACTTCGAGCAAGGAGAGTGGGTGAAGGCCAGTGTTCCACTGTTCCACGGCCCGCTGTGCCGCACCGATCGGCCTTGGGATGCGATCTTGCCGGATGGCAAACGTGTTAGCTACCCGCTCATTCCGCAGAAGCGAAAGGAACCGCCGTTCGGTTACTTCCATGACCTCGGACCACGGTATCAGATCCCGCCGTATCCGTTGCCGGAAGAAGAAATGTGCGAGCCGCCC
This sequence comes from Planctomycetota bacterium, assembly GCA_013286045.1. Taxonomy (GTDB): domain Bacteria; phylum Planctomycetota; class Planctomycetia; order Pirellulales; family Lacipirellulaceae; genus JABDGM01. The sequence goes on along the minus strand of JABDGM010000120.1, from coordinate 2,651 downwards.
TGCGGCCAGCCACCGCTGTTAATGGAAACTCTTCCGGAAGGCCAGGCGGCTCCGTCAGAATCACCCGAAATGGCGCCAACGCCGTCTTATTCCAATGGCGGAGCAATGATCAGCGATCATTAGTATGCGGCGCGCGACCAAGGGCTAGAAAATGAGCAAGCGATTACCAGTCCCATCAGATCTCGAACACTTGATCGAGAAGCGCGACGAAGATAACGATCGTCGCGCTGGAGATCGTCGCAAGCGAGCGAAAGTCTCCACCGATAGCGCGGCAACAAGCCAACCGGAACGCCGGCAGCAACAGCGACGGAAAAAAGGTCGCCGCAAATCGGGCTCTTAGAA
>JABDGM010000120.1:0-2299 GCA_013286045.1 Planctomycetota bacterium | reverse complement strand
CCTTATGCAAACGCTACGGCAGTTCGAAGTTCCACGCCTGTTTGCCAAATCGGTTCGCGACTAATTCCTTTACCTGCGCCAACGGCACGTTCTCTAATTCGCCTGTCGTAGGCCACGCCGCGGTTAAAGCAACGATCAGCTCTTCTCGTCCAGCCGGCAGGTTCGTGACGAACTCCGAGTGAGTACGACGTTCACGATACTCGGGTTGCCGCGGTGGCGGCAGCAAGCAGATCGTGATCAGCGACAAATCGAAGTCGTACAAAATCGTGCCGTGGTAGAGGAAATGCGACCGCTTTACTCGCAAGCTGTTGCCAGAAAACTTGCGCGGCGGCGTGGTGCCATCATCGAATGTTAGATCGCTGGTGCCGGCAACTCGCACTGAACCTAAACGCGCGACGAGCGGCTGGAACGCGTCAGTAATACGACCCATCACGAAACGATGAGCGCGCGTGATGTCCAGCAGCTCGGGCCGGCTCTTGTGACTCACAACGACGGCATACATCAAACACCCAGGTCCCGCGACAATCGCCGCCCCGCCGCTCGTTCGCCGCAGAATCGAAATTCCTTTCGTCTCACAAGCGGGCACATTGATTTCCGCCGAGACCCGCGTCGAGCGGCCGGCAACGATCACGGGCTCGGGCGATTCCCAGATGCGGAAAAACTCGACGTCTCCGACGCCTTCCTCAGCAACATCCAGCATCGCTTCATCAAGTGCGATGTTTTCCGCCGCGCTCGGCAATGTGACATGGACGCTTTGCATAGCCCCGTTTTCCCACACGTAGCGGGCTCGCCGCAAGATCGCGTTCCAGACGTTGCATCAATGGGGTCGCGGGTGGTTTCCGCTGCGCGGCAACCCACGTAGAATAATGTGCTATGAATGAAACTCGAACTTTTCGCGAGGAAGGCCTCGGCGGTCCTTCACGTCCGCCGCTCGGCGAGGAGCTATTGCCGCCGGTCGAGCAACCCTCCGCTCGTTTCATAGTGCAGCTATTTGTCGTGCCGGCCCTCATCGTGATGGCAATCGTTGGCGTGTGGGTGTCGCTCAGTTGGCTCGTGCGGAGCACGACGATTGGCCCCGAGAAGTTGATCGAAGGAGTGGAAAGCGGACCCAGCGTCGCCCGCTGGCAGCGGGCTAGCGAACTGGCCGATATGCTCCACAACAAGCGCTACGCTGATCTCAAACGCGATCATGCTGCCGCCAGTCATTTAGCACGAGTTTTGGATCGTGAAATCGATGATTCCAAGGATGGTAACGACGGCCAAGAAGCCGCAACGCTACGCTATTTCTTGACCCGCGCGCTGGGCGAATTCGAAGTGCCCGAAGGAACCGACACGTTGCTTCGCGCAGCGGAAACGAAGCGCTCCCCCAATGATGAGCTGGTGCGTCACGGCGCGATCGAAGCGCTAGCGACGCGCGCCTACGATCTGCAACAGCTCGACCCGCCAGAACAACTCGCGAGTTCCGAGGCCGAGGCAACGCTCATTCGCCTAAGCGGCGATACCGACTCGACGATCCGCTCTTCGGCCACCTACGCGCTCGGGCAACTCGGCACGCCCGAGGCGATCAAGCGGCTGGAAACGTTGGTCAACGATCCAGATGCCGATACGCGCTACAACGCGGCCATCGCGCTCGCTCACCGCGGGAACACTAAGTCTGCGGAGACGTTGGCCGAGATGCTAGACGTCACCGAGTTATCGAAGCCGGAGCGTAATTCAGACGACAATAACGCAAACCTGAAGTCGGCCGTAATTGTCGCGAGTGCGCTCGACGCTTCGCACGCTCTGGCGCGACAAAATCCAGATGCGGATTTGTCCGTCGTCACGAAAGCCGTTGAGCAGTTTAGCAAGACAGATCCGCACCAACTCGAAGCCGCGAACATTCCCTCGCGCCTGGTTTCGGATGCCGATCATCTGCTGCATTTGCTGCAGGCGAAGTAGCGAGCCATCCATTCCGTCCGTTCGATCGCGTCTGTCGTCGGGCAGGTTATGCCGGTTGTAATGGCTGTAGCGCCGCGCGCCTGTTCCAAAATGCAACGATGTGAAACTGTTCCGTTGCTTTCTAGCCTCATGTCGCCAGAGAATGGCCTAGGCAGTGAATTTTTTCAAGTTTCCTAAAGCATTAGCCGAGAGGTGCGGCTTAGATGCAACCGCTACTTTCGCGCTTCGTAGACCAAATGTCCGATCTCGGGCACGATGAGTTTTTCCATGGCGAGTTGCACGGCGGCCACAGAACCGGGCATCGTGAGGACGATGACGTTATTGAGCACTCCACCTATGGCGCGACTCAGCATGGCGGCGG
>JABDGM010000119.1:7545-8699 GCA_013286045.1 Planctomycetota bacterium | reverse complement strand
CCGAACCGGGGCTGACTCCCACGTGCCCGCCATCCATGACGGACGGGCCAGTGTTCGTCACGGTCGTGCCGGCCAGAACCGAAAAGTTCCCCGCCGTGCCTAACGTCATCGGAGCAGCAAGCGACCGCGCTGCGAAGCTCACCAACGACGTCAACGATAACAAAACTAATGCTACTATTCTCATTTCAAAACCCTTCTTTCAGATAGAACGTTTTGGACGCATGCCCGAAGTATTCAGGCATGAGTCATCGACCAGACTTATCTAACCGGCGGTGATCGTTCTCACAGGCAGAGAACGAAGTTGTCGTCGTCCACGGGCCGACCGCAGAATTCCTGTTAGTGACAGAAACCCTAAACCAATCAGAGCAATCGAAGCAGGTTCAGGGATCGCCGTAACTGCGACCTGCGAGTGTCCAAGAATGACTTCACCAATGATCACATTCGAAAGATTCGTGGTAAGGTGAAACGCGTTAACAGTGATCGACGTTTGATTCGGCACTATAAGTTGCTCATTGAGAATCAAGGACGAATTCGCAATGCCCAAAAGTGCCAAGTTCACGCTGGTATTCGGCGCGATATTCACACCAACAAATGCCGACAGATCTACCGGAATGGCGTCAATGGTTAATCCAAGGTTCTCAATGGTCGTCGTGCCGCTAGCCGCCAGCGATCCGAAGTCGCCAGTAATTTGAGCCGTGCTATTCAGCGTCGCATTTATTCCCAGAAGTGGAATGCCGCCGCCGACTAGTGGAATCGTGTTAACTCCAATCTGTGCTCCGTCCACGCCACCCGATGCCGTTGTGGTTCTCGAGCCCGCAAATCCGTCGACATTAGAAGTCGCCGTGCCGTTAACGGCCTCCGCAGCGGCTTGACCAGTGACGACGAACGGCACGTTCCCGGTGACATTTACGCCGAGATCACTATCGGCAACGTTGTATGGCGCGGGAGCGCTTCCGATCGCGCCACTAGGCAGAGGCCCGGCATTTAAGTTGAGGCCTAGCGCTGTAGCGTCTACGAACAGCCCATATCCACTGCTACTCGCATTGGTCACCGCAGCGTCTGCAGGCGCCGGCATCAGCGTCGCGCCGATCAACCCACTAATTAACAAACCAAAAAAGCGTTTCATTATCTTTTCCTCGATCAAGGCGAATTCA
>JABDGM010000119.1:0-7535 GCA_013286045.1 Planctomycetota bacterium | reverse complement strand
ATTGCGATACGAGCGAAGAGCCCGAACGCCACCAACTTCCGGGATTTTGGTTCCATGCGGGTAGCGTCCCGGGGCTACCACCGCAATAAAAAAAGCCGACGTGATAGAACGCCCATAGGCATTCCACCACGTCGGCTTACTTGTTAACGAACCTTTCGGCTTAGCCGAGTGTTCTTTAGCTAGTCGTCCGACAATTCTCGTTGAGCTGTTATTCGGAATTCATCTTTGAAGTCCACTCAGTCCGCAGCGTCGAAGTGTGAGATTCGTAGAATCTGTTTCAGTCGTGTTAATGGTTAAGCCATAAAAGTGCGCCAGTTTGCACGTACCTGACGTACAGTGATGGCGTCTTTCATGAACTACCGGCGCAACAAAAAAGCCGACGTGTTAGAAGGCCCAAAGGCATTCCACCACGTCGGCTTACTTATTATCGAGCCTCCCGGGCTGACCGGGGTGCTGTCTATGTAGTCGTCCGACAATCCTGATCGACCTGTTAGTCGGATTCACTTGCAAAAAGCGAAACGTCCCACAGCGATCAGGCCTGAGTATATCGCTCGACCCTAACAGCACAATGAGGATGCAGAGCAATTGTGACGATTAAGTGAAAATAACTGAGAGCCCTGCAGCCATTCTGTCTCACCACTACGAGTGAGTATTTGATGTGGCGCGCTTTAGATTAGGTTAGATGAGAACTATATGACAAAACGTCCAAGAGAGTTATGCCTAATACATTTGCCGCTTATTTTTTTGTCTCGCGGAAAGATGGTACCTTGTTCAGGGAGAAAAGCACCACTTCCTCGGCCGTGACGGTACTAATGTCGTGATGCAGACTCAGAACCTTTACTCCTGTAATGTCTTGAATCATGGTTTCCATCGTCGGTCTCGCTGTTTCAATCAGATGAATTCGCACTTGTTTGAGAAGGTCCCTGCCTTTCTCAGCTGGCAGGGATGCAACCAGTTGCTGTTCAGCGATGGTTAGAACGCCCTTTAGTCGTACGAGGAGAATATCGCCTATCAGGTGGGCATGAATGTTTTTTGGGCCTCGTCCCATATAGTCTTGTTCGAAGCGCGCGATTCCTTTGCATACAGCGGCTTCTATTTCACCTTGAGTCTTCAGTGCGCAGTTCATAGTCATGTGGATTTCAATCGGCGTGAGGGTCGCACGGTGTCGGTGTCGCGGAGACTCGTCCTAGAAGTAAGCAAAAGGCTAGCCCGTCCATGCAATGACGCGACGGTTGATGCGAGGTCACGATCGCAATATGGACTTGATCGGCGATCGTTTGGTTTGCTGCTTGGCTCGACCGCATCATTGTGAAAAAGTTAGGCCGGCCGCCGATTCGCTGCCGCGCTTTGGAGATAGATGCGATGTGATTTGCGTTGTACGACAGTATGAATGCTCGCCAGGGGTCGATTAATAGTATCTTATGATTCGATGCAAGCTGGTGGGGAGTGGCCTTATCGGTTCGTCTTCGCCAGCGCCCGCCAGAAGAGTCGCCGACCCCATGCTAGTCTTCGTGAGCGTGGCATGCCGAGGATTGCGACGCCGACGAGGAGTATGCAGGCGGTGGTGGGTTCAGGAACAGCTTCAGCACAGTTGGTAATGGTGTTGGAGTCGAGGGTCACGGCGCCGTTGCGGGCCAAAGCGCTGCCGTCCAGGAGGGTGGCGCCCGTGGTCATGGTGATGCTCGTAAGCGCCATGATATGCCCTTCGAAGGCAGTCCCTGTGCCGAGCGTCGCGGAGCTGCCCACCTGCCAAAACACGTCACAGCCGGGCATTAGTCCGCCGTTGATCGTGACCACCGATGAATTACTGGCGGTCGTGATCGTGCTCCCAATCTGAAACACAAATTGCGCGTCGGGGTCACCCTGAGCGTCAAGCGTGAGCGTTCCCGTTAGCTGGGCCGAGGATGAAAAGAAGTAGACGCCTGGCAGGAGTGTGAGTCCACCCAGGTCCTGGCCGGTCAAGTTCTGCGTGGGCGCTAAACCGGCAGCCGCGTTGTAGGCTGTGGTGAGATCATTCTGCGCTTGCAGCGCAACCCCGTCCGCTGCGTGAAACGTGTAAGGCGGCACCACACTTCCTGGCGGAAAACCCGTGATCGCCGAGCCGGGGCTGACACCCACGTGCCCGCCGTCGATGACGGACGGGCCAGTGTTGGTCACGGTCGTACCTGCCAGAACGGCAAAGTTCCCCGCCGTCCCTAGCGTGATCGGAGCAGCAAGCGATCGCACTGCGAAGCTCACCAACGACGTCAACGATAACAATACTAATGTTACTATTCTCATCTTAGATCCACCTTTCGGTTGACCATCCGCAATGTAAGCCTCACGCAATGTCCCGAATCGACCTGCGACGATGAGCACCGTCACCGTGTGAAAGATTGACAGTGCAACGGAGTGACGGTGATGGTCCGTCATTCGTCAGATCGAAGTTATGCCGAGTGAACAATACAGAAAGTAAGTACTCTTACAAAATGTGCAATCTGAATGGGGGATTTCCGTATTGCGAAGACGGTATTAAACGCCACGCCGTCCCCAGGAAAGAATATGCGACTGGCTAGAGGCTCCAAGATTGAGCCGCAACGCGTAGGCTTGATAAATAGGAGCAGCGTCACGGTGCGATAAGGAAGCGGCGTCGGGACATGACGCGGCTCAACCGAGATTACGGGCCGTTGCTAGCCCAACTCTACCTCGGTCCTCGGGCTGCCGTCAGAATCCTCGCGCGTCGACGGCGCTCTGCTTATAGACGATACGTCGTTGGCAGTTCGTGCAGGCGCAGTCCGCGGTTTCACGTCACTCTCAAGCGACGGCGAGGGCGTGTTTGCCGTCCCATCGAGGTTCGCCGCATTGTCGTTAAAATCGTTCCAAGAAGGGTCGCCGAGAAATGCCAACGAAACGTTTGGAAATGTTGGCCGCTGGCGCGCATAGCCGGCCCAAAATGTTATGCCCAGAAAACTGATGCCTAAAGATTTGGCGACAAGTGTGGAGATGATTTCTAAGCACCGATCTTCCGCTGCATATCGTGCGTCATCCACGCGAGGGCAGCAGCCGGCATGCTGGTCAACTTTAGCTCCCGCGAAGAAAACCGCTGATAAAAGCAGAGCCGGCCAAGCAAGCGTGACGCTCAAGCGAGACTTGTTTGTGCTCATTACTTTTCCCCCAGCCGCAGGTTAGCAACTTCAAAGTGCGCGGTATCGGTCGTAACGACGTTTTGGAGCAAGTGCGGACGTCACCTCAATGCTCGGCCAGCCTTACACATACCACGCCACTATGCACGCAACCGCGAACCACAAAGCAACCCCGAACACGCCAGTGACGACTACAGCCTTAGCGCACGCTAAATCGTTCTCGCGATCGAGGGGCGATCTTTCGGAACTCTCGTCAGGGCCAACGTCGACGGCGATCGCGATTGTATTGTTTTCTGAAACTAAACGTTTCGCCATGTGCGGAATACGGTTCGCCAGTGTCGTCGGCTTGAAACCGGCTTTGCCTTTTATACGGGTTACATCGACGCTTCGTGGCATCAATATCTCTCCGGGTGTATGCGAGACCAAAAGTGAATGGACGATGCATTGAGACTAAGCGAATTCGTCAAATCCACAAGCCGAATAGGGGATTTGCGTATAGCTGGAAAATGGACCTACACGGAAGGTTAGCTTTCGACCGGTACTTTCGAACTCGTCGATTGCCGTTCGGCCCGAACGCGCTCCCAAACCTCTTCCCGATGAATGCCCACCTCACGGTCCGCATGGAAGCCTAGTTTCACTCTGCTACCGCAAACTTCGATTACTGTCACGCGCACCAATTCATGCATATGATCGTGTGCGGCAATAACAACTGACTCACGACTCTTTCTTGCCAGAACCAACATCGACAGCTCCAATCTGATTGCGATACGTCGCTAGTTCCGAACGAGCGGCTCGTATTAACACAGGATTAATACCCATCTCGTAAAATTGCGATTGATGGACTTGCCCCGATTCCAAATCGAGGAGGGATTGCAAATGCGTTGGAGTAACGGGTTTTACCAACACCAAATCCGCGCCAGCTTCATAGGTTTCACACAAGTGAGTCGCGTCAGTGCGGCCGGTGATTGCTACGATAAAACAGTGCTTCAGATGATTCTGTTGCCGCATTTGCTTGATAAGGTCAAAACCGTTCACGCCAGGCATCAACATGTCTAAAAGGAGGACGTCCGGTCGATACTCGGCGGCCAGTGTTAGGCCTTTGCGACCATCGTAGGCGTGCCGGACGTCATGTCCCCATATCATTACGAGCGATCGTAAGGTATCCGTCGTGGCTATGTGATCATCGACTACGAGCACTCGAAGCGGGCAACAACCCCGATCTCCAACGAGTGAACATTCGTTCGGTTCGTCCAGCGCGACGCGTGGACAGGGTTTAGGGAATTGCCGATCCGCATCGGTGTGATCGACTTCTCGAGTATCATCTCTCGTTTTTGACAATTTATATGCTTTTCAGTGATATGACCGGTCGGCGACAGGACCTAATGAGCCTGCATTACGAACGACCCTTTAACAAAAACACTTGCACAACGTCGCCTGTGGTGAATGCATGCACGACCGTTCCGGAAGTCGGTTCAACTTCGGCCGCAGCCTCGCGTACTTCCCGGCCGGTTATCCGCCGGATTTCAGCTCGTAGGGCATCGGCCGAAGCGAGAAACAATTGCCGGTGGAATTCTTGTACTTCGGCCGCGCCCGCCGGAGTTCGCGCTAGTTCCTTTTCGGCCGGTGTTAGCGCGTCACACATAGTGATGACGAGCGTGTCGTGACTTAGAACGACCGTAATCGATCCGGGGGCGTGGCCTGTGCGTTCCTTTTGGAACATAGCTGCGACTTCGGCGACCCTTTGTGCAATCACGGGTTCGGAATCATTCATAGCTTTTATCCTTCGCGGCACGCCAAAATCGACTGCGATCCGTTCGTGTTGCAGTCAGCGCGCAAAAAAACCGGCGTGCGGAACACGCAAGGTATTCCTTCACGCCGGATTACTCGTCAATGAGCCTCCCCAACTTAACGGGATTGCTCTTTTATAGTCGTCCGAACACTTCCCATCAGAGTAGAGTTGCCGCCCTGGAAGTTTAGTCGGGCTGCAACTTTTCTTGTATGACAACTATAGGCTATTAAGTGGCGAACACAATGGTCTTATTGACTAGTCTAAGAAATGGTTGCACCAAGGATGAGGACGACGCGCTCAAGTCCCTCTGACGCGCGTCCGAACCAGGCAGCTTCCACAAGCGGAGACCAACGCGAGCATTATTGACATTGGTTCTGGCGCGGCAGGGTTCAGCGGGGGTGCCGAAGCAAAAAGCGAAGTCTTCGACGCATAGCCCAATGCCAGTCCTCGTTCACCAAAGTTGTAGTAGTCGCCGCCGACATTGGCAGGCATGACGATGCCAGCAAACGCGTTGTTCGTCGCTACGCCTGCGGACGCACCTGATGGAATAGCCTGACCATTTAGGCTTTGCATGCTACCACGCGTGTCAATTCCGTCCACGTATTCAACTGGCTGCGTTTCCCGCAATATGTAACTTCCAGGAGCCATATTTGCGAACAGGTAACGACCAAAATTATCGGAGACGACGGATGACACAAACGTCTCAACGTTTCCCAACTTGGAGAAGAGGCTAACAGCTACGTCACCGATCACGAACTCAGGATTCGACTCATTTGAGAAAGCGAGATGGCCGTCGTTGTTTCGATCGACGTAGATCCACCCGCCCAGTTGAACCATACCAGGTATGTGAGCGGCGACAGCACTCGGTGTGCTTATGTGGAGGAGATAGCTAACGAAAACAAAGATTCCCAGCCTTGAGAGGCGATGCAAAAACATGGTGTATTTCCAACGTGGACTAGACATTGGTCGCGAAATACGCGACCGAATGTGATTGACCTGCCAGCGCTATTTACTGAAGCGCACGGTCTTCATTAGTCCTGGCCTGTCGTTGGAAATAGTCAGAACGACTCACGAAATGCGAGTCCGCTCGCCTGAAGGCAATCTATCTAACAGCCGCTTGCCCTGAGCTCCCTCGACAATTGGCAAGGCGCTGTGTGACTGAAAGGCTAGAGACCTATCGTCTGGTGACAAGCGCTATGGGGAATTTGCGTATTGGTTACGCTGCAGTCCGCTGGTGTTTCCGAGTCTTCGGTCACTTTGTCGCCGAAGTTGCCACGGCAGCGCTCTCTACATCTTTTTACACTCGCATCAACTCGCCGGAATCGACTGTGCCCGACGGCGAGATTCTTTGCGGCCTCGAATTTACCCTGCTGGTGTCTGTGGGATTCCTGGCAATCGAGGCGGTGGGGAAGGCGTGGTCGTGAAGCATCCAGATTACGAATGGTTGTACAGCAATGTCTATGATCCGACAGACTGGTTCACACCGCTTGAATTGTGGGAGGAAGTTTCCACACCGGATGATGTAACCGGTGCAAAATGGTGAATGGCCCTCCAGCGGGAAGTGGCAGCAGTGGCACCGTTTTACTTCGCATGGATGAAGAACGTGCGAAATCGCTTGCCACCAGTCACCGCGCCGATTTGCGGCAAGAGCAAATCAAATGGATCACGTGCGGCATGATGAGACCGTTACATTTGCGGCGGGCGCGGAAGCCTAAGGTTGTATCACCGGTCTACCGTGATCATCTAACTCAACAGCCGCGACGACGGTAGAATTGACGATATGGGGACGCACAATATATACCACGTGAATCGATCGAATGCCGACCTATTCGCCACCAAGCCCGTCGCACCTTTTGCGTGAGTGCCGTTGGTTTACAAATTTATAAGTCCATTCGAATCGGCTTGTGTGTCATGATTATCTCTGAAAGATTTCTATCACTGCTAGGTAAGCACGATCCCGACGACCTCGATCGGCAAGAAGGGACAATCATCGGCACCTGGCCTGATCTCACGTTGGCGCTCATGAACGATGCTTGGACGAAGTTCGCCAACGAGAATGGTGGCGACGTTGACGCTTGGTGCCTTGGTTCCTGTATTCTCCACGCCGTTCCAAAGATTTTGCTTTCATTCTATCGCGAGCACTTTGAGATGGTGTTGCGCGAAGATCGCCCGTGGGAACACACCTATGAGTGCTCGTCGCCGGACGAGCAGCGGCTATTTCACATGATGGTCTTCCCACTCTCCGCTGGGCAGGGGCTATTGATGATTCACTCGCTGCAAAAGACGTCGCGACTTCGGGGCGCCACCAGCACGTCTACTGTGGACGAATATGAATATACTGACGGACTCTTTCACCAATGCGTACATTGTCGGCGAGTGCGACGTGCCGACGACATAAACGTATGGGATTGGTTACCCGAATTAGTTCGGCTTCCTAGGCCGAACACTAGCCACGGTCTGTGCAAACCGTGTTATGCGTTTTATTACTGCGATGGGAGAAGGACCGTTCCGTCGATCATCTCGACGGTTGATCCCATTGACGTACAGGATGATATGACTTAGCGAAGAGCAACACTGATGTTAGTTAGACGGTAAATTTGGTGGCCAACCGTAAAGTGCCAAGG
>JABDGM010000118.1:151-8902 GCA_013286045.1 Planctomycetota bacterium | reverse complement strand
TGCGGCAGCGTAAGCGGCCGCAAATCATCGGGCGAGTGAATCGTAGGTAGTATCGCTGGTTTCGTCATGCTAGGTCGTGCACACAATGATGCGCTAATTCACAAAATGGAGCTATCGGAGATTTCCGTCCCCATGGCATCCAATAATTCAATTCCCTCGTTCGCAAACAAATTTGGCCAGTGCCCGCAACGGCGCCGCTCGAACCCCGAATACCTCGATCATAACACAAGCATCGTTAACTAGCTCCGCAGCACGCTGCCGGCTAGCTTCGCATCCAAGCAGTCGCGGAAACGTCAACTTGCCGCGATCTGCGTCCTTAGCAATTCGCTTTCCGACAACTTCTTGATTTCCAGACACGTCCAACAGGTCATCGGTTATTTGGAAAGCCAAGCCGACCATTTCCCCAAAGCCAATAAGGGCTTCAAACTCCTCCCTCGAAGCGTCGGCAACGATTCCCCCGAGTTCCAACGACGCGCGTATCAACGCACCCGTTTTACGTCGGTGAATCGCTTGAAGTTCGGCCAAACTGCCGTTGGTATGACCATTTCCGGCAGACATTTCTAGATCGGCCGCCTGCCCGCCCACAAGGGCTGAAGCGCCCGCGGCCTGGCCGAGTACGGCACAGCACCGCGCGGCAGATTCGTGCGGCCGCACGTCGGCTGCCAGGATCTCGAACGCCCGCGCGAGAAGTGCGTCACCCACTAAGATTGCCGTGGCTTCGCCGTACACCTTGTGGCATGTGGGTCGGCCTCGCCGCAAATCATCATCATCCATGGCCGGCAAATCGTCGTGCACGAGCGAATAGGCATGTACCATCTCCACGGCACACGCGGCCGGCAACGTCGCGTCGATGCTCCCGCCGCACGCTTCGGCCGCCATCACAACTAACCGCGGCCGCAATCTTTTCCCCGGCCCCAAAACGGCATAGCGAATTGCTTCCTTCAAGTGCGAAGGGCAATCAACATCGAACTGCGTGTAACGATCGAGCGCCTGGTCAACGCGCTCGCGCACTTCTTTCGCTTCGAGAGTCTGCTGATCGTCGGTCGAAGGTGCCACGAGTTATAAGGCAAGGCGAGGGAAACGGCCCGAATGGGCTGAAGGAGGGCACGCAAAAACCATTCTAAAACAGCCGCGGCGGCTCGTCTATGTCGTTGTCGCGCATCGTTATCTTCACGGATGTCGACTTCGACGCACTCGTTCGCCGCGCGCCGCGCGCTGCCGCCTTGCCCTCGATCGAATCGACATCACCCTCATCGAACGGGGTCGCGACCGGATTACCTTCCGCATCCACGCCGCTTAACAACTCGATCTTTCGCTCCGCCGACTCGAGCAGCTGTTGACATCCCTTGAGATGCTTGATTCCCTCTTCGTATCGAGCCAGCGCATCCGAAAGTCCAAGTTTGCCACCTTCTAATTCGGCGACAATCTTTTCTAATTCACCCAACGACTCCTCAAATGAAGCGGCGCATTCTTCGCGTGCTGTGGCTTTCTTCTTCGACATCGAACTTTCTTTCAACTTCATCCCTGGCGGTCCAAATCCTCAATCCGTTCGACAGTGCTAAATACATTGCCGCGCACGAAACGCGTAACAATCGACTGGCCGACTTTGAGCTGCGCCGCCTCTCGCACGACCGCACGATTCGCGGCATTCTGGGTAATCGTATACCCGCGTGCCAAAACCGCCAACGGGCTTAGCGATTCAATCTTCCCAGCAAGCCGTGCCAGCCGACTCTCCCCTTCGTGCATCAATCGATGCATCGATCGATGTCCGTGCGCCTCCAACTCATCGAGTCGCCGGCTTCGTTCGTGCACAAGATCGAAAGGCCGGCGAAATGTTCGCTGGCTTGCCAAGCCGTCGTAACGCGCGCGAAGCCACGCCACGCGCCGCTGCGCCGCGTGACGCAGCCGATGCTGATACGCACGCACTCGCGCCCCAATCTCCTCCGCAGCCGGAGCGATTCGTTCGGCCGCCTCGCTCGGAGTGAGCGCTCGAACGTCTGCCGCCAGATCCGATAACGTTACATCAATCTCGTGCCCCACGGCCGAAACCGTGGGAACGCGCGAAGCCGCAATTGCGCGAACTACCGCCTCTTCATTGAATGACCACAAGTCTTCCAGACTCCCACCGCCGCGGCCCACAACCAACACATCCAATCGGGGCTCAATGCGATTCGCCAGTCGAATGCCATTCACGATCTCTTGAGTTGCGCCCTCGCCTTGAACGCGCGCCGGAATGATCAGCACATCGACTCCGCGCCAACGGCGTCGCAACACCTGCAAAAAATCGTGAACCGCGGCGCCGGTCGGGCTCGTCACAAACGCGACTCGCCGCGGAAACATTGGCAGCGCCCGTTTACGGGCCGGATCAAATAAACCTTCTGCGGACAACTTCTCGCGCAGCTTCCGAAGCGCCAGCTCGAGCGCCCCCAATCCCTTCGGTTGCAATTCGTCCACAACCAATTGGTAGCTGCCGCGCGGCGCGTAAACATCAAGATGCCCATGACAGATAACATCGAGTCCGTCGGCCATCTCGAACTTCAGTCGTGCGGCCGCCGACCGCCACATCACGGCCCGAATCTGCGCCTGGTCGTCCTTCAACGTGAAATAGGCGTGCCCCGATTGCGGCCGCGAAAAATTGGATATCTCGCCGGTCACCCAAACATTCGGAAAACCGCCTTCCAGCGAATCCTTGATCTGAGCCGTCAATTGAGCAACGGTCAGCGTCTGTTGAACGGTCGTGGTCGCTGCTGAGCGCAAGATGCAGAGAAAAATAGGGTGCGATGTCTAGGAGCCAACCCGAAGAATGGTGGGCCGCAGCACAGAATACCACCTACTCGCGCCCGCGTCGATTCGCCGGAACTCAGGCGGCTTCGCTGGCAATAGAAAGCGTCGAGGTAAGAGTACGATTCACCTCTTCCGACCTCCTCGGCATCGCCGCGAATTGCGGCCGGATCGCGACCTCTCCAACTTTTCGCGTCCCCGCCGTCGCCCAGGCTTCTGCTTCGTTTGTCAAATCAGTCATCAACAGCTCAACCCGCTGCCGGCATTCTTCAATTTGCGCGCGGTCCAAATCTGGCGGAAATTCTAGCGGAGGCCCGAGTATAAGACGCGCCCGTGAGAATGGTCGCGGCACTACAAATCGGTCCCAACTTTTCGCGCGCCATGGACGATCGGCGCCAAACCCTATCGGCACGAGCGGCATCCTCAGCCGAGAAGCAAGGTAGATGGGACCCAATGCAAGCTGCCGGCGCGGCCCGCGAGGCCCATCGGGTGTGATCGTAAGATGCTGCCGCCGGCTACGCTGGGCGAGTTCCCGAAGCGCTTTCGCACCGCCCCGATACGTCGAGCCTCGTACGCAATCGAAGCCCATGTAATGCGCCACGCGCGCCAGAATTTCAGCGTCGCCGTGCTGGCTCAACAGCATCGCCAAGTGACAATGCCCACGCAAATGCAAAGGAATAAGAATATTCTCGTGCCAAAAGATATAGATCCGCGGCGGTCCCACGCACGCCACCGGGTCAACCGAATGGTCATAGAATACTGCCCGATAATCGAGCGTGTTCATCCAAGCCCGAATGCCAGCCGCGGCCGCCAGCCCCGCTGTCTTAAGCAAAAATGGCGGCAGTCCCCGCCTCGGGTTTGCGTTCTCTTGGTCCAATTTCGCATCCATGCAAATAACGCGTCGATATCTAGCTCGCCGCCAGCGATAAAGCGCTAGGGGTCAATTACGCCACTCACCGCTGAATACTTCCTCTGCAGGGCCCGTCTTATACACGTGGTTGTCGCCTTCATTCCATTCAATCGACAGATCGCCCCCACGCAAATGAATCGTGACCTTCCGCTCGGTGCGGCCGGATAGCACGCCGGCCACCGTGACCGCGCAGGCCCCCGTTCCGCAAGCAAACGTCTCGCCCGAACCACGCTCCCAAGTTCGTTGGCGCAGCTCGTTGCGACTAAGGACTTCTACAAACTCAACGTTGACTCGCTTCGGAAAATGAGAATCGACCTCAACTCGCGGGCCAATGTTCAACACCCAATCGTCAGTAGCCTCTTCCACAAACACGACACAGTGTGGGTTGCCCATCGACACGCAACTGACTGGAAATTCGCGCCCATTCACACTCAGCGGCACATCGACCACAGGGCCTTTTGAATCCATGGCGGACCGCAGTGTCGTCGGTATTTCTGCTGGAAGCAAGATCGGCTCGCCCATGTCGACGCGAACGCGCTCTACAAGCCCATTCGTCGCTTCCAATTCGAGCGATAGCACCCGCCCGGCGGTTTCGATTTTCAGCTCATTGCTTCGCTTGATCCCGTGATCGTAGACGTACTTCGCCACGCACCGAATGCCATTTCCGCACATCTCGGAGTACGAACCATCCGCGTTGTACATCCGCATTTCCGCGTCGGCACGCTCCGAAGGGCAGACGAGAATGAGGCCGTCCGCACCGACGCCGAAGCGACGATCGGATATCTGCCTTGCGAGTTCGGGAACATCCGTAGGAACAGGCTGCGCAAAGCAGTCGACATATATGTAGTCGTTGCCAGCCCCGTGCATTTTGGTAAAGCGCATGTCGTCGATCGATAGTCAGTTGGGGGAAAGCGGCCGAGCGCCGCGTTCAACTCGCGATGAAGTAGATGCCCCAACAACTACCGGGTTCAACCCGTCAGGTCAAGTTGCGTGCCCGATTGCCCGGTCGCGTCCTTGCTCTGCCGCGCCTCGACGTCAATTTCTTCTGCCGTCTGCTGAGCCTTTTTCGCGCCGACGGGGTTTTCCCACAATCTGCGACCATCGGCATCCCGTTCCGACGACTGCTGATCTTGTTCCGTCTGGCCGATGCCAGACGACTGCTCGGCGTGCTGCGCGGCGTCCATCCCACGCCGCTGAGTGAGCGCGTCTTTCTGAGCGCGCTCGGTTTCACTTCCGCTAGTCTGCGACAATGCCGTGCCGGCGGTGCTGCTTAGCAGGCTGCCTAAGGGAACCATGGTCATGGCTACGCTCCTACCTCACTGCGCCGCGTTCTTCGTTTCGCGCGATGCCGTGGAAGGTGTCATGGTCGCCGCCCCATCGTGAATTTCCGATTGAATTTGTGCGAGCATATCGTTCGCCATGGGCAACGCTTTCTTCTCGATCTTGGGATCGTCCAGCGTGCCGACGACTTTCAACTGCAAGAATTGTTGGCTCAGGTGGCCAACAATCGTTTTCAACAATGGAACCGGTACGTCTGCGGGTCCAATCAAACTATAGAACACGAGATCCAGCTTGCGGTTCGTGTCCGTTTCGCCGTTCCCGTACAGGCTGACCGCATCTCCAAGCAAATTGAGATGCTGGAAGTGGATGTGTTCGCCCTGGATCCCAAACTGCATATCGCACCGGTTGAACGCCGTCGAGTCGGGCGTTCGGTTACTAAGCACCTTAAGCATCGCGACCAACAATGGCAGCTGATAGATGTTGCCGTCGACAACGTGCAACTCTCCGCCGCCGTGCAGCGTCTGCATCGAAGTGCCAGTTCCCGATACAGCAAGCGTTCCTGATACCGTGCCATTCATTTCGATCGGCCCGCCTAGTCGCTCTCGGCTAAAGCGACCGAGATTCGCACCGCCGAGATGCACGTCGATTTTGTAAGCCGGGTTAACGTCGTGCACGAATTCAATATTCGTCGCCAACGTGCCTCCATAGGCATCCGCCACCAGGCGCCGCGGCTGTTGCTGAAGTTGCCGGCAAGCCGGTTCTCCGATGAAGCAATTTTTCGCATCAGCCCAAAACGGACCGTGCACGTTCGTCAATTGAATTTCTTTGCAGGCCACCGAGTCGAGCGCCAGCTCACCACTTGCGTATGCCGTGTGCCCATCGCTTTTGCCCATCAACCGAATGCCGCCGTTGATGCCTTGCAGCGGAACAGCCCCTTGAATTGAAGCTTGCTGACATTCCAAACTCACGTCCCATGTCGACGATATCGCGTTCGACTGCGGCCCCTTCGCAAATTGCAGATTACCGTTATACAGTCCAATCGTGCCGCTCGGCTGCAACCTGTCGACGACTGATTGAGCATCTGCAGGAAGCGCGGGCAGCAGGTCGCGGTTAATCACCAAGCGATCGACGTTCACGTTCGACAAATTGCACTGCCAACCCCCGTCGCCCGTAGCATTCCAGCTACCCGACTCGACTGAATACACCGATCTGTCGTGCTGCGCGCTAATTCCATGCCACTCGATTTGTCCACGCTTATACGTCGCAACCCCCTTCAAACTCTCCAACCGATAGGGCAGTGCGCGAGGCTCGATCGAGACGGTCTGCTCACCCGGCCGCAAAGTAATCTCTACGTTTGGCTCAATTTCGTTTGGCTGCCTGGTTATGTGCGCAGACAGGTCGATACTGCCGCGGGGATTCAATTCGTCCCAAGCTTGTTGACACGCGGAAAACTTTTGGCTCAAAGCAGCGGTCATTAACCCCGCGGTCGACTCCGTCGAGCCGCTCGAAACCTTTTGCGGCGGCGTAAGAGCTTGCTTCAGGCTGTCATCCAATGGAACGTTCGTCGCGTCGATCGTTAAATCCGCTTCGCACCCCGAGTCGTGCGGCACGACACCACCTCGGCATTTCACGATCGTCGAATCGTTGTTTCCGCGCGCTTCTACATCTTGCAGCGTCCACTGCGAATTTCTTTCGGTCACAAGCCCATGCACGTGCTGCAACGGGAACGGAAACGGCATGAACCGAATCCGGCAATCCTTAAGTTGTATATCCTGGGATACCTCAGCCTGACGTTGGCCGAGCTCTTTCCACTCCGCGCGGAAGCGGAAGTCGATCGAGCCTTCGCCTTGCAATGAGCGAACCAAATCCTTCGCCTTTGGCGGCAGTGCTTCGATTAATTGATCGTGCAACGGAATATCGGCGCCTGAAATGTCGATGTACCCGATCGGATTGCTCTGACTCGCCTGACCTCCACGCCCATAGCGCACACCGCGATATCCGGCCGTATAACTCGAATCGAGAGCCGACTCGTCGCCTTTGGCGACTCCCTCACCCATTTCTGGACCTTGCGCATCTCCGGGCGCTACGTGCGTTAGCGCAACCGCGATTTTGATCGGCCGGCCACCGCCTAATCCGGTTAGATCAAGCCGCAATCGATCGGGAGCATTCTCACTAGTAGGCTGATAACTGATTTTCCCCGTCGTCTGCTCGACGATGTACGGAAACTTCTCGGTGTCCGTCAACGAAAGTCCTCGGCACGTGGCTGCCACCGACGGCTTCCAGACCTTCCCGTCGAACGTTAAACGAACGTCCGCGTCTACCGAACCAATCGGCCGGTAGCGCTGCCAAACTCGAGCCATCGACTCCGGCAGCGTCGCCTTCAATCGCTCGCTCAGCTGAAAGTCAACTATCTTCATCGACATGGCGGCCGGCGCGTCCGAGGCCCAGCCCGTACGGTCCAGCGATAACGCTAAACTCGCCGGCCCGCATTTCGCATCCATTCTTTTGATCGAAAGTCTTTTCGAATCCGCGGTACCTTCGAAAGAAACTTCGGTCAGCGGGTCGGGCAGCACGGGTTGAGTCAATCCTCCTCCGTCACCCTTGAATGCAAATCGGCCGCGATCCACCTTGAATGCAGACGACCAGTCCATTTGCGATTTCGCGTCCATCCGCTTCAGATGTAACGAAACGTCGCCCTGGCCCGCGAAGTCCATCCCTGACAGGCGGTCGGCGATACTGGAAGGCAGATTTTTGACGAGCGCTGGCGAAATATCGACACCCGCTGCGGTCGCTGTCACGTCCAACAAGCCGTCGCCGCCAACTTGACCAGTCAGCTTGAATTCACGCGCAGGCAGGCCGTTCGTCGTGCCCTCGATTTGAAAGTGCGCTGCATTGCTTGGCTGGCCGGCGGCCAATGGCAAGGGAACCAGCTGCAAATTCATTCCCTGAAGCGTCCAAGGCTTCGCGCCAGCGGCCGCGGCGCACTCAATCGTCGCGCCCGCATCCTCGATCGAGATGCGCGGCGTTTCGTCACTAAAGTGTGGCAGCGGGAATAGAGCCGCGGAATTCCATCGGCCATCGACCGAACGCACCATTCGCAATTTCGCGTGGCGAATCACTACATCCGAAATATGCATTTGGTTTGTGAGCAACTGCTCGATACGCAAATCCCCCGCCAAATACATTTCGCCGATAGTAAGTATCGGCTCCTCGGAACCGCCCTCGGACGATTTCGGCGTAAGACTCAAATCATCGATCGCAATTCCGCGATCCGGATCGAACCTCGCGCTTCCGACGTGCACTTTGAAATCGCGATAGTGATTGCCGACGAGTACTTCCACCTGCCGACGAATCTCATCGTCGAGTTTGAAATACAGATAGCCACCCACCGCCAGCACGCCCACGAAGGTGAGCAGCAGACACCATTTGCACAGCGCCCAGCACGTGTTGATCAAATGAGTAAAGATGGACGTCGTCCTTACATCCAAGCCATCGAGGCATCATGCCACGAACGTACGCAGAGCGCTCTCGGCGCGTCGTCACCAAGTCAACAACGCGCGTTGCGGGTTGCGAAGTTGTAAGTTGCCTTGTCTGCGCAGTTTGGGCGGCAAATCGTAGAGAATTGAGTGATCCACCGTCAAGATAAGTTGCCCCGTTTCAATATCAGCCAATCCCCGGCTCGACACGCTCGCACATTGCCAGGCAAATTGACGGTCTGCCGTTTTCCATTCACTAGGTCAGCTAGCACTCGCCACTCCCGATATCCCATTCCTTGCACT
>JABDGM010000118.1:0-141 GCA_013286045.1 Planctomycetota bacterium | reverse complement strand
GAATAGAAATGCAATCCCGTCCAATCCCTCGGGCAATGATTTCAAGCGCTTGCTGCGTCTCGCTCGCTTGCGACGCTAGCCGCACGAGCGCCGCGTCCACTTCCGGATTAAACTGTTCCCGCAACGCCGGCAGCAACTTGT
>JABDGM010000117.1:7131-9036 GCA_013286045.1 Planctomycetota bacterium | reverse complement strand
AGCGCGTCAATCTTCGCCGCGAGAATAAAGTCGTTCTCGGACAGCCCACCAATTGCGTGCGTCCACAATTCGACCGACACATTGCGATAACCTTCAATGTGCAAACCCGGATGATGCCCATCCGCCTCGGCCAGTTTCGCGCAGCGATTGAAAAAATCCATTCCAGCCATGAAGTTCTTCACGACCCAATCCTTGCGAATTCGCTGGCCATCGTGCGTAATCCGCCACCGGTGCAATTGCTTCAACTGCTCGCGAGCCTCCTCCGCCGAGTACGGTTCAACACCGCCCTCACACGGCTTGCACTTCATTTGGACCAATTCCTCCGACGTTTGAACCGCCATGACGAAACCTCCGATCAGAAATCGTGTACGAGAGCTGCGCGCCTAAATTATCTGCCGAAACCGATGGCCGTCAAACTCACACGCTCGCCTATTGGCAATAATCACGCTCACATTCCGCAAACATGGCAGACCGCCGCAACCAGGAAGTCGACGGAAAAGTGTCTGCCAACGTCGAACGCATTTCGACTGCCGACTTGCCGCCCGGCGATGTGTTGATTCGCGTGGCGTACTCTTCGCTGAACTACAAGGACGCGCTCGCGACGCAAGCGCATCCCGGCGTAGTGCGATCGCTGCCGCACATTCCCGGGATTGATTGTGCCGGGACCGTTGCGGAAAGTTCATCGCCGAATTTCAATCCGGGCGACGAAGTGCTTGTCACGGGATACGATCTCGGCGCCGGACATTGGGGCGGCTTTTCGGAATTTGTGCGTGTGCCAGCCGATTGGATCGTGCCGCTTCCGAAAGGCCTCACGGTTCGCGATGCGATGATTTACGGCACCGCGGGTTTCACAGCGGCCCAGTGCGTTACGGCGATTGTCGAGCGCGGGATTGAGCCGGAGCGCGGGCCAGTGGTTGTTACCGGCGCGACTGGCGGCGTGGGGTCGCTTTCGGTCGCCATCCTCGCGAAGCTTGGTTACGAGGTGGAAGCGGTTACCGGCAAGGCGGAGCATCATGATTGGCTGCGAAAGCTCGGGGCGAAGAAGATGCTGGGTCGCGATGATGTCGACGATAAAACCGATCGACCGTTGCTGGCTGCGCGTTGGGCTGCGGCGGTGGATACGGTCGGCGGCAATCCGCTCGCGACGCTGTTGCGGGCGGTCGACTACCGAGGTTGCGTCGCAGCTTGTGGACTCGTGGCGGGCATGAATTTCAACACGTCGGTGTATCCATTCATTCTGCGGGGCATCACGCTGGCCGGGATCGATTCGGCGAAGTGCCCGCGGCCGGAGAGGATGCAGATGTGGGAGAAGTTGTCGAGGGCGTGGAAGATTTCGCAACTTGATGAGATTGCGGATGAGATAACGTTTGATGAATTGCCGGATCGGGTGGAGAAAATTTTGGCAGGGAAAATTGTGGGACGAACAATCGTTGCGCCGCGGACTAGTGGGAAGTAGGCTCTATCATCCTTCGGGAAACTGCCGGCAGTATTCGTAGAGCGTCATCGCGGTGGCCGTCGCGACGTTGTAGCTGAAGGGTAGACCCCAGACGGGGATTTCGACCACGTCGTCGAGAAGAGCCAGGGCGTCGTCCGTCAGGCCGGTGCGTTCGTTACCGATGACCAGTGCCGTCCGGCGGGCGAACTCGAAGTGGTGCAGATCGTGGGAATTGCTGGTTTGTTCTAAACCGACGAGGCGGTAGTTTTCTTCGCGCAACTTTTTTAACACCGGCTCGAGCGTCCGGTGCGATTCGATTTGGAGTGTGTCGGCGGCGTCGCGGGCGATTTTGCGATCGAGCTTACCGGGGCCGCAGCAAATCAGGCGCGTGATACCGCAACAGCCGGAGAACAAGGCAGATTCTCACCATCAAAACAGAACGAGCGGGATAGCGTGCAGACGCCACCCCG
>JABDGM010000117.1:0-7121 GCA_013286045.1 Planctomycetota bacterium | reverse complement strand
AATCAGGCGCGTGATACCGCAACAGCCGGCGGCTCTGGCGATTCGAGATAGGTTGATATTACTTCGCAGCGGAGCACAGACGACGACGATTTCGCGCGGTCGGGCAAGCTCGCGTGGCGGTTTGTGGCGTTCGTGAACGAAATCGGGCATATCAATAACCGGCGTATATGATCCAAACTTCACAACTTGCGTAACGAATTGTAGATGGCCATTCGCACCTTGTCCCGTTAAATTACTTTCATGTTCGGTCGCACCGTATTTCTTATCGTGATGGTCGTCACTGGATTGGCGGCAGTGGCTTGGGCCGTGTACGGCAGTCGTTTGGCGCCGGCGGATTTTTCGTTCACGAATGAAACGGAAATTGCGACCGTCGATCCGGCGCTGGCGACGGGGCAGCCGGAGATGCGGATCATTCAATCGCTGTTCGAAGGGCTTGGGAGGCAGAGTCCGAAGGACACGCACTTCGCGCCGGGGGCGGCGGAGAAGTGGGAGATTTCCGAGGATGGCCGTGTGTATACGTTTCATCTTCGCCATGATGCCCGCTGGTCGAATGGCGAGCCGGTGACGGCCCGCGATTTTTCCTATTCCATTCGGCGGCTGTTGGATCCGCTCACGTACTCGCGCTATGCGTACGAAGGGTGGTATCTCGTAAATGGAAAGAAGTACACGCTTGCCAGCGAGCTTGCGGCGGGCGATCCGGTCGAAATCGAAATGAATCTTGCAGCAGGTGTGCCTAACACGGTTCGCGGTGAGCTGCTGCTGGGAAAGCTGGTCCGCAGGGAGGCGAGCGCGGCGAAGTCGAACGCGACTGCGGCAAAAGGCGACGACGCCGAGCCGAAGCAAGATATCTTTGTGGTGGAAATCGACGGCAAGGAACGGCGGTTCAAGGTTGCAGAGGCGACCGATCGTGTGCCGAAAGATGTTGAGCGATGCCGGCAGGTGTTGCTCGACTTTCGGGAAGTTGGGCTGAAGGTGATCGACGACTACACGCTCGAGCTTCGGTTGACGAACCCGACGCCTTATTTTCTTGATCTGCTGGCGTACTACCCGCTCGCGCCGGTGAATCAAGCGTGCGTGGAGAAATACGGTTCGCCGGATTGGCTGCGGCCCGAGCATATCGTGACGAACGGGCCGTTCCGAATGGTCGCGCGCCGGCTTCGGGATCGAGTGCGACTTGTGCGCAGCGATACTTATTGGGATCGCGAAAATGTGAAGCTGAATGTTGTTGATGCGCTATCGGTCGATGATCGGACGACGGCGTTTAATCTCTACATGACCCGGATGGTCGACTGGGATACCGTGCCGCCCGCCGAGGTGCTGCGGGAGCTGCTCAAGGAGCCGCGGAACGATCTTAATCCTGCGCCGCAGCTTACGACGTATTATTTTCTGCTGAACACGACGCGGCCTCCGCTTGATGACAAGCGCGTGCGGCAGGCGCTGTCGATGGCGATCGATCGCGAGGAGGTCACGCGCGTGGCGACCGGCGCCGGCGAAATACCCGCGTACAGTTTGGTGCCGCCTTCGATGCCCGGCTATCACAAGCAGGAGTGCAAGCCGTTCGATCCGGCGGCGGCTCGGAAATTGCTGGCCGAGGCGGGCTTTCCGGAGGGGCAGGGCTTTCCGCGGATTGAAATTCTCTACAACACCGACCAGGCACATCAAGCGATTGCCGAGCTAATTCGGAAGCAGTGGCAAAACAACCTGGGAATCACGGCGACGCTGCGAAATGAAGAGTGGGGGTCGTACCAGGATTCGATTCAACAATTGAAATTCACGGTGGCTCGCCGAGCGTGGGTGGGCGACTACATGGACCCGAATACGTACGCGGATATGTTCGTCACCGGTGGCGAAAACAACAACACGGGCTTTGCCAATCCTGAGTACGACAAGCTGATATCCGACGCGGCGACGGAAGTCGACAAGACCAAGCGGATGGAGCTGTTGGAAAAGTCCGAGCGAATGCTCATGGACGAGCAGCCTATTATTCCGGTCTACTTCTATGTGTCGCGGAACATGGTTCGCCCGTGGGTGCGCGGATTTTACAACACCTTGCAAGACGTTCACCCGATTCGCGATATTTGGATCGACCGCAGCGTGAAACAAGATGACCCACGCCCCAATGAATACATGGAGCCGGTGAAGTGACGTGGTTTTTCGTTCGCCGGTTATTGGGGTTGGTAGTTACGTTGTGGGTCGTATTCACGGTGTCTTTTTTGTTGATGCTCGCCGTCCCGGGCGGGCCGTATTCGGCCGAGCGGAACTTGCCGCCGGAGCTTGAGGCGAACTTCAAGCATCGTTACCGAACCGATTTGCCGTGGTACGAGCAATACACGTTTGATCTCAGCCGCGATCTTACCGGCGATCTCGGGATGAGCAGCCGGCTGCAGGATTTCAGCGTGAACCAGGTGATCAAAGAGGGGTTGCCGATTTCGGCGTCGCTGGGAATTTTTGCGTTGTTTTTTGCCATTGTGCTGGGGTTGAGTGCGGGAATTGTCTCGGCACTTTACCGTGGGTCGATTGCCGACTTTTCGCTGATGTCACTGGCGACGGTGGGTATCGCGATACCAAGCTTCGTCGTGGCGGGGCTGGCGATCATGTTGTTTGTGTTCGTGATTCCGATTTTCCCGGCAGCAGGTTGGGGGACGCTGCGGCAGCTTGTTTTGCCATCACTTTGCTTGGGATTGGCTTATGCCGCGGAAATCGCGCGCATCACGCGGACCGGCATGCTCGATGCGTTGTCGCAAGACTACGTTCGCACGGCCCGCGCGAAAGGGCTGAGTGAGTTCATGGTTGCAATACGGCACGCGCTGCCGACCGCGCTATTGCCCGTTGTTTCGTATTTGGGACCTGCCGTCGCGGGCATTCTCACGGGCTCGGTTGTGATCGAAAAGATTTTCGCGATTCCCGGGCTCGGGTGGCACTTCGTGCAGGCGGCGTTGCAGCGCGATCTCACGCTCGCAATGGGGCTGGTGTTACTCTACACGGTATTGCTTTACACGATGAATTTTATTGTTGACCTGTCGTATGGGATTTTGGATCCGCGGGTCGAATTGAAGTAGCTCTCAGCAGGAAGTGCGTCCGCGCGGAAACATGTCTCAGCCCGAAGATTTATCGATTACGCTCACCACGGCGGCCGAGAAATCGGCGACGGGGGTGTCGCTCGGGCGGGATGCGTGGCGTCGGCTGCGTCGAAATCGCATGGCCATGGTCTGCTTGGGTACGCTCATCGCTATCACGGCGCTGGCGTTATTCACGCCGCTGTTGCCGCTGGCGCCACCGGATAAGCACCATACGAATCTACAGTACGAGCCGCCGAAGTTCTCGCCGCTGTTCGAAAGGACGTATGACTTCGATTGGAAGTCGGTCGAGGAGTCGCAGAGTCGCATTGCGGAGCTAGAGCAGAAGCTGGCTTCAGCGGATAAGCGTGAAGCCAACAAGATAACGCTGGAGATGGAAAACATTCTACTCCGGCCCTATCGGGATGCCGGGTATCCGACGGTGGGCGCGATTAGTCGTTGGATGATTCGTGTGCGGTCTCACGTGTTTGGCGACATTAATCTGGCGTCGTTCGCAGGGCGAGATGAGTTCGGTCGAGACCTGCTTTCGCGGGTGTTTTGGGGGGCGAGGATTTCGATCGTTGTGGGTATCGTCGCGACGCTCGTTTCGCTGCTGATTGGCGTGACGTATGGCGCGGTGTCGGGTTATGTCGGCGGTTGGCTCGATGAAGTGATGATGCGGTTCGTGGATATTTTGTATTCGATTCCGTTCATCTTCGTCGTGATTTTCATCATCACCGTTCTCAGCGACGAGAAAATCAAGTCGCGACTGCAGGATATGGGAATCGACCGCATCACGATTTTTTACTTCGTCGTAGGGGCGATTTATTGGCTGACCATGGCGCGCGTCGTACGTGGGCAGGTGATATCGTTGCGCACGGAGCCGTTCATCGAATCGGCGAAGGCGTTGGGAGCGAGCCAGACGCGAATAATTGCGCTGCACATTTTGCCGAATTTATTGAGCGTGGTGATCGTATATCTCACGCTCACGATTCCGCGTGTGATGCTGTTCGAGGCGTTCTTATCGTTCCTGGGGTTGGGCGTGGAGCCGCCAGATGTGTCGTGGGGATTGCTCGCCAATGAAGGCATTAAGGTGATCACGCCGGTGAAGATCTACTGGTGGCTGATTGTGTACCCCAGCCTTGCTCTGGGAGTGACACTCTATGCGCTTAACTTCCTCGGCGATGGTTTACGGGACGCGCTCGATCCGAGGCTGGCGTCGCGCCGGAGTTGAGTTTTGAATTGAAAGGAGTCTCGCCTACCGCGGCAACTCAGTCGCATGGGAGACATAGAGCCTAAGCGCGACTACGAGTTCATCCGCATCGCGTGGATAAGGAACGAAAAGACCGCTTAGCACGTTGAGTCGCGACGGATCTGGTTGCTGAAACAGCATGACGCCTGTGGTTCGCAGTTGATAAGCGTGAATTGCTTGCCACGGGATCAAGCGAATTCGCCGCGGCGTTTTGCGGCGCAAACCCAGCGACGTGACTTCAAAAGTCGTTGGCATCCACATCGGCCAGATGGAAATCGTCGTGACGATCATTGCTGCAATGGCCAGGGGCGGGCTGCCGCCTTGCCAGAAGACGAACAGGCCCACGAGCGCGATTCCGACCGGGATCAGCCATGACCATGCAAGTTGATCGACCAGCGGCCAGGATCGCCAGCGGAGGGAACCTGCCGCGAAGGATTGCGGCTCGCTGGGCGAAGTCAGACTAATGATGGTTGAACCCATACGGCGGTCACTTTGCGGGGGCGCCCATCGCGCCCGTCACGAACCAAGCCATGATCCAGTAAAGCAGTGAAGTGAAGAACGTGGCGCCGAAGAGCGAAACTTTGAAATAGTCGCGCATCAAGACGAGGGCGGGCGGTTCTTCGCTAGTGGGGACTTTCCGAATGACGGGGCCGGGATCCGTCTGGCGCTGTTTTTCATCTTCGCGCCAATTTTGCCACGCTGTGAGTTCCGGCTGGGTTGAATACCCACTAAGTACGGAAGCCCGCTCGTAAACCATGGTAATAATAATTGTCGACAGTAGGGTCACGTAACCGAGCAGCCATGCCCCGAGGATCAACCTTCGCCGTGATAATTCCATTGCAACGACACCACTTGTAAGCGGCTATTTTCTTGGCAGCAGCTCGGTGACGCAGGTCACCATTGCCGGGACGCCCATCATGAGCGTTTCTTCGATGTCGGGGTAAAACAGCGGCGAATGCAGCGAGCTCGGGGGAACATGTTTGGCAGCGAACTCATCCAGGCGCTTTTGGTTGACTGCGCCCAACCGGAGCATGCAGATTGGCACGCCGGTCGAGCCGAAGCGGCCAAAATCCTCGCCGCCCATCACCGCTTCGCCTTCCTTGATTTTGTCATCGCCAAATTGCTTTTTCAGGGCGGTCGTAAGACGTTTGGTGAGTTGCGGATCGTTGAAAAGTGCCGGCGTGCCTTCGGAGATTTCCACGGTGGGTTCTGGGGCGCCGGCGCTTGCGGCGGCTGCCAGTGCTTTGCGGCGCACGGCGTCTTGCAATTGCTTGCGAACTTGTGGCGACAGGCTGCGAAGCGTCAGCTGCAGGCGGCACTCGTCTGAGATGATGTTGTGTTTCGTGCCGGCGTGGATCGAACCTACGGTCACGACCGCCGGATCAATCGGCTTCACTTCGCGGCTCACGATCGTTTGCAAATCGAGCACGAGTTTGGCGGCAATCACGATGGGGTCGATAGTCGTTTCGGGGCTCGCGCCGTGTCCGCCGCGGCCTTTGATCACGATGTCCACGCTATCCACGTTGGCGAGCGCGTAACCGGGAAAGTAATTCATCTCGCCAGTGGGGACATCGGCGGAATCGTGAAATGCCACGGCGTAATCTGGGCGCGGGAACCGCGCCAAGACGCCGTCTTTGATCATGGCATCGGCGCCGCCGCCGACTTCTTCGGCGGGTTGAAAAACGAAGACGATAGTTCCAGACCAGATGTCGCGATGGCTTGCCAGGTAGCGAGCCGTGGCGACGAGGTTGGTCATGTGGACGTCGTGGCCACAAGCGTGCATCACGCAAACGGTGGCTCCGTGCGTGTCTTCGATGTGGACTTTGGAGGCGTAGGGCAGGCCGGTTTGCTCAGTAACGGGGAGGGCGTCCATATCGGCTCGAAGCAGTAACACATTGCCTGGGCCATTTTTCAGAACGCCAACGACGCCGTAGCCGCCGACGTTCGTGGTGACATCGATGCCAAGGTCTTGGAGTTCCTTGGCCATGCGTGCAGAGGTTTCTTTTTCCTTCTCCGACAGTTCCGGAGCTTGGTGCAGAAATCGATAGAGCTCCACGAGCGAACTCATGTTGGCCTTCGTCCACTCGGCCGGCGTTGACGAATCGGCGGCGCGAGTCGGCGTCGGACGAACCAGGATTACCCAAATTATCGCCGGCAGTACAAATCGCCAGAATTGACTTGGGGAAATGCCGCAGGTGTACATAAAGTGCTTGCGACAGGAGGCCAATCGGAGTAAATTTCGCGTATTCATTTCTCCTCTCTCATTGAGCCTGGACCGGCGATCATTCACGCCGTCCAGGCTCTTATAGTTTAGTGAGCCAACTAGCCGGCTGCTATTGGCTGAGAGAGGCACCGCTGAGCGCGACGATTTGGGGCAAGATTGTCCGCAGGGCTCGCGATCGGTGGCTTATGGCGCGTTTGACGGCCGGCCCCAGCTCGCCAAATGTGCGGTGATATTCGATAACTTCGAAGAGTGGGTCGTAGCCGAATCCGTTGGTGCCAGACGCCTTGAATAGGATGCGGCCGTGGCATTCATCGTGGCTTTCGGCGCGAACTATGCCGTCAGGATCGGCCAGCGTTACGTGGCACACGTAATGGGCTGTGCGTTTCTCGAGCGGTGTGCTGCCTAGTTCTGCCAACAGGCGTGCGTTGTTTGCCTCGTCGATGGCGTTTGGGCCGGCGTAACGGGCGGAGTAGACTCCTGGCGCGCCTCGCAGGGCATCGACCGCCAGGCCGCTGTCGTCGGCGAGCACCCATTGCTTCAGATGGACTGCTTGTTGCGTCGCTTTGAGCGCGGCGTTGGCGGCGAACGT
>JABDGM010000116.1:602-9055 GCA_013286045.1 Planctomycetota bacterium | reverse complement strand
CCAGGCGGCCACCCTCGGCGAGTTGCGACAGCAGCATTTCCGGTGGTGCCGCGATGCCGCCATTCACGAAAATCACATCGTAGGGAGCTTTTGGCTTGAATCCCTGGTTGAGAGGGCCCTGCGTTACAACTGCCCTGCCGCCCGTGGCCGGCAGCAGTTCGGAGGCGATTCGTACGAGGTCGGCGTCCTCTTCCAGGGCGATCACACTTTGTGCCAGGCGTGCAAGCACGGCTGACGAATAGCCAGTGGCGCAGCCAACATCGAGAATCTTGTCCTGAAGTTGCACATCCGCGAGCGCCAGCAATTTGGAAAACGTGCGGGGATCGAGAAGATAGCGTCCGGGCGATACTTCTACGGGTATGTCGGCATAGGCCAGCGCGCGTTTGGCCGCCGGGACAAAATGCTCGCGCGGCACCGCGCCCATCGCCTCATGGATGCGCGGGTCGGTGACGTCGTTTGTGCGCACCTGCGCGTCAATCATGTTCAGGCGTTGTGCGGCAAATGTGGACATGGCGAGTCGAACGCTTCTGGGGTCGCGCGGCTTATACTGGTGCCCCTGGAAACTGACAACGAGGCATTGGCGGCGGCGCCTTTGGTCTGATATAGGCCGCGTCCGTCTTGAGGCCACGTGGCGGAGTGGTGACGCAGCGGACTGCAAATCCGCGAACCCCGGTTCAATTCCGGGCGTGGCCTCCAACCTTCACTCGCGAAACGAGAGAAGGCTGTCGCGCCGAAGAAAGCGCACCGGCTGCTCCGAGTTGTGCTCGGCAAGCCCCCTCGACCTTCCCTCTAACCCACTGATTCGTTTCTGTTAAGCTTTTATTAACCTTATTGGGTCAACCTCTGATCGTCTTCCCTTGAAGACACCCCACCATTACCCAACGCCTTGGGGCCGGGCTAACCACCCGGCCCTTTTTTCTTGTTCCGGCCGGGTACGCTTCTGCCGCGACCTTCCCACCAGGTGTCAAAACGACGACGGGCATGGCGCAAGGGATGGAAATCGATCGACAGCACGATGATACCGTGCGGCAACATTCAAAGACCCCGTATCGGCAGGAACCAGAGCATTCCGCCAAGCAGCAACCCGCACCCAAGCCGCGTACTGAGAAACCGCGACCGGCGAAGCCGGATCGAATAGCTGCCGAACCACAGCCTACGCCCTCGCTTCGTTCATTGCTCAAAATCGGTTCGGCGGTATCGAAATTGATATAGCCATACCGGACGGGACACGGTAGAGAACGGGCTTGGTGATCCTCGGTAGCTCAGTGGTAGAGCGACGCACTGTTAATGCGTTGGTCGCTGGTTCGATCCCGGCCCGGGGAGCCATCCATCCCGTAAAGAAGATCAAAAATGGCTGATCTGCTCGGAATGATCGGCCGGGATTGAGACGTTGGTTTATGCGTCTTTGCCGAACATGAATTCCAGCAATTCTTCCGCAGACACCGGCGGAATTTCATCGGGAAAGCGAGAGAAATCCCGAGAGAAGTTCTTCGCCAGCGAAGGATCGACATATTTCTGAAAAAACCGCGCATTGCTATCGTTGAACCGATCGAGGAATTCGCTCGCCTCTGACTTGGTCATCATCGGCACGCGCTTCCCCCCACGTCGCCGTCCCTTTGCTATCAGAACCCGCCTGAATTCCTTATTCTTGCGATGGCGGGAGCCATTGAACATCATCAACGCGCGCATGGTTTCCAATGGAAGCGACTCGTTGGAGGAAATTTTTTCGCGCTCCGTATCTGGCGTGAAGCCGGCAATTGAGGCGAAATCGTCAACGATGTCGGCGTTTACGAGTTTATCCCGTTCGAAGATTCTGCAAACGAGATTTTCGCAACCGAAAGCACTCGCCCAGAGGTCGCAAACCTGCAGATGATCGAAGTAGTGATGGCCTTTGCCATCATACATTGCCAACGCGCTTTCGGTTGTCTGCCCGCCGCGTATGGCAGTTGAGTGCATGCTCGCAGCAAGCTCGTCTTGCCTGCGGGCATAGTAGACAATCCGAATACTCTCAAAATACGGAGTGAGGAAATCTCTGATTGCGCCGACTGCTTTCGGGGTCCGGATGAGGCTGTGCAAAAACTCCGATGAAATGATTGCAGTCTTCACGCCGTCGCCGACGGCCGTTTCATATTCTTGTCGAAACGCATCGCGGGTTTCCTCGGCATGGCTTCCCTTTTGATCGCGGCCCAAGTCGCTCAGCCTGCGATGCACGAACCCGTCTTCGTATGCCAAACTCCTCGGATACCAATAGCCAGATGTCAGCAAGAGCTCGCGATGTCTGCTCAGGTAATGCTGAATCGTCGTTGTGCCGGTTTTTTCCGAGCCGATATGCAGAACGCACCGCGGACGGCTTTGCTCTGCGTCACGCTCATCGTGTTTGGCGCTTCCCCGGGAACTCATACGCACTTAGCCGCTTTCCAGAATTTCTGGAAACATCAATGCACGCTTCCGCGCGAAGATGTCGTAAAATGCAAATCCACGCGATTTTGCTTCCTTCAAAATCTTCGTGACATCGTCACGCAAGGTTGAGAAATCAGGCACCAGATTTCCCTCTACGCCATCGACGGGTGGGCGGAAGGCGATTCCGAACTTCTGCTTCAGCTGCTTTCGGTCTTCCCGGTATTGAAATGCGAGGCGGCTTGCATCGTGTTTGGATACCCGCATTCTGCCGGAGAATCTGGGGTCCAACCGGGCCAAAGCGTTGAGTTCTTCCACGACTTTCGAGTTCTCTTCCGTCGTAAGCAGGTGATTGAGGACGAGTTTCAGGAACAGCAGATTCCCCGAGATGCTCGGATTGCTGTCTTCAAGGGTACGAGCGACGGGCGGGGCCATATTGAAGGCCGCAGAAAAGAAGTCCTGGACTATATCTCCGCCGAGCAACAGCTTACGGTCATAGGCACGGACTTGCAAGTTCTTTCCATATGCGTCCTGCCAGAGGCGGATGAGGTCCATATAGGGATAGCCACGCAGCAGTGCGTTTTCATAGAATGAGCAAGTGATCTGGCCTCGCGAAGCCTGAATGTCCTGCTGATACCAACTCGCGAAATATGCAATGTGTTCTCGAAGATAAAGGATGACCTCTGTCTGCTCCGGCGGAAAGAGTGCCACGACACCGGCCATCTTTTTGCGAAGTGTGTGAAAATTCTCCGAACTCAGAAGTACGGCCGTGACACCGGCGGGGATGTTTGGTGTTTTTAGCGCCGCGGGATCGATGCCAAATTTGGCAAAATCTCCGTCCTTCCTTATCGCCTCCGCCACACCGTGGTGGGCGTTATCGTAATGGCCGATATTGGGATACCAGATGCCGTGCTTCAGCAACTCGTCGCGGTGCTGGCCGAGATAGACCTGCAATGTCGAGGTGCCAGTCTTGTTCATGCCGATGTGGAGCACATACTTCATCGATAACGCTCGTGGTCCAGTCCGGATAGGTTCTGCAGATTGGGCGCGTCGTCAAGACTACCGTGTTTTGTCAGATGCGTACCCGTTTCGCCTTTCTGCGGCGTTTTCGCTTTTTATTCCCTCGACCCCGACGGGTTTGCGAAGCGGTCACCCCTTCAACATCGTCCAGATAGTCCGGAGGGAAGGACCGGGCCGTTACAATGTCTTTGTGGTTCACGGACTTCAAGAAGTCATACTCCAGCAACTCCGAAAGCCGCTGCCATTGCTTCGCGAAATGCCGATTGAACCGTTCTTCGACCCGTTCACGGGGAAGGAACCGGGTCCAAAGGGCCGCGCCATTCAGCGCCTGGGCTGCTTGCATCGGGTCGACTCCGGTCCAGCTTTGCGTGTGCATGCGGCTCGATATCAGGACCAGCGTCTGCGGATCGATAATAAAGGTGCGGCCTTCCCACTCGAATGTCGTGCCCTTCGCTCCACCATAGACATACCAGGGAAGCGCGTTACCCCCGCGGTTCACCTGCTCCGAATAGTCGAATTCTTGTAGCGGTTTGCGGAGCAGATTCTCGACTTTGGCCGCGGGCCCCGCCGTGCCGAATTCGCGATTGAAGTCGATGAACGTCAAGGACTCGCGGCCGAAATTCTCGATGACCCCTTTGATGAAAGGGGCGATCTTGAGATTTCGAGCCGCAAAGTAGGAATCACTGTCAAAGATGGATTGATTGATGGCGCGAGCCTCAAACAACTCCTGCCCGGCCCCCTTAAATGATGCCCCTCCAAGCACCGAAATGTGCCCGCGGATTCTATGAAGGTAGAGAGAATAAGCCTGCTCCATCGGGGAGCGGATATTCACGACGAAGCTCACTTGATGATCGGCGAGGATGTCTTTGAGATTTTTTAGGACGTTGTCCACGCGATACAAATAGATCGGCGACACATCGAGGAATATCTTGTCTGGGTCCGCCGTGTGAAACTGTTCCAGATATTCTAAAAAGCTCGCCTTCGGGCGGCTCAGATATCGAACCTCCTGGTTGCGCGAAAAGTTGAACATGTCGCTGTTCTTATTCAGTTGTTGCCACAAGAACGTGGTTCCCGCGCGCGCCATTCCGGGGCAGATCAGGAATCGCACAAACATGCTCCATTGGTAATGCGGAGGGCCTTGCTTCGGCGGGTTCCGAAGCGAATGGACTAGATCAATACACGTCCGGTTTTGAAATTGGGAGCCAAGGCAAGCGAATCGTAGCCGAATTTCTTTACCACCTTGATGCCGGTGTCGGGATGGTTGGTTCTGATGAACTTCTCGATCACGTCCAGATAGGCCGCATGATAGGAGAGATGCGCGAGGAAAAGCTTTCCAGAGGTGAAACACAGCGGAACGAATTTCGGAAATTCGGTGAAGTAGAGCTTTGCCACGCCCTCCTGAACTCCTGGCCAATTGGGGTGGTAGTAGTCGTCGACAAAAACGATCCCCTCCGGGGCCGTAAGACGCATCGCGATCTTCACGTCATTGTAGGTATGTTCTGCCATATGGCATCCGTCGATGCTGAAGAACGAGAATTCACCGCTACTCTGCCGGATGCGGTGCAGATCGTCGTCACCCAGGGAAAGGCTATCTGCAACGAGAATTTCTACGGACTCGCGCGCGACACCGCATTCCCTCAATTTCGCTTCGAACGACGCGCTGCTGCCCTCGCCTGACTTGTCGAGATTGAATTCCTGTTTCTCGAAAATATCGATCGCCAAATTCCCCTTCGACGCTTCGGCGGTCTTCACAAGCCCAATAAAAAACTTGCCCCGATGGACTCCGATTTCAGCTACCGGCTTGGGGACTGCCTTGGTGCGCTGAAATTCGCGGATGGGTTGGATCGCTTGCCACAGGTGCGGAATGCACCACCCATGAACAGACTGGAACGGTCCCTCAAGATACTCTTTTACGGCTTGCATGTTGTGAGCTTACGCTGCGGAGTGAATGTTTTGGAAGAATGCCGCGAGCGGAGCCGTCATACAATGCCTGATCGCTCCTTGATCCCAATGCCTTGGAACACTACGTTCGTTAGCTCCCCGGGACATTATCGTATGGACATTAGAAAGGACATCCAGTCCGTTATCGGAAACACGCCGCTCATCCGCCTGAGGCGGGCGTCGGAAGTCACCGGCTGTGCCATTCTGGGCAAGGCCGAGTTCATGAATCCGGGGCAATCGGTCAAGGACCGAGCCGGGTTGTTCATCGTGAAGGACGCGATCGCACGTGGTTTGCTCAAACCGGGCGGCATGATCGTTGAAGGTACGGCGGGCAACACCGGCATCGGGCTCGCGGTGGTGGGTAACGCGATGGGGTTTCGCACGGTGATCGTGATTCCCGAGACCCAGAGCGAAGAGAAAAAGGACGCGCTTCGGCTGCTTGGTGCCGAGCTCATCCAAGTGCCCGCGGTTCCTTACAAGGACCCGAACAACTACGTGAAGATATCGGGGCGGATCGCTGAACAGCTCGCCGAGAGCAATCCGCACGGAGCGGTATGGGCCAATCAGTTCGACAACGTCGCGAACCGGCAGGCGCATATCGAAGGTACCGGGCCCGAGATTTGGCAACAGACCGGCGGCAAAATCGATGGCTTCACCTGCGCCGTGGGAACTGGCGGGACGCTGGCTGGCGTCGCGATCGCGCTTAAGGAACGAAATCCAAAAATCCGCATAGCCGCAGCAGACCCGATGGGTGCTGCAATCTATTCGTGGATCAAGACCGGCGAACTCAAATCAAGCGGATCGTCGATCACAGAAGGCATCGGACAAGGCCGCGTGACCGCCAATCTCGAAGGTGCGCCGATCGACGATGCCTATCAGATTGGCGACGAGGAGATGCTGCCGATCGTTTTCGATCTCCTGGAACATGAAGGGCTGTGCATGGGCGGATCGACCGGGATCAATGTGGCCGGCGCGATCCGTATGGCGAAGGACCTCGGTCCGGGGCACACCATCGTCACTATCCTCGCGGATTACGGCACGCGCTACCAAAGCAAGCTGTTCAATCCCGAGTTCCTCAAGTCCAAGGGATTGCCGACGCCGCCCTGGCTCACGCATCCTCGAACGCCGATCCGCGTTCCCTTTCAATGACAATCCGTTCGCCACTGGTCTCGACAGAATGGCTGGCCGAGCACATCGACGCGCCGGACATCCGCATCGCCGACGCGTCCTGGTATCTCTCCCAGACAGAACGCGACGCGAAAGCGGAATATCTTGCCGCGCATATTCCGCGCGCGATATTCTTCGACATCAACGATCTCTCCGACGAAACGAGCGCCCTGCCCCACATGCTGGCGCCAGG
Source organism: Planctomycetota bacterium (assembly GCA_013286045.1). Lineage (GTDB taxonomy): Bacteria > Planctomycetota > Planctomycetia > Pirellulales > Lacipirellulaceae > JABDGM01. The sequence goes on along the minus strand of JABDGM010000116.1, from coordinate 2,337 downwards.
TGCGAAGTTCGCCAGCCGCATGCGCAAACTTGGGCTTGGCGACGGAAATCTGCTCGTCGTCTATGACGGTATGGGCATTTACTCGAGTCCGCGCGCCTGGTGGATGTTGCGGGCGATGGGCCACGAGGATGTTGCCGTTCTCGACGGTGGTTTGCCGAAGTGGCGCCAGGAAGGTCGGCCTGTAGAAGATATGGTTGCGTCTTCCTATCCTCGCCATTTCACGCCGCGCCAGAACCACGCATTGTTGCGATTTCGCGCAGGTGCTGAAGGCACAGAAGGATCGCTCGGCTCAGATCGTGGATGCGCGCGGGACGCCGCGTTTCGCCGGCAAGGAAGAGGAACCACGCGCCGGCGTGCGCCGGGGGCACATCCCGGGAAGCTTCAACGTTCCCTACACCAATCTGACCCGGCCGGATGGGACGCTTAAATCTGCCGAAGAGCTCCGCACGATATTCCAGGCATGCGGTATCGATCTCGGGAGACCTATTGTGACGACTTGCGGCTCCGGCGTCACGGCGGCAATAGAGATGTTGGCGCTTCGGGTCGCGGGCGCAAATGATGTTGCGCTGTATGATGGTTCATGGGCGGAATGGGGCGCGCGCCCCGAAGCGCCGGTTGAGATGGACTGACAATGAAACTTGTTCCAGGCGACAGCAGCAAGCGCGTGCCGATGACGGTGACGTTCCTGGAGATGAAATCGAAACCTCCAGCCCTGCCACCGCCGCAACCCAGGGGCAAGATCGCGATACTGCGCGCAGAGAACCCGCCGGTGCATTTCTATCGCTATCTCTACAACACGATCGGTGACGCCTATCTGTGGGTCGATCGCCGCAAACTGAGCGATGACGCACTGGCCGAACTCGTCCAGCATCCGCAGGTCGACCTCTATGTGCTGTATGTCGACGGCAACCCGGCCGGCATGGCCGAGCTCGAATTCAAGGATGCCGCTGTGGGTCAGGTCGCCTATTTCGGGCTGATGCCGGAATTCGTGGGCCGCAAGCTGGGCTATTTCTTCCTCTATCACGCCGTGTCGATTGCCTGGTCGAGGCCGATCTCGTCGCTGCTGATCAACACCTGCACATTGGATCACCCACGTGCCCTGCCGCTCTACCAGCGCATCGGCTTCGTCCCCTATTCCCGTGAGGAACGGTACATCGAATTGCCGTGAACCCCCATTTCCTTCCGGATACGGACAGGGCAAAGTCCCGCCCGTCACAGATTGGGTAGGGAGTTCAGGGGGATGGCGATAGATCAGACGGGTGCCGCAGAGCGTCCGCAGCCGCAGATGTTCGGTCACCCGCGCGGGCTGACCTATCTGTTCACGACGGAAATGGCCGAGCGCTTCTCTTACTACGGGATGCGCGCGATCCTGATCCTCTATCTCACCAATGTCGTGCTCTTGAACCCGGTCGCCGGCGACGTCGTCGGCTATCACGCGATGAAGTGGCTGTTCGAGGCGGTATACAATGGCGGCCAGCCGCTCGGCGTGCAGCCCCTGTCGTCGCTGATCTATGGCCACTACACCGCCTTCGTGTATCTCACACCGTTCTTCGGCGGCATGATCGCCGATCGCTGGGTCGGCCAGCGCTACAGCGTGCTGATTGGCGGCGTAATCATGGCGCTCGGCGAGTTCGCGCTGATGAAGCCCGAACTGCTGTTCCTGGGCCTGACGCTGCTCATCGTCGGCAACGGCTTTTTCAAGCCGAATATTTCGACGCAAGTCGGCAATCTCTAC
>JABDGM010000116.1:0-592 GCA_013286045.1 Planctomycetota bacterium | reverse complement strand
ATCTCTACAAGCCCGGCGACGCGCGCATCGACCGCGCCTATTCGATCTTCTATGTCGGCATCAATGTCGGCGCGTTCTTCTCGCCGTTGATCTGCGGCAGCCTCGCGGAGGACCCGGCCTACGGCTACAAATGGGGCTTCTTCGCCGCCGGCGTCGGCATGGTGCTGGGCCTGCTGGTCTATCTGATCGCGCTGCGCACACTTCCCAAGGACCGCATCGCGCGCCTGCAGAACAAGACTGAAGAGAAGAAGCCGCTGACTGGGGCCGACTGGAAAGCCGTCATAGCCCTCATCCTGCTGTGCTTTCCCACCACCCTGTTCTGGGCGGTCTACGAACAGCAGGGCAACACCATCAGCCTGTGGGCCGAGCAGTTCACCGACCGCCGTCTGATCCCCGGCGTCGTCGACTGGCAGATCCCGGTCACCTGGTTCCAGTCCTTCAACCCGTTTATGATCTTCGCCTTCACCCCGCTGGTCGTGATGTTCTGGACGCGGCTCGCCGCGCGCGGAAAGGAACCCACGACCGTCACGAAGATGGCGCAGGGCGATTTCCTGCTTGCGCTCTCTTACGTGATCATGGCCGTAGCGGCCTA
>JABDGM010000115.1 GCA_013286045.1 Planctomycetota bacterium | reverse complement strand
ATGCTCCGAACACCAGCGATCCATTCTCATAGCCAAGCCCGTTTGTGTCGGCCATCCAATCGCCGAGGGCCGTGCCTAGGGTTTGAGAAAGTAGGATTACCGCCCAGTAGAAACTTTCGATCTTTGGCGTCGTGACTGTATTCACTGAAACGGATCCGGCAGCCCAATACCATATGCCGAGCGCGGCCATCAGAAGCACAAAAAGAATCAACGCGCCTCCCGGATAACCAATGCCGAGACACCGATCCGCGAAATCCGCCATCGTTGTACCTGCTGTCGTAGTCGCGACGATTACGAACCAATACAAGAATGGATGGAAAGCCCTACCCCTGACTTGGCCGGCAACAGCAAAGACAAATATTCCGACGAAGATAATGCTGCTGAGCGCGTAGCCAAGATTTGCCGACATTGATAAAGCGTCGCCGCCCGTTTCGCCTAAAGTCGTCGCAATTATCTTAGTGATCCAGAAGGCGAGCGTAACTTCGGGCACCTTGCTCAGCACCGGTGTTGTAACGTCATGCATTCTTGAGGCTTTCCATTTGCGCTACAATGAGCGACCAATGCTACCACGCCAACGGTTTCCGAATTGCATTTCTGGTAGCTCTTCTTTGGACGTAGATGTAAAGAGAGCTCCCAGTGAGTTGTAAACGTATCCTTCGCACGTCTAACGGATTAATGGTCCATATGATCAAGCACTATAGCGACCACGCAGCAAATGAACGAACTTTTCTGGCCTGGGTTCGCACCGCTATTGCGGTCATGGCCTTTGGATTTCTAATCGAGAGATTTGATCTATTTCTTGCTTTTGCAGCATCGGAAGCAACATCACGATCCTTGGCATTGCACGGTCAAAAGTTTGCAAATGTCGCTGGATTGGCAACAATCTTTCTCGGCGTTGCGATGATTGTTATTGCAGCCATCCGGTTCTTCCGAGTTGCAAAAGACATCGAGAGCGAAAAGACCGTTCCGAGCACCGGTTCGCGTATCGATTTAGCCCTCGCTGTATTACTGGTGCTCTTGGGAATTTCCTTGTTTCTTTATATGGCGCGCGCGGTGTTGCCAGCGGTCTGACCATCACCTAAGGGACGATGCGGCCGCATTTGTTTTGAGATGACATACACAATGCACTTGACTTAGTTATTTCGGCCCCATTCAGGTACTTAACTTTCACTTCCGGAGTTGCCGCTTGTCTGAGCCCATCGATGCCAGAGGAGTCGGGGACCGTAGTCCTTCTAAACTTACGGTCGCCAGTCTGTCGGCTCTGGGTATTGTATTTGGTGATATCGGAACGAGTCCGCTTTATACATTGAAGACTGTCCTCGCTCTCACCGGAGAGCGACCAGACCCAAGTGTCATTTTGGGCGTTTTGTCTTTGGTCACCTGGACACTCATCGTAGTGGTGACTGTCAAGTATGTTTCCTTTGCAATGCGCGTCGATAATGATGGTGAAGGCGGCATTCTCGCATTGATGGCGCTTCTAGGTGTTAAGCGCGAGCAGCGACCCACGATTGTAGCAGTGGGTTTGTTCGGCGCGGCGCTGATCTATGGTGACGGAGCGATTACGCCTGCAATATCCGTTCTGTCTGCAGTGGAAGGTTTGAATATCGTAACGCCAACCTTGCAGCCTTATGTGCTCCCGATTGCGGTTGTTATTCTGGTCGGACTTTTTGCCCTGCAGCCCCAAGGGACGTCCCGCATTGGAAAGGCTTTTGGTCCAATCATGTTCGTTTGGTTCCTGGCGATCGCGGTGCTGGGAGTCAGGGGGATTGTGCAGCATCCATCCGTTCTGGCTGCACTCGACCCGCACTATGGCGTTACCTTCCTTTTATCCGGCGGGATAAAAAGCTTCTTCGTGCTGGGCGGGGTGTTTTTATGTGTCACAGGTGCCGAAGCGCTATATGCGGACATGGGCCATTTTGGCGCCACTCCCATCCGCTTTGCCTGGTTGGGTGTAGCTTTTCCAAGCCTTGTTCTCAATTACGCAGGTCAATCTGCAATTGTGCTCGACGGCGCTCCAACAGCAGACAACATATTCTATCAACTCTGTCCGGCCGCGCTTCTCATGCCGTTCGTTCTGCTGGCCACAATTGCAACCATCATCGCGAGCCAATCCATCATTACGGGCGCCTTCTCGATGACCCGGCAGGCGATCCAACTCGGTTGGCTACCGCGACTTAAGATCACCCAAACTTCGTCTGAGGGATACGGGCAGATCTATGTCGGCTTTGTAAATTGGACTCTGATGATCGCCACCGTCGGTCTCACTATTGGTTTCGGTAAATCCGATAATCTTGCCTCGGCCTACGGAATTGCCGTATCGGCAACTATGCTCATGACCTCAGCGCTGTTATTTATCGCCATGCGCGAGATCTGGGCCTGGAGCGTTTTTGCTGCAGGTGCAGTAGCCGGCATGTTCCTCATAGTCGACGCCAGCTTCTTTCTTGCTAATCTTGTTAAGATTGGCGATGGCGGCTATGTGCCACTCCTTCTAGCTAGTCTCGTCTATGGTTTCATGTGGGTGTGGCACCGCGGAGCGGCAGTCGTCTCCGTGCGCATTCAAGAAAAGGCTGAGCCAATTGATCAGTTTATGGCAAGGATCAAGGCTGAACACATACCCCGTGTGCCCGGCACAGCAGTTTTTTTGACGCGGACCCAGCGCGATGTCCCGCCGGTCATGGTCTGGCACGTGAAGCACAGTCGGGCACTTCACGAACGTTTGTTCGTACTGACTGTCAGCACACAATCCGTACCATGGGTCAAGAATTCAGAGCGACTCGTAATTGAACAGATCGCACCTAATTTCTGGCGTGCCGCCGCTCGTTATGGGTTCATGGAGCGTCCCGACATTCCGATCCTGCTGCGCGCGGCATCCGAACGTGGCTGCACAATCGATCTATCCGACGTCACCTACTATGTCGGGCACGAAACCGTGGTGCATAGCGAGGACGAAAAGGCGATGCCTCGTTGGCAAGAGGCGTTGTTTGCCCTTATGGAGCGCAACGCTACCCACGTGACGGACTTCTTCCAGCTGCCATCGGAGTCTGTAGTGGAAATTGGCCGACAAATATCGATCTAGTTATTAGCAATTGTAATTTGCTAGTTTTGCATTTGCTCGGCCTAGGCCACGTTGCCGACCACGTCTATGCGCATACTCGCGGTGACTGAACATTGCCATTAATCCATGTTTCGCGACCGTAATGGCCCAATAAACATGTGGTTCAGTTTGCGTTCATTCCGCGAGGACGATGATGTGCTTGCTGGGGGCGTTCGAACCAAGGAGACGAACCATGTTTCGTAAAGTGATGATCGCCGCCGCGGCTATAATGGTCCTCGGGGCTACCGCAATTGCAATCCCCACTGAAGCTTCGGCGCGTTGGCATGGTGGATGGCACGGAGGCTGGCGCGGTCCGGGCTGGGGCTTCTATGGTGCCCCCTACGCATATGGCCCCGGCCCCTACTATGGCGGTTGCTATCAAGCTCGCCGTGTTCCCACGCCATATGGTCTTCGTTGGCGCCGAGTTTGGGTCTGCGGTTAGACTTTATACCGAACAGCGAAATTACCGACCGATATTTGCTGCTCGCGAGTGTCTGCTAGTAGCCGAAAACAATCGTGATACGCCATCATTTCGACGTTAGCGTTGATCGCAAAAGCAGACATTCGCGGCCGCTGTTTGGGATATGCCCTCTCAACGCGAGGATCATGAGGCCTCTCGAAACTGTCGCTTGCACGTGACCCAGGATTCGGTCACGAATTTGCATACAACAATGAAACAACAATCCCTACGGAAAGAAATAAATGAAAATGCTTCAACGTCTGCTTCTCGCTAGCACTATTCTTTCCGGCTTTGCATTGTTCCAGCTGGCTGAGGCAGGAACTACAAATGATAGTGCGATAAAAAATCGCGAGAATGCCTTCTTGAGCCAACCCTCGACGATGAAGCTGGCACAGGCGGTTGAGCCTGAGCAGAAACCGAAGCCAAAACCAGGAGCGGCACCAAAGAAGCCTCCTGCCCCGGGACCGGCGAAACCGCCCCAGCCTGCTGCTCCCAAGCCCGTCGCTCCCAAGCCCGTCGCTCCCAAGCCCGTCGCTCCCAAGCCCGCGGCTCCCAAGCCTTCGGCAGCACCACAGGCGCAGCCTCAGCAGCGAATGGTCCCGCCCTCAGGTGCTCCTAAGCCGCCGGAGCACAAGGCACCGTTGCGACCCGGCCTTCAAGGGCCCGTATCAACACCACCTGGAACTCCGCCGGCACAAGGCCGGCCGCCGTCACAGGCAGGCCAGCCAATGGTTCGGCCCCCAGCAGCACAAGGCGCTCCACATCTTCCGCCTCCGGGCGCACAAAGCCCCGGTGCTCCCGCCGCCGGCGGCGGCGCGCTACATATGCAGCCACCGGTCCCCGGCACCGTTGCGCCATCTGGGCAACAGGCGCGTCCTATCGCGCCCACCGCTGCTGGAGCCGGTCTCGCTCCTCAATCAAGCCAAGGGCAGCCGTTGCATCGTGTGGACCAATTACGAAACGAACGTCACGAGTCCGTCGTGGGTGGCCAAACGATTATCCGCGAACCGGATCGCACCATCATCCGCGAGGGCAACCGAACCATCATCCGTCACGACGAACTCGATCGTTTCCGCTACGGCGCGCGAAACGTACGCCGAGAACGGCGTGGCAATGACGACGTGACGACCGTGATCCGCCCGAACGGCGATCGCATCGTCAACATACTCGACGCGAATGGCTTCCTGCTTCGCCGCTCACGCATTCTGCCCGATGGTCGCGAGATCATCATCATAGAAAATCGCCGGGGCGGGGGTCAGTTCGAGCCGGGTCTCGGGTTTGCCACATTCATCGTAGACCTGCCGCCACCCATGATTCGTATTCCCCGTGATCGCTATATTGTAGATCTAGAGGGAGCGAGTCCGGAACTCCTATATGAAACGCTGATGGCGCCGCCGGTCGATGTCATTGAGCGCCCCTATACGCTTGATGAAATACGCTACAGCGCGCCATTGCGAGACCGCATGCCACGAATTGATTTGGATACTGTCACGTTCGATACAGCGTCATGGGAGCTCAGTCCCGACCAGATTGATAGATTGGCGGTCGTAGCGAGTGACCTCAACCGTGTCATTGAGCGAAACCCAAGTGAAGTTTTCTTAATCGAAGGCTTTACTGATGCAGTCGGCTCCGACGTTGATAATCTCTCACTTTCGGACCGGCGCGCTGAAACTGTCGCAATCATATTGACGCAACAGTTTGGGGTACCACCCGAAAACCTGTCCACGCAGGGTTATGGCGATCAATACTTGAAGATCCCGACCTCTGGACCGGAACGGGCAAACCGGCGCGTTACTGTGCAGCGCATCACACCACTACTTACTGGGCAAACTCAATAAGGCGCTACTGGTGCTATCTCTACTTCCGACACTAAGCGGACATTTACGCTCCGAGGGAAGCCGCCATCAGGGAACTTTACCGAACTGCCGACGTTGTTTGGCTAGCGATAAAAGCAGCCATTTGTGGATGCTTGCGCTGGTTTTCCGGAGGATAGATATGGATAAAAAGATTGCGGGCCTGCTTGGGGCAGCTGCCGCCTTGACGACGATGACCGCCGCCAATGCGGCCACTCCCGCCCCGGCGCTGCAGGCCACGTCCTATGCCGACCTGCTTAACCCGGTTCCGAACGCGGTTGCCCAGCTGATCGCCGACGACATTGCGCGCGCCGCCAGATCACACGGCGGCGAGATGGATGTGGCCCAAATCCGGGTCGAGGTAGATCACCACCATCATCACCATCATCGCTATCGCCGGCGGCATAAGCATCATCACCACCACAGCAACTTCATGGCGATCCCGCGCGCGGACGTCTAGAGGTTTGCTAGAATCTAACAATGCGGTCCGGGCTAAGGCCTGGACCGCAAACTGTATCTAGTCGAAATTCGCGTCGTAACCTAATCGCTCGTTCAGCTCTCATCTTCCTTTGTCTTGGCCTTTGCCGCCCGAAGAATATGTCGGTAGGTGCCGTCGAAAACCGTGTCGGTCGATGACGTCCACTCCGTTTCCTTTGATAGCGTGTCGCGGCTGGCGTGGATACGTCGTCCGCGCATTTCGCGCTCGGCCTCTTCTTCCTCATTCATTTCCACGAGTTCGAACTGCGGCTCGACCGGCAAAAATATGATTTGCATGAATGGTTCACCCGGCCGAAATATATGGGTGCAACCCTGCGGCGGTGCTTTGAACACCACGAACGAAATCATCGGCCACCAGTTGGTGCGCAATAAGGCGGGTACAGCCAACGGCGCCTCATCATTCGCGTCGGTATAATAACGCGGATGCGGCTCCGTTCGGATTGCCATGTCTTCATCGACCTTCAGGTCGAGCAGCAACTGATAGGTGTAATAGTTCTCGCCGAACGCGCGGAACGGCGGCCATTGCAGGTCGCTGTCCGGCTCGGGCCCGAAATCACCGTCGAGGACTACTTTGCCGTCTCGCTTCGTGACGCGTAATTCGTTGTCGTAAGGATAGAACAGTTCAATGCCGTATTGCGCGCCCTCAGTAAACGGCATGCAGTGCCAAACCTGTTCATGCGAGCCGTCCTTGCGCGGTTCAGCTTTGCCACCCCAGCCGGGCATTTCGAGTTTGGTGCGACGTGGGCGTAGACGCGGCTCCACCAGTCTGTACTTGACCATGCGCATGATCGGTATCCCCCGAGATCTCAAGCGGCATCAATGGAAGTTCGAAGAACTCTCTTCGGCGCCGCCACAACAATATAGCCGGCTAGAATAACGCAACGGCGAAAAATAGGTTCCCTGCGCCCGCAAACGCAGGCCCGTCGGCATGTCCGACTTGCCACAGGCAAATGAACGCAAACATTGGAAAGCTGGTCAGCGCACCACAGGGTGAATGCGTTATACAAGCCATCCCATCGCAACACCGACCAGCATGACGATTCCAAGCACGAATCGATAGACCACAAATGGCCAAGTCGAGAATTGCTGCAGAACCCGCATCAGCCCCCAAATGGCAAAGAACGCAGATATCGAGGCTACGATTAGTCCAAGGATCAAAATGGACCAGCCATACGCGTCAAGGTGGATTTTATAAAGCTCCCACATTTCTTTCATGCCCGCCAAGGCGATAGCGGGCAACCCAAGTAGAAATGACAAGCGTGCCGCCTCGTCTCTCTTAAAGCCAAGAGCCAGAGCTGCGGTTAATGTGGAGCCTGACCGCGATACGCCAGGAATGAGCGCGCCAACCTGTGCAATACCAATAAGCATCGCATCAACAAAAGAGGCATTATCAATCAGGCGTTGGTGGCGAGCGAGAACCTCCGCGATGCCAAGAAGAAGCGCCATCGCTACGCAAGCCCAGCCAATTACACTGACGCTGCGAAGCGGTGAACCACAGGTATTCAACAGTGGCGCCAATAATAAACCGGCAATTCCTATCGGGATGGTCGCAAGAATAATCCATGTAGAGAAGCGGAGGTGACGATCGTGGAATTGCCGACGGGCAATAGCCTTGAGCGTATTCTCTCCGAGATGGCGCACGTCTTTCCAAAAATAACTCACAACCGCAGCTAACGCGGCAAGCTGCATCGCGGCTGAAAATGCCGAGCCAGGGTCCTGCCAACCAAGTACCGCTGGGACTAAACGCATGTGCGCAGTGGAAGAGATCGGCAGCAACTCAGTAATTCCTTGCACGACTCCCAACAAGGCGACCTTGGCATAGCCCAAGGTCACGAACCCAGTATCCATGCCTTGAGTGCAAACATCGGCCATCTGTGGACGGTCCTCTAAGTGCGCAGCCATATTTTAAGCCGCATAGGCCGGTATATCTTTTTATGACATTTTTAGACGAATCAATCAGCGTCAGATACATATTAGTTGGACGCGGGGCGAAACGAACAGACGTGTTCAACGATCAGTCGGAACGCAATTCGGGTGATGCTTATGCGCTTTATCGCCGGTCTTGGTCTATTGATTTCGGTTTCGCAAACAGCATTAGCGTCCGAATGGCGATATTGCCTCGCGCCATCAGAAGACGAACATAAGGTTTATTTCTCTGGAGCGTTTGCCACGAGCGCCGACGCATGGAGCACGGATCATTCATTCGAACTAGTCTTAGCCCAAGCCGCATTGCGTTACGATGATGTCCAATGCCCAAGAGCCGATGACGAGAAAACCATAATGATCATGTTGGGGGATGCAGTTGCGTATAATCGAAAAATGGGAAGGAAGATTATCTACATGCGCTGGGAACCAACCCATTGACGCCGAACGGGGGCTTAGGTCGGGTGAGAAGCATAAAACGCGATACCCAAGGCCACTGTCGTAATTATCGCAACAATTAACGCGAATGCCAACGTGTGTCGCATCAAAGCATATTAATCCCTGCTAAGGGGATCGGGAGAGCCCGTTTGGGTCAGCGCACTTTAAAGTGCGAGCTAACGATTGGGACCCGATCCGCGCAGAGCATTAGGTCCAGCGGCCGCACAAACAGGCCGGACACGTGACCGCACCCGACCAATGCTACAAAAACGTCAAAAAGCTCTTGCCATGGCGCCGTCCACACGTGACCCAAAGCGGACTTCCCGCACGACCGCTGTGGAGGCGCCGGACCGGGTGTTTGGCCTGGGCTAGTGAAAACACATGGTTATCGGTAGGAGCTAATGTTTGGATTCTCCGCGCGGGGTTGCACTTTGGGGTCGATATGTTGCGAAAATGAAACACATCTCCGTAGCAATTGGTGGTAGTTTTATAAAGAGTCCTTTGGTTGTCCTGCATTAGTGGCTTTGCCATGAAAAAGTTTGGGCTAGTGGCCGCGGCTATCGCCGTGTTCGGCGCTCCCAATGTCGCGAACGCCGCTGACATGCCTGCCAAAGCGCTTGCGTACAAAGCGCCACCGGTTGCGGCGACACCTTGGACCGGTTTTTATGTCAACGGCGGTATTGGCTATGGAATGTGGGCCGCCGATACGACCGTTCTTGACGTCACCGGCACCTTCTGCACCGCCTGCGCAACCCAAGTACAAGGTGGCAAGGGCTGGCTTGGCAGGATTGGTGCTGGCTACGATTATCAATTCACACAGCGCATTATCGC
>JABDGM010000114.1 GCA_013286045.1 Planctomycetota bacterium | reverse complement strand
CCCAAGCCGCATCATCTTTTGATTGGCCTCGCAATTGATGATCCAAATGTGCAACGGTCACTGAACCGATGCCCTCGTGCTTCGTTTTAAGGAACGCCATCGCGCGAAGCAGTGCGACGCTATCTGCACCCCCGGAAACTGCCAGAACTACGTTCGCATCTCGCCATTCCTTCGGATTCCAGGCCGCTTCGAGAACTAACTCGACTCTTGCAGTCGCATTTCGCGGCAATTCGGGTTTCGATCCGCAACCCTTGGCGGGGGCCTCCTTCTCCAGGTTGGAAGCGCTTTCATTGTTCTCGACTAACATCGTATCCCCACTCTCCGTGCGTTGATGCTCTCGACGGCAGGGCAACTTGTTGCGCAACGACCTCGCCATATCATCTTGTCCGCGACCGGGTTGCAATTCGCAAGCACACTTCATTAAGATACAGTTGTTCCGCTCCGGCCGAACCGCCGGCGCTGGAACACTACATCTTGTGGAATTTGAGTTGTTTCGCACGTGCGGTTTCAAATACCGCCGGGCAGAACGCTACGCTACATAAGAACGTTTGTGTATGAGTTCAAGTCAGTTGTTGACCATTACTGAATCGCACGGGTTCCGTGCTTTGGTGGCGATTGCCGTGTGGATCATCGGCAATATCGTCTCTTCATTGCACGGATTGCGGAACCTGTTGTCGAGCAGTCAGCCCGCCCGAATGGATGTTGGCCGCGGATCGTGGTTGCGCATCTCAATGGGCGAAGTTGATTGCTCTCACAGGCTTGCAGTGCTTTGGTTCGACACAAGGGGACGTCGCGATGGTCCTGGGGACCTGCGCGCGCCGCTTTGGCACGCGACCTGGCACAGTGGCCTTTGTTATTCTCTGGCGCTCGCGCCCTTGCAGCAAGCGCTGCCCGACATTCATTCTGGTCGCTTAATTTAGACTTGCCGCTCTCTCACATTCGGTCGAGTAACGCCGCGTACGGCTGGTCGCCATGACTCAGCCGCGAGTACGTTGCCGGGAATAAAAAGTCCCGGTGAACAATGCTCATTCTGTCCGGCGAATCGTCGCCGCCGCGTGGAATAACACGAAACGGCGGTTGTACCCGTCGAGGACGAACTTCGGCGGTCGCTCCCGCTGAAGTTACTCGGACAAGGAGTTGCGGCGGTGTCGCACGACATTTTTCTTTGCTTATTGGCCGAAACGCCGGCCGAAACGAACCCCTGGCTCATCGTCGTGGTCGCCTTCGTGGCTGCGTTCATGGGAATGGGAGTTGTGAAGTTAATCGGGTATTTGCGCAAACACGATGCCGAGAAAGAAGCCCGGCAAATTCTCGAAAAGGCCGAGATCCAGGCCGCTGCTCGCCACAAAGAAGCCGAGGTCGAAGCCAAGGAGCTCGCGCTCCGCGAGAAATCTCGTATCGAAGACCAGCTCAACGAAGCTCGCCAAAAGCTATTCGAACGCGAACGCCACCTGGACAAGCAGCAAGATGTGATCGAAGGCCGCGCCGATCAGCTGCAAAAGCAAGAGAAGATGGTGGAAAACAACCAGCGTAAGCTAAGCGAGAAGGTGGAAGATGCAAATCGCCGGCAAGCCGAGTTAGACAACCTCCTCAATGTGCAACGCCAGGCCCTCCACCAAATCAGCGGCCTGAGTCCAGAAGAAGCCAAACGCCGCCTGCTCGAGCGGCTCGACCAGGAATTATCCCACGAACAAGGCGCGATCATTCTAAAAAAAGAGCGTGAGATGGCCGCCGTCGCGGATGCTAAGGGCCGCGAAATCCTGCTCACTTCGATCCAACGCTTCGCCGCCGCCCACACCGCCGAAGCAACCACTAGCACCGTCGACATCCCCAGCGACGAAATGAAAGGCCGCATCATCGGCCGCGAGGGCCGCAACATCCGCGCCTTCGAAAAAGCAACCGGCGTAGACGTCATCATCGATGACACGCCAGGCGTCGTGATCGTGAGCGCCTTCGATCCCGTCCGCCGCGAAATCGCTAAGATCTCGCTCAACAAACTCATTGCCGACGGCCGCATCCACCCGACGCGGATCGAAGAACTTGTCGCTGAAACGCAAAAGGAAATTGACGTTCAAATTCGCCGCTACGGCGAAGAAGCAATTCAAGAAACCCAAATCCGCGGCCTGAACGAACGAGTCATTATTCTGCTCGGCCGACTCCATTACCGCACCAGCTACAGCCAAAACGTTTTGCGGCATTCGATCGAAGTCGCGTTTGTCTCCGGCATGATGGCCGAAGAGCTGGGTATGGATGCCACTCTCGCACGCCGCGCCGGCCTTCTGCATGATATCGGCAAAGCCGCCGACCACGACACCGAAGGCGGCCACCCCCAAATCGGCGCCGATCTCTTGAAGCGCTACGGCGAGAACGCCGAGGTAGTCCACGCCGCGCTCGGTCACCACGACGACATCCGCGTCGACATGCCGTACACCGTACTCGTAGCCGCCGCAGACGCCTGCAGCGCCTCGCGCCCCGGCGCCCGCCGCGAAACGCTCGACCGTTACATCAAGCGCATGCAAGAGCTGGAAACCATTGCCACTGGATTCGAAGGCGTCGAACAGGCGTTCGCAATTCAAGCTGGCCGCGAAGTCCGCGTCATCGCCAGCACGAGAACGACGACCGACGAATCCGCCGCCAAAATCTGCCGGGAAATCGCCACCGCGTTCGAGCAGCAACTGACTTACCCGGGCGAAATCAAAGTAACCATGATCCGCGAAAGCCGCTTCACCGAGACGGCAAAGTAAGGTCGTCGTGCGCATTCTTTTCATCGGCGATATCGTTGGTAGACCCGGACGAGACATCGTTTGCGCCGCCGTCGAGCGGCTAAAAACCGAGCGTGAGCTCGACCTCGTCATCGCCAACGCCGAAAACGCGGCCGCCGGCTCCGGCCTCACGCCCGCCATCTATCGCGATCTGGTCCGCGCCGGCGTCGATGCCATGACTCTGGGCGACCACGTCTATCGCCGCAAAGAAATCTACTCAGTGCTCGAAAGCGAACCGAATATCGTCAAGCCTGCCAATCTTCCGCCAGACTCGGTTGGCCGCGAATGGGCCGTCGTCACCGCACGCAATGGCGTTCAAGTCGCCGTCGCCTGCTTTCTCGGCCAACTATTCATGAAGCCGATCGATAACCCCTGGCACGCCGCCGACCGCGTGCTCGCCGCCATCCCGAGCGATGTCCGCGTCCGCATCTTCGACTTCCACGCCGAAGCCACGAGCGAAATGCAGCTCATGGGCCGCTATCTCGATGGCCGTGTCTCCGCCGTACTTGGAACGCATACCCACGTCCCCACCGCCGACGAATGCATCCTCCCCGCGGGCACAGCGTTCCAATGCGATGTCGGCATGACCGGCCCGTTCGATAGCATCATCGGCCGGCGAATCGATCGCGTCATGGAAACTACGCTGACGAGCCGCCCCACCGAGTTCGATGTGGCGACCGGCGACGTCCGCCTATGCGGCTCGATCGTCACCGTCGATCCAACCTCGGGCCAGGCCACGGCCATCGAGCGGCTCGCCATTTCGGCCACGGATTATCCCACCCCTAAGCCGCAATCACCGCAGCATTAGCTGGAGATATCAGGGAATCGAAACCGCCGGCAGCCCGCGGCTCTGCCGGGAGTTTCTGAAGCGTGAGCACACCCTCAAGTCTTGGTTAGGTGCCCCGTGAAACCCGCTGCAGCAAAAACTTCTTCCTTAAGCGGGTCGATTAACTTCACCAAGTGGATCGCGTCGAAGGCCAGGACGACGTAGCGCGCACCCAACGGGTCCGGATTCGTTCGCTCAAGCAACAGCATTTGGTCCTTCAGCATAAAACTTTTGAACGGCGTCCCTTCGTTCAACGTGCTGATGACCACGCCACGTTTCGGCAACGTAGCCGGCCATTTTAGGAAAAGTTCTCGCCACGGGTTTGCGTCGTTCGTAGTCATTCCAGACTCCTCAGCCTCCCTCATCACAGTCGCTCGCGTCCACCAGTCTGTCACTCTGGCCCACCAAGCACAAGCGTGAACCAAGCCACGCCCGGCTGGGCGTTTCACATCCTGGAGTCGGCTCTCGAAATGCGTTAAGTTGATCTTCGTGATTCAAGCTGCGTATTCGCGGCGAACAGTTGTGAGGACACACTTATGCAACGGCTTCTGCTTGGCATTTTGTTCGCCCTTGTCTCTCTAAATCGTAACGCCAGCGCCGACGACTTCCCCCAATGGCGCGGTCCGGAACGCGACGGCATTTCCAAAGAAAAGAATCTGCTGCAACAATGGCCCGCCGAAGGTCCCCGCCTCGTTTGGGAACAGAAGAGCTTAGGGAACGGCTACTCTACGCCGTCCATCGCGAACGGCCGCATTTTCCTTATCAGCAACAAAGACGAAAACGACGAATTCATACAAGCGCTAAGCACTAAAGACGGCAAACAAATCTGGAGCACTCACCTGGGCAAAGTCGGCAGCCTCGACCAAAAACCCTCCTATCCCGGCGCTCGCTCCACTCCCACCGTCGACGGCGATTTCGTTTACGCGTTCAGTTCCGATGGCGATCTCGCTTGCCTCAAGGCAGCCGATGGCAAAATTCAGTGGAAGAAAAACGTCCGCACCGACTTCGGCGGCGAACCAGGCATTTGGGCCTATGCCGAGTCGCCGCTAGTCGACGGCGACGCGCTCGTCGCCACGCCCGGCGGTAACGAGGCAACAATGCTCAAGCTCGACAAAAAAGATGGCACAGTCATCTGGAAAGGCCACCCCGACCAAAAGAAGAGCGCCGACGACGCGGCCCCGCCAAACAAAGGCGCCAAGAATCATGCTGCTGGCTACGCCTCAATCGGTATCTTCAACGCCGCGGGCAAGAAACAATACATTCAGTTCCTCGGCGAAGGTCTCGTCGGCGTCGACGCCGCAACCGGAAAATTCCTCTGGTTATACGATCACTCGTCTGAACACAGCCCCGCCAACATCCCAACGCCCGTCTGCGCAGACGACCGCATCTACAGCGGCACCCAATACGCGGGCGGCGGCCTCGTAAAACTCTCACCCGATGGCGACGGCATCAAAGTCGATGAAGTCTACTTCGAAAAGAAATTTCCCCGCGCCATCGGCGGCCAGGTTCTCTTCGACGGCAATCTGTACGGCACGAGCAAAGAGCAAACCCAGTGCTTAGATTTCAAATCCGGCGAAGTGAAGTGGACCAAGGATCGCGGGATCGCACCCGCTTCGGTCCTTTACGCCGACAATCGCCTCTACATGCACGGCGAAACACAGGGCGACGTCATGCTCCTCGAAGCATCCCCCGCCGCCTACAAAGAGTGCGGCCATTTCACCCCGCCCGATGTACCCGCCGATCGCACGGGCAGCGCCTGGGCTTATCCGGCAATCGCCAATGGTCGGCTCTACATTCAAGACTGGGGAACGATGTGGTGCTACGACCTGAAAGCGGGCGGCGACGAAAAAGCCGCCGCTCGCGAACCGGCCACTACCACGCCAAGCCGAAATTAATATTCGTGCCCTCGAATCCGGGGTCCATCGAGCTGGACAGCGTCGAGCTCTCCCACCGCTGAAACTCCGGCACGATATCGATGTACCAGTATTTGTCCTGCTTCATCCCAAAGCGGTGACGAATCTCCAAGCCCCACCCAAGTTCGATAATCGTCATGAGATCCTGGTCAGTCTCATCGACAAACGGCACACCACGGTCGCGCCAACTTCCTGATAAAAGCGACACGCGCGCCCGGCCCAGCGCCCCAATATCCGTCTGTCCGTATCGCCAGAACGGATAGAAACCCTCTCCGAAGATCGTCGTGCCTCCGCCGTTGTAATTCGCGCGATCGCCGAAGTCTTTCACGTCGTATCGTAAGTGCGCGCTCGCGAGACCACCGCCAAGCACGAGCTCCGCATCTTGCACGAAGAATCGCTTGTAAAAATCCCAGTAGAATGTCGACGCTTGCAACTCCACGTCACCCGCCGACGTGCTGGCCGTGTCATCAAGACTCCAAAACGCCAACCGCGTTCCGAAACCGTCGCACCCTTCATACCCCAGGTTCAGTCGCACCGCTAAGTCGCCGCTGTTGTCCCATCCGCCAAAGCCACGTTCCGACACGTGCGATATGGAAGGAATCAAATCTAGCTCAGCCCGCCACGCGCTGTTCTGATACGGCGACGGACACCACGGCGTCTCGCCGAGCGGCGGCGTGTAGGGCGCAACCGGCGGCGGCGAATAGGGTGCGATCGGTGCTGCACCGAAACCGTTCGTCGACGGACTCTCCGCCATCGGCGGAATGATCGTCAGCCCCGCGTCCGACGATGGAACCAGCGACGGAACGGGCGCTGCCGACGGCGATGGAAGTTGCTCCGCGGCCGGCGGCGCCGACAACATTTGCGCAACAGAAGGTGCGACGGCCGCCAGGACCGCCGCAACTGCTAAAATCACTCGTCGCATACTCGAATCTCCGCACCGATCGGTCTGCGGTCCCCTCGATGCGCCGACCCAAAACCGCGGCAAGTGATAGCAAATCGCCATGATCTCATCAAGGCGACGCGAGACTCAGCAAGCTGGTAGCAACGCAGAGCTAGCAACAGAGAAGCCCCGTGCGGACGATCGTCCGCACGGGGCTCAGTTTTTTTATTTGAATCGAACCGACCTCTCGGCCGTGCGATTTCTTAGTGACGCGAGGACTTGTACACGGCGTTCGAAATATCCTTCCGGTCGTCGGTTTCGGTCGACGAAGCCGCTTCCGTATTGCTGTACGATTGCTGCTTCGTCAACTTGCCCTGATCATCCCACCAGCGCCAATCGCCGATCAATTTGCCATTTTCGTACTTGCCAACGGTCGACTTCTGACCGTTCTCATAGTACCAAACCCAAATTCCTTCCGGCTGATCGTCACGATACGCACCCGTGGTCGCAATCTGGCCGTTCTCGTGCCAGTAGCTGAACGAACCGGTCTTCTTGTCGCTCGTGTACGAGCCTTCTTGTTCAAGCTGACCGTTCGAGTACCAAGTCTTCATCTTACCGTGCCGCAAGTCCTTGCCATCCGCCACGAACTTCGCTGGCGTCGTCGACCAGAAGTCGTCCGCGGCCTTTTCGACCGTCTTAGCAGCTAAGTAATTGATTTCCGACTTAGTCTGACGACCGTTCGAATACTTTTCGGTCTTGGTAACCGTCTTGCGACCGTTCTCAAACGTGGCCGTCTTTTGGAGCTCACCGCTCTTCGCGTTGAATTCCAAAACGTCGCCGACCGGCGTACCCTTTTCATACGTCATCTGGCGGAACACTTTGCCATTGGGCATCCAGATCGTCGTTACGCCGTTGCGATCGCCCGCCTTTAGCGACACTTGCATCGCCTTGCGGTCGTTCGCATCCGTGATCGTCCAGTCGCCGTCCATCTTGCCGTCTGCAAAATTCACTTGCGACTGGAATGGCGCTTTAAACATCTTAAACGGCGCTTCGCTCAGCATCGAGACGTCCTTGGGGCTAACCCAACGAGTCCACACCCCATTGCGCTGGCCGAAATTGTATTGCCCTTCGGCAATCACATCGCCATCCATGGAGAACTGCTTCCAAACGCCATGGTTGACGTAGTTGCCATCGTTATTGAGCGTCACTTGGCGCTCGACGCGAACCTTTCCGTCCGGATAGCGCTCGCGCACCATCTCGACTTCACCGACCACGCCCGGCTCTTTTGCTTCCGAGTACTTGGCCGTTGTAACTTCGTCGACAAATGCGTTCTCTCGCGGAGCGCGAGCCGACTGGCTGTGATGGTCGCCACCCGGTGCCGCCCAGGCGGCTCCCGCGGCCAACGCCAACGCGATACTTCCCGAAGCGATCCGATGTTTGTAGGAGTTGATGATCATGTCCAATCCCTGACCGACTTGTGTTGTGACACGCGTGGCAAGGTTTCTCTGATCGCCACGACCGTGTGAGAAGAGCCCGATGGTACTTCCCATACCACCGGATCGACCCCAAGCATCGACATCTTTGGTTATCGGAACCCTGTCGGAAAAGTTTCACTTAATCTCACGTCGAACGCCTCTTACCCAAACCGTATGCGAACCTACCAGCGTGAGAAAATGCGGCAACTGGTCAAACTACACCGGCCAATGACACAAAAGGGGGCACGCATCAGCGGGTGCTATGGGCGAAAACCGACCGCGCGCTCCGCAATAATGTCGCACAATGGCATCGAAGTTGCTCTCCCCTAGTGCATGCAATATCACGCCCTAGCAGTCGACTACGACGGCACGCTCGCCACCGACGGCATTGTCCTGCCAGACACAATCGCCGCACTCGAACGGCTACGCCACTCCGGCCGGCGGTTAATCCTTGTAACCGGCCGAATTATTGATCAACTCACGCAAGTTCTCCCGCAGCCCACGCTCTGCGATCTTGTCGTCGCAGACAACGGCGGCCTGCTTTACGATCCGAACACCGGCGAAAAGCAAAAACTCGCCGAGCCGCCGCCCCGCGAGTTCATAGAGGAGTTGGCCCGCCGCGGTGTACCGCAGCTTGAAATCGGCGACATCATCGTGGCCACGTGGGAGCCACACGAAAGAACCGTCCTCGAAGTGATTCACGACCTCGCGCTGGAACTCCAAATAATCTTCAACAAAGGCGCCGTCATGATCCTGCCCAGCGGCGTTAACAAAGCCACGGGCCTGCGTGCTGCCCTCAACCGGCTTGGCTTATCGCACCTCAATACAATAGGCGTAGGCGACGCTGAAAACGATGAGGCGTTTCTCAAGCTATGCGACGTCTCGGTAGCCGTCGACAATGCGCTCGACGTCGTCAAAAAACAGGTCGACATTGTTACACGCGGCGCACGCGGTGCAGGCGTTGCCGAAGTTATCGAATAACTGCTTGACGATGACCTCGAAAAGTTCTGCGCTGCACGCAAACAGGTGCGTGAAACCCAACCGACGGCGGCAACTAAGTGATGCATCTGGCGGGCGCATAAAAAACCTGCGAAGCGTCGTCGCTCCGCAGGTTCAAAAAAAGTGCGAATTATTCGCCGTATTATTTCGAGGACTCGGCTGCTTCCGCTGGTGGAGCGGGAGGCGTTGGGGGAGCTGGCGGCGCGTTAGGTTTCACTACCGTCAATGTTTTGTCGCCTGTCTTGATGATCACGGTGTGCGGATCGTTCGCTCCCGGGAACTTCTTCATCTTTTGCTCGATCACTTGAGCCAGGCCGTTTTCAAGTCCGATTTTTGTGGCGGTCGACGTCAACGTCTTCACGTTTTCCGGCGAGATGTCGCAAACAACGTTCGCGAT
>JABDGM010000113.1:5369-9278 GCA_013286045.1 Planctomycetota bacterium | reverse complement strand
GCAGCGCGAATCAACCAGGGAGTAAGCAACGTGGTAATCGCCGAAACAGCGATCGCCATCGAATAAAGTAGCGGATCGATCGCTTTGCCGGCGACTCCAACGCTCGCAATGATGAACGAGAACTCGCCGATTTGGGCGACGCTCATTCCGATTCGCGCGGAATTTTGGATACCCTGCCCTGTTAAAAAAGCGCCCAATCCCACGGACAAAATCTTTCCTAGGACTACAGCCAATAAAAATACCAGCACGACCAACCAATGAGTCGCAATTTGCCCGGGCTCGATGAGCATGCCGACCGACACGAAAAAGATCGCTGCGAACATATCGCGAATGGGTTGCACAGCGTGTTCGACGGTTTTTTCGACGCCCGACTCTGCGATCAATGACCCGGCAATAAAAGCTCCCAGCGCCACCGAGTAGCCGCATTCGGCCGCCAGCAGCGAAAAGCCGAACGCCAGCCCAATGCTCGAGACGATCGTGGTTTCAGGCCGATCGAGCTTCACGATCACTCGCATCAAGCGCGGAACGACGAGGAGCCCGACTGCCAAAAGCACCGCGAGAAAGGCGGCCAGCCGACCGGCGGTGCGGGCAATGTCCACCGCCCCGAGCGTTTCGCCGGCCGAGAGCGCAGTGAGAACCGTAATCAGCAGAATTCCGATCAGATCTTCGACAATCAAAATCCCGAACACAACGTGCGTAAAGTTGCCGCGAACCTGCTGTTCCTCGAACGCCTTTACGATAATCGTGGTGCTGGAGATCGCGATAATCGCGCCGGCAAATACGCTTTCCAATCGCGACCAGCCGAACAGTTGGCCAACGATGTAGCCGATCCATACCATCAGGCTGCACTGCACAATCGCAACGACGCCTGCCGTAACCCCGACACTCAATAGCTTGGAAATGCTGAACTCCAAGCCGAGCGAAAACATAAGCAAAATGACGCCTAGCTCTGCAACCGTATGGACGGTGTGGCTATCGGCTTCGATCGGCACCACCACAACTTGAGGGCCGACAATCATGCCGGCGAGAAGATACCCTAGCACCACCGGCTGTTTTAGCCGCTGAAAGACGACCGTCGTGACTGCGGCCGCGCAGAGCACAATCGCGAGCGTTTGCAAAAAGCCAATCGAGTCGTGCATCGAATCATCTCCGGTGCCCGATCATAGCAGACGCTTCGACGTATTCGTAGAATTAGGGCATGAGCACGGCGTTGAATGGCGGCCAGCGAGATCAACCGGCCGAAGCCGCCACGCAAGAGGCGCGTTCCGCCTACATCCATGTTCCGTTTTGTCGTCACCGCTGCGGCTATTGCAACTTTACGCTGGTCGCTGGCCGTGATGATCTGATTGGCGACTATCTTCGCGCGATCGAGATCGAGCTCGCGGGGCTCGTCACGCCGCGTGAGGTCGACACGCTGTATTTTGGCGGCGGCACACCAACACATCTATCTGTCGCTCAATTTCGACAGCTGGCGTCGATCGTATTGAATTGGCATCCACTTGCAGTGGGGTACGAGTGGACGGTGGAAGCGAATCCGGCGGATGTGAGCCCCGAGATGTTCGAGGCTCTGGCGTCGTTGGGCGTAACACGCCTTAGCCTCGGCGGGCAGTCGTTTCGCGCCGAAAAACTTCGAATTCTCGAACGCGACCACGAACCTGCCGATATTTGCCGCTCAGTTAATCTAGCGCGGAGCGTAGGAATGCAGGTTTCGCTCGACCTCATTTTCGCGTCGCCCGGCGAAACGCTTTCTCAATGGACTTCTGAACTCGACGCCGCGTTCGACGTGAGCCCCGACCACTTATCGACGTATGGTCTGACGTTCGAACAGGGTACCGCGTTTTGGAATCGAAAGTCTCACGGCGAGCTTCGTGAGGCAGACGAAGAATTGCAACGTGAAATGTATGCCGTCGCAATCGGCCGGCTGACGGCCGCTGGATATGAACACTACGAAGTTTCCAATTTTGCTAAACCCGGCCGGCGATCGCGGCACAATCAAGTGTATTGGTCCGGCGCCGGTTATTACGCTGCGGGCCCGGGCGCGGCGCGATATATCGACAATGTTCGCGAAATAAATCATCGCAGCACGACGAATTACATACAGCGAGTACTTGCAGGCGAGTCCCACACGTCCGAGCGTGAGGAACTATCTGCAGAAGATCGGGCGCGTGAGCTGCTTGTTTTCGGGCTTCGTCGAATTGAGGGCGTTGCGAGAAGTTGGTTCAAAGCACGCACTGGCTTGGAAATCGATGAGCTGGTCGCGGCGCCGCTAAAGAAGTTTGTCGGCTTGGGGCTGTTAGAAGACGATGGGCAGCGGATTCGGCTCACGCGCGATGGCCTTTTCGTAAGCGATGCCATTTGGCCAGAGTTGTTGTAGGGCGGCAAATTCGGTTCAACGAGCGGCCGATGGTGTCGCGCGTTCGTTATGCAAGGTAGGAATCTTGTAATTCGAAGCGTTTGGTCGCTCGCGGGAATCGCCTTTCTGCATGGCAGCGCTGCCGCTGGGCTTCCGCACGAAACGACTTGGAAAACCGAATCTGACGACGGTCGATTCGTTTTTGTCATGATCTCGCCTCTCTCGTTCGAGATAGAGACCGAGCCCTCGTGGTATACGAAAGCCGATATCGAACGCTCGCGTACAATCCGCGATCAATATCCCAAAAGCGGACTTTACTTGAACGACGGGTCAAATAAACCCCTGTGGGATTATGGCGGCGAATGGCTTAGGCCGGTGATCGTAGCGCCCGACGGCGAACACTTGGTTATTCCTGGCGAATGGATAAACGACGATTACTCGTCGCGCGCAGTGACCTTCTTCCAGCGTGATCAGGTAATTCGCACCTATTGGGATAGGGAAATTATCCCTCACTATTTTTTGAAAGCCGTCGTAAACGGCTGGTCTCCGCCCTCGTGTTCCGACGCATGGTTCGAGCCCGAGCGCATGACCTACACGATTCGAACGAATCAACACGAAGAAATCGTGTTCGACGTGATCAGCGGGGCGATTATTGAAGTTCGCTCACCTTTTCCGACGTTTTATGCGGTGGCCAGCGTCATATTTGTGGCCTGCGCGACGCCGATCGTTAGGCGGCTGTGGAAAAGAATGCGCCGCAAAGCGGCCTAGAGCGGCGCGCGCGGCACTTCGCGGCGGAACGGCGGCTGGTCGTGCGGCGGCAAGGGCTGATCGTATTCGTCGGCCCACATTTGTCGTTCGGCCGGCGTCGCGTAATAGCGCAGCCAAATATCGGGATTCTCTTCGATATTCGCGCAGTCCCAATGCAGATAGCTCGTGCGACGCTCAAGCTTCTTTTCGTGCGATGGCAATATATCTCGGAAGATCAAACCGTAGAGCTGGTAGTCGCTCAGGTGGTCAGTGAAATCGAGCACCACACGCTTTTCGTACAACTTTTCAATCGTCGCTCGCAACACAAGCGACAACTGATGTTGGCCCAGTCGGTCGGGATGCGGCAGAACCAGCGGCGGATCGAACCACTGACTAATCGGCAACATCGGTGCCCGTTCCCATTCGAGCATCGATTCGAGAAACTCGTTCTCGCTGCGCGTGCTCATCGCGGTCGGGTTCAGGCGGTCGATCGACTCATCGAGCAGCGGCTCCAGCTCGTCGCGGAGTTGCGCATTGCGAAGCAGGTGATCGACTTCATCCGACTTGGGAGATTCGGGGATGAACATGAAAGCTGCAGGGCACGAAAAGGGGATATTACGAGCGTCGAAGGTCGCCCCGCAAAATCGCAGACCGACACTCGACATGTATTCCTGAAACTTGACTTTAGCAACTGGAGACAACGACTAAAAGCGTTTGGTTGCCGGAGAAAACGCAAGTTTTGATGCTGGCAGAATCACGACCTGCAAACTCCGCAAGGTCGTGCCAAATGGTTTGCGCAATCGTTAAAG
>JABDGM010000113.1:3647-5359 GCA_013286045.1 Planctomycetota bacterium | reverse complement strand
AGTCGGATGATAGCGAAGCACCAAGGGAACTCGGGACGCGAAAAGAGAACGATTTCCGAGGCTGCCGATCTCTGAGGCCGAGTGCCTCGTTATTCCTCGGCGGGCTCCGTTTTTGTGACTAGAACCCGGTCGATTCGGCGACCGTCCATGTCGACGACCTCTAGCTGCAGTTCTTCCCAATCGGCCTTGTCGCCAATCGTAGGGATATGGCCGAGGCGATCCAGGATGAGCCCGGCAACCGTGCTAAATCCGCGGCCCTCCCACGACAAATCTGGATTAAGATCCAATCGATCGATTAGATCGGCGACGCTCATGGCGCCGTCGACCAGCCAGGTTTTGTCGTCGCGCTGGAAAAACTTTTGATCCTCATGACGGCGATGTTCGTCGCGCATTTCGCCGACGATTTCCTCAACGACGTCTTCCAGCGTGACCATGCCTTCGGTGCCGCCGTATTCATTCAGCACGATCGCCAGCTGATTGTGTTTTTCCTGAAACAGCTCGAGTAGCCGATCCAGTGTCATATTCTCGGGCACAAACAGGGCAGGGTGCAAAAGCTTGCGGAGTTCCAGCGCCCAGCCCAAATAGTTTTGACGAAACAGGTCTTTGATATGGACGAAGCCGATCACGTGATCGAGGTCGCCTTCGTAGACGGGCACCCGGGAGAAGCCCGCCATCGCCACGGTGCCCAGAATTTCGTCGGCGGGCGTGTCGGCATCCATCGCGTCCAAATCGATTCGTGGCCGCATGATATCGCGCACGGTGCGATCTCCGAGGCGGAGCGCGCCGAGGGCCAGCTTCTGCTCCAGCGGCTCTACCACACCTTCCGCCGTGCCGGTATCGATGAGGTGCTCGATGTCGTCGAGCGAAACCGAAGGCTCACTGCCGGCTTCGAGGCGGAGCACCCATAAGACGGTGCTGCTCGAAATTCCGAGAAACCACACAAATGGCCGGGCGATAACCGAGATTACGTGCATAATTGGGGCTAAAAAAATGGCCAGCCCCTCGGCCCGGTGCAATGATGCGCGCTTGGGCACAAGTTCACCGAGAATCAGAGTCGCATACGTATAGCAGACGACGAACAAACCAAGCGATAGGCCTTCTGAGTGCGCTACGACCATCGGCCAAGGCGACTTTTCGAAGATCTTGCGAATTTCCTCCACAATCTGGTGACCGCCGTATGCGGCTGCGAGCGAGCCTACCAAGGTCATTCCGATCTGTGCGATGGGCAGGAAGAGATCGGGGTTGCGAGCCAGTTCGAGCGCGAGCCGTGCGTTACGATTTCCTTCCTCGGCGCGCTGTTCCAGGCGGCCCTTCCGAGCGGCAATGAACGCAATCTCTGCGGCCGCGAATAAGCCATTCGCCAGAATGAGCACAAGAATGAGCAGGACTTCCCAAATCATGATTGTGAAATACTGACCAGCCTTTTCTTCCGTTTAGATCCCGGCGTTACAGCTCAACGCCCATTTCGCGCATCAACATTTTCATGTCGTCCCAGGTCTCCTTCTTGAACGACGGGCTGCGGAGCAAAAACGCCGGGTGATACGTACAAACGACTTTCGTGCCACGGAATGAATGCACTTTTCCACGCAATTTGCCAATCGAGACGGTTGTCCCCAACAAATTCTGCGAAGCGACGGCACCCAAACAACAAATGAATTCAGGGCGAATGAGATCGAGCTGCGATTCCAAGTACTCACGGCAATTACTGAGCT
>JABDGM010000113.1:0-3637 GCA_013286045.1 Planctomycetota bacterium | reverse complement strand
GCAGTGGATTTCGGTTCCCCGGTGGCCGGCACTTGAGCATGTTGAGGATATAAACGTCGTCACGCGTGAGCTTGCACGCCTCGATGATCTTCGTAAGCAGCTGCCCGCCGCGACCAACAAATGGGATGCCCGTTTTGTCTTCGTCCGCGCCCGGAGCTTCCCCCAGGAAGCACAGCCGGGCATTGGGGTTGCCCACGCCAAACACGGTTTGGGTTCGCGTGCTGGCGAGTTCGTTGCAGCGTGTGCATGCCGCCACTCGGTGCTGTAGCACTTCCAGGGTCATGCCAGGGTTACTGCCCGCCGGGGCGGTTGAGCTTTCAAATAACGACGTTGCCGAACCCGATTGCAAACCAGTTTTTTTCGCCATCGTCGGCTTCATGTCCTTTGGAGCATCCGTGAAATCAGGTCCTGACTTGACGACAGTTGCCGCGCTGCTAACTTTCGCCCGAACTTCATTTTCCTGCTGCTGAGCCGCTTCGGTCGGCCGATTCAGAATCTCCTCCACAGGAGGGTGCCGAGTGACCTTCGGCAATTGGAGCACGCCCGCGTGCTGCAAACTTTCGAGGCGATCGACCAAGATTCGACGCAATTTAATTCGGTCCTCGGTTGGCATGACGAGTGATTGCGCTCAATCTTGGGCATTTTCACGTAGGCGGACAGATCAGCCACAATGGGCAAGCGGCGCCGGCTGTGCTGCCAGTGTAGGCAACTTGTCCGCGGAGCAAAGGGGCGGCAACATAAGATTTTCCCGGCCACAACTGGTTACCGTGCAACCAGCTTCGCACGTTTCTGTGTTGCGTTGACCGCTACACCCGCGCCGCTCGGCCAAGTATGATGGGTCCAAGGAACGACGTGGGTAGTTTCCCCCGCTAATTCCAATGTCATCCGCCGGGTGGCTGTGGGAGGCCATCTTCGGCCGGAGAATTCTGATGAACATCGCCTCGGCGTATGATGTCTCCGTGCGCAAGTTATTCGTGTTGTGATGAGCGTACCCCAAGTTGTCATTGTTGGTCGGCCGAACGTCGGTAAGAGCAGTTTGCTCAACTGGCTTGCTCACGTCCGGATTGCAATCGTCGATGACCAACCCGGCGTCACCCGCGATCGCGTAACGCACCTCATGTGCCACAACGACCGGTTTTTCGAACTGGTCGATACGGGCGGCATGGGCATCGCCGACATGGACAATTTAACGCGGCACATCGAGGACCAAATCAACCTCGCGATTGATTCGGCAGACGTGATCTTGTTTGTCGTAAACGCTCGCGAAGGCATGATGCCCCTCGATCAAGACGTTGCCCGCCGGTTGCGCGCGGTCAGTGTCCCGATTATTCTCATTGCGAACAAATCGGATGATGATCGATTCGACGCGCAAGTCGAGGAGTTTTACCGGCTGGGATCAGGCAAGCCGCTTCGCGTCAGCACGCTTCAAAATCGTAATCGTGCAGTGCTGCTAAATACGATCGTTTCGAAATTGCCGCCGGCGATGGAAGACGAAGCGGCCGAAGGCGGAACGGAGCCCGACATGAAGGTGGCTATCGTTGGCCGCCGCAATGTTGGTAAGAGCACGTTCATCAACACGCTGGTCAACGCGCCGCGGATGATTGTAAGCGAGGTGCCGGGCACTACTCGCGACAGCGTTGACGTACGGTTCGAACTCGACGGGAAACCGTTCATCGCCATTGATACACCCGGCATTCGGCGACCCAAGAGCCGAAAGACGGATATAGATTTTTACAGCACGCACCGTGCCCAGCGCAGCATTCGGCGCGCGGATATTGTGCTTTTGTTTTTCGATGCTACGCAGCGAATCAGTAAGGTCGATAAACAGCTTTGCGACTACATCGCCCAGCAATACAAGCCGTGCGTGCTCGTTGTGAATAAGTGGGATCAGCTCGTCGACACCATGCCGACCGGCAAGTGGGTGCGCTACTTGCAAGATTCCTTCGGGACGATGCGATACGCACCGATCGCTTTTATTACGGGGCAAACCGGTAAGAACGTCAAGGCGCTGATCAATCACTCGCAGATGCTTTTTAAGCAATCGCGAGCGCGTGTCTCGACCGGTCAGCTAAATCGGATGCTCCGTGATGCGGTTCGCAGCAATGGGCCGCCGGCAGCCCGCAATCGCGAGCCCAAGTTGTATTACGCAACGCAAGTTGGCATCCAGCCGCCGACAATCGTGCTGTTCGTGAACGATCCGACGCTGATTTCAAAAACGTACCAGCGGTATTTGCTCAACAGATTTCGCGACGATCTCGAATTCAGCGAAGTTCCGATCAAGCTGTATCTGCGGCGGCGTCACCCGTCCGACGATCGCGACGATATCGCCAAATCGGAAGACGTGGGTCCAGGCAAATCAAGCGGCCAAGCCGTCGATCGCGTCGCGGCGGGCGCGGATCCGGCGTAGCGCTGTGTATCGAACACGCGCCCGAAGCGCTGCCTGCCGAGCTTGCGCTATCTCAGCTTAGCCTGAACGCCCAGCGAGTCGCTTGCCGAGGCGAAGCTCCGAGTCGCCGGTGCATCGTTACTGGCCTGCTGTCCCTGCATTGCGAGCAACATTCCCACGGCCCAGGCAGATACAAAGCACACGACTTCGCCGTACGAAAACAGCTTTTGCCAATTCCAGCGAGTTGAAACCGTTGTGCCAAACATATTTGCGAAAAGAATAGTTATTGCGCTCGACCGTCGTGATCAAGCACCGAACGCGGCAATCGGCGAACGAGCCAAATGCGTGTCAATGTGAAAGTTCCGTGAAGCGCCGATTAAAAACCGAGCACTCGACAGCGCATTTCCCCGCCTGCGCCAGCTGCTTGAATCCAAGATTACAGCGAAGTAGCCCCCCGCTGACAAGAGCGATTTAAGAATGAAAGTCGTTGCCACCTAAAGAATTGCGGCTGCGAGGTAAAAATGCGTAGATTACGTAAGCGCGAGACGCCTGCCAATCGTGGAAACTTGCTTGCCGACTAGGGGCCTACCGCTGAAACCAGCGGTTGCTATCATACAAGGCTGCCTTGTTTCAGCTTCGGCTTCATGAAAACTGGCAGCCACATGGTCGGCCGTTGTTAGCGGTCACTGCGTCCCCGGGCGTGTAGCTCAGTTGGTTAGAGCGCTTGCTTGACATGCAAGAGGTCACAGATTCGAGTTCTGTCACGCCCACTTCCTTGGCCGTCATGATTCTTCGACGCATATTTCTCGTGGCAAGTTTTTTGTTTGCCTTCTGTTGCGAGCCGCACGCCGCGCTCGCGTGGAATTCTCCGGGGCACATGATTGTCGCCCTCATCGCGTACGATCAGCTAGACCCTGCAACGAAAGCGAAAGCGGTAGAACTGCTGCGCGAGCACCCGCGATTTAGCTCGCACTTTCAGGGCGAAATGCCTCGCGAAATCCAGAAAAAGGGTGAGCGCGAAAAAGACGAATGGGTCTTCGCACACGCCGCCACGTGGCCCGATCAGGTTCGCGATGCCAAAGGCGGCGTGAATCATCAGGATGTTACCGAGTTCCACCGCCCCTGGTGGCACTTCATTGATGAGCCCGTCTATTTGAACGATGAGGAACGTCAGCAATTGCAGGGACAAGTGAAGGTTAATCTTCGCCGGGATCCGCCCGAGGATCGCGACGACAAGGATATGAACATCCT
>JABDGM010000112.1:948-9369 GCA_013286045.1 Planctomycetota bacterium | reverse complement strand
GAGCTTCACGGTCTACGGCTACGCCGTGGCGCAGACGCTGGTCCAGGTGCTCAAACAATGCGGCGACGATCTGACGCACGAAAACGTCATGAAGCAGGCGGCCAATCTCAAGGACGTTGAAATCGACATGCTGCTGCCGGGAATCAAGATCAACACGAGCGCCAGTGATTTTTTCCCGATTGAGCAGATGCAGATGATGCGCTTCAACGGCGAGCGCTGCGAATTGTTCGGCCCCGTCCTCAATGGCGGCGTCGGCAGCTGACCAAACAGAACTCATCCCGCCCGGATATTCCGGGCGGGTTTTGGCCCCGCTATTCCTTGACCGCCCCGGTCATGGCCGAGACATAGTGCTCGACGAAGAACGCATACAAAATCACCAGCGGCAACGATCCGAGCAGCGCTCCCGCCATCAAGGAGCCCCAGCGGTAGACATCGCCATCGACGAATTCATTGACGATGGCGACCGGCACGGTCTTGTTCTGCACCGAGGTAAGGAAGGTCAGGGCGTAGATAAATTCATTCCAGCACAGCGTGAAGCAGAAAATGAAAGCCGAGATCAGGCCCGGTATCGAGAGCGGCAAGACGATCTTGGTCAGGATTTGCCAACGGCTGGCGCCGTCGATCAGCGCGCACTCCTCAAGCTCGAACGGGATGGTCTTGAAGTAACCCATCAGCAGCCAGGTCGAAAACGGGATCAGGATGGTCGGGTAGGTGAGGATGAGCGCAAACGGGGTATCGAACAATCCATATTGGAAAACGACCGTCGCCAGTGGAATGAACAGGATCGAGGGCGGCACCAGATAAGCCAGGAAGATCAAGCCCCCGACCCAATGTGCGCCGCGATAGCGCAACCTTACGATCGCATAGGCCGCGAGCACGCTGGCGAAGATCGATAATACGGTCGAGGCGATCGCCACATACATCGTATTCCACAGCCAGCGCGTATAATAGCTCTCGAACAGCAATTTCTTGATGTGCTTGAGCGTCGGTGCGGTGGTCCAGAACGGATTGTAGGTATTGAGGTCGAGCAGTTGCTCGTCCGGTTTGATCGCGGTCAGCGCCATCCAATAAAACGGAAATAGCAAGATAATGACGATAATCGACAGTGGCAGATAGAGCGTGACAATCCGCCGCGGCAGCGATTCAAGATAGCTCATGCCTTCGCTATGGTCGGCGCTGGCGGAAGAACCGGATAGCACGGCCTTCAGGCTAACCGGCTTGATGGCGGCAGGATGATCAGTCATTGGATTCACCCTGCTGCCATTTGCGCCGCTGCAATCCGAACCATGAAATCATGATCGCTGCGAGCAGGAAGGGAATCATCGCATTCGAAATGGCTGAGCCTTCACCAAGTACGCCGCCGATGATCGCTCGCTGATACGACAAAGTCGCCATCAGATGCGTGGCGTTGACCGGACCGCCGCGCGTCATCGCCCAGATTAGCTGGAAGTCGGTGAAGGTGAACAGCACCGAGAATGTCATCACGACGGCAATGATCGGGGTGAGCAGCGGATAAGTGATGTGGCGGAACATTTGCCAGCGTGTCGCGCCGTCAATGGTCGCGGCTTCATAAAGTGAGGGCGATACCGTTTGCAGTCCGGCCAGCAGCGTAATCGCGACGAATGGAATGCCGCGCCAGATATTGACGAAAATGACGCTGAACCGGGCCCAGTAGACGTCGCCGAGAAAGTTGATGTTCTGGCTGATCACGCCCATCTGCTTCAGCGACCACGAGATGATCGAGAATTGCGCGTCGAATATCCACCAGAACGCCAGTGCCGACAGCACGGTTGGCACGATAAACGGAATCAACACCAGCGCACGCAGGATCGCCTTGAACGGCATGTTCTCGTTCAGCAGCAGGGCCAGATAAAGACCTATGGCAAATTTAAATACGCTGGCGGCGATCGTGTACAGCAGTGTATTGAAGACCGACAGCCAGAAAATCGAGTCGTCCCAAAGCCATTCGTAGTTTTCAAGCCCGATGAAATTGCCGACGCGGCCAATGCGTGCGTCGGTAAACGAAATCCAGATGCCGAGCCCGAGTGGATAGGCGAGAAACAAGATCAGGAACGCCATCGCCGGCAGCATGAACCAGAAGCCGAGCCAATTGCGGTTGACCTTCAGCCGGTCCCACGCGGTGACGTCGCGCGACGCATGCTTCGTTCGGCCTTGGTCAATAGCGATCGTCATTGCGATGTTGGTCTCGCAGCTTGCCTTACGAACAATCGATAAGCCGGCGGGTAGCTCGACGCCACTCGCCGGCTGGTTTTGTTAGCGATAGATTCGCTTGAGCTGCCGCTCCGCTATCGCGATCGCGCCCTTGGCGTCTTCGCGGCCGGTGCAGTAGTTGGCGAACATGTCGACCACCAGGAAGTCGGCGATAGCGGTCGCCGCTTTTTCACCGGGAGTGCCGATACCGGATGCCGGCAAGGCGCGCTTGCTGGCCTGGCTGAAAACGTAATTCTTTGGATCGGCGGTCCAGACTGGAGACGCGTCGTAGGCATTGAGCGTGTGGGTCAGATAACCACGCGCGCCCGTCAGCCATTTGTCGAAGTTCTCCTTTTCCAGCATGAAGGCAATAAAGGCCTTCGCGGCGTTCGGATATTTGGTGAACTTGAACGCCAGAATGGGGACGCAGAGTTGAAGTTCGGTTGGGTGGCCGACCGGGCCGACCGGCCACAGCGCGTGATAGGTGTCCTCGGCAAGGTCCTTCTTGGTCGGATCGTCCTTTGCCGCGACATAGATCGAAATGCCGTTACCGGTGCAGTAAAGTTCGCCGGCCAGGAACGCCTTGTTGTTGGACGAGTCGTTCCAGGATGCGACTCCGGGAATGAACGTGTCGGAGAGCGCCTTGCAGTATTCCAGCGCCTTCATGGTTTCCGGCGAGTTGATGATGACCTTGTCGTCTTTGTCGACGGTATAGGCGCCGTGACCCCACAGGACCCAGTGCAGCCATGAATTGGCGTCGCCCGAAGCGTGACCAAGCGCGAATCCGGCCGGTGTGTTGTTCGCCTTGAGCGCCTTGCACATTTCCAGGAAGCCCGGGAAATCCTTCGGGAATTCCTTGAAGCCGGCCTTGTCGACTGCCGACTTGCGATAGTTCAGGTAGCCGCCGATGGTCGCGACCGGAATGCCGAGCCAGTTGTTGCCCTGCTTGCAGGTGGCGGCGGCGGCGTCGGTCCACCCGCCGTATTTCTTGCCGAGATAATCGGCAACGTCGTTCATCATCAGGACCTGGGTCGGGAATAACTGCGGCAGCGTGTGCAGGCCCCAGGCCAGATCGAGCCCGGAGCCGGTGTTGGCGGCAACGGACGCCTTCGGTTGCACGTCCTCGAAGGATTCGCTGAACACGTTCATATCAGTGCCGGTCGCTGCCTTGAAGGCTGCGACCATTTCGTTGAACGCCGCGTCTTCGGCGGGCACGAAGCGCTTCCAGCGCATCAAAGTGAGTTTTGCGTCTTTTTCCGCTTTCCATGGGGCCGTTTGCGCCCAGGCCTTGGCGAAGTCGAACAGAGCCGGGCCGGTCAGTGCGCCGGCTGCAGCAAGCGCGGTGCCGCCCTGAAGCAGGGTGCGGCGAGTAAAGTCATTCATAGTCAATCCTCCCGTTGATTTTGGTTTTTCAGACTTTGGATTCTCAATCGTTCAATCGCTTACCCGTTGCCTCATCGAACAGATGGACGAGCGTCGGATCTGGTTTGAGCCGGACCTTGTCGCCCGGTTTGAACTGATGGCGTTCGCGGAACACCGCGACGATCTCCTCGCCGCCGATCCTGGCGAACACTTGCGTCTCCGAGCCGGTCGGCTCCACCACCACGATTTCGGCTTCGGCGCCGTCATCCGCGATGGTGAAGTGTTCGGGCCGGATACCGTAGACCGCAGGGCGGCCATCCGAATTGGCGGGCGCCGCCTTGAGTGGCAGTTTCACGCCGTTCGGACCCTCGAAGCCGATGCTGCCGTTGGCTTTCACTTTGCCTTTGAGGAAATTCATCGACGGAGAGCCGATGAAGCCGGCGACGAATTGATTGGCCGGCTTGTCATAGAGATCGAGCGGCGTGCCGATCTGCTCCACGATGCCGTCATGCATCACAACGATCTTGTCGGCCATGGTCATGGCCTCGATCTGGTCGTGGGTGACGTAAACCGTCGTGGTCTTGAGCCGCTGATGCAGCTCCTTGATCTCGGTGCGCATCGCCACGCGCAGCTTGGCGTCAAGGTTCGAGAGCGGTTCGTCGAACAGGAACACCTGCGGATCGCGCACGATGGCGCGGCCCATGGCGACGCGTTGGCGCTGTCCGCCGGAGAGTTGGCGCGGGAACCGATCGAGATAGGGACCGAGGCCAAGAATGTCGGCGGCGCGCTGCACTCCACTGTCGATCTCTTCTTTTGGCGCCCCCCGCAGTTTGAGCGAGAACCCCATATTCGCGCCGACGGTCATGTGCGGATACAGCGCGTAATTCTGGAACACCATGGCGATGTCCCGCTCTTTCGGCGGCAGGTTGTTTACTACGCGGTTGCCAATGCTGATCTCGCCCGAGGTGATGTTCTCAAGGCCTGCGATCATGCGCAGCAAAGTGGACTTGCCGCAGCCGGATGGGCCGACCAATACGACGAATTCACCGTCGCGGATCGCCACATCGACGCCGTGAATGACAGCCGTCGCGCCAAATGATTTACGCACGTCGCGGATTGCGACCGAAGCCATTCTCTTCCTCCCCAAGTGCGCCGACTGGACGCTGCCGCGCACGGATCTGTTGCCCGCCTCGGTGCGGCTAAAGCTCGTTATCTGGTTCTCACCGGCGAATAGTGTTGCCGTGGGGGGTATTAAATCAAGTGCAATCGTGGCCGGGGCACTTGGACTTTTGGCCCACTAAACCGGGCCATCCGCTTGCCTCGCCATCCTCCGAGCCCTTCCCGGCGGGGGTTTTAGCTCTGCCCACCTTAAGAGACGCCCCTCAGCTTTTGACTGCGCCAGCCGTCAGGCCAGACACCATATAGCGTTTGAAGGTGTAGTAGATCGCCGCTGGCGGCAGCGCGTAGATCAGCCCCGTCGTCATCAGCAGTTCCCACGGCGAATCGTCCGCCGCCAGGAAGTTGCCGAGCCCGACCGGCAAGGTGACCGAGGTGTCCTTCGAGAGCAGCAGGAAGGCGTACAGATATTCGTTCCAAGCCAGGAGCAACGCATAGGTTCCGACTGCGACCAGCGCCGGCGCCATCAGTGGAATGTAAACGAGCCAGAACAGCTGCATCGGCGAGGCGCCGTCCATGATCGCCGCTTCGTCGAGCTCGACCGGCAACTGGTCGGACGATTGTTTCAAGACCCAGATCGAGTAGGGCGTAGCGATGGTTACCATCGCCAGGGTCAGTGCCCACTGGCTGTTGAGCAGGCCGTAGGATCCCATGGTGCGATACATCGGCACCGCGAGGAACGCGGCCGGAATGAAATAGGTGAACAGCGCGAGGTTCATCACCAGACGTCCGCATTTCACCCGCAGGCGGCTGATGGCGAATGCTGCGAAGGTCGCGATCAGCAATGTGAAGACGCCGGTAGCAACCGCGATCAAGAGCGAATTCCACAACTGCAGCCAGAAATGGCTGAGGTAGTAATGCTGCTGTTTGAGCACCACCTCGAAATTATGCAACGTCGGGTGGTCCGGCCACAATTTGCCCGAGAACGCCGAATCCTTCGGCGAAATCGAGAACAGGAACATGTGGTAGAGCGGCAGCATCGTCCAGATCAGCACAGGAATGCCGATTAACAGCAGCTTTGCTTCTGTGCCAACGGCGCGCAGGGAAGGCAGCCTCATTTCGCCAGCCGCTTCATCATGAAATACACCAGCGGCAGCACGAACGGCAGCGCGCATACGATTGCCGCCATCGACATATCGACCTGGTCGAGCCGCAAATAGCGAATGCCGAGAGTAGCCAGTACATGCGTCATGTCGGCCGGTCCGCCGCCAGTCAACAAATAGACGCTGTTGAAATCACCCAGCGTCCAGATCATCGAGAGAATGGTGCTCGTGAGATAGAGCGTGCGCAGCGATGGCCAGGTCACGTACCTGAATTTTTGCATATTGGTTGCGCCATCAACCGACGCGGATTCATAGAGGTCGGCAGGGATGGCGAGCCGCCCGGCGATCAGGATCAAAGTCCAGAACGGAAGCGATTTCCAGATGTGAACCGCGATCGCCATGGACAGCGCGATGGTGGGATCGTTCAGCCAGTTCGGGCCGTCTTCGCCGGTCAGTCGGAAAATCAGCGAATTAACCAAGCCCCATTCCGGATTGAGCATGAAACGCACCGACAGAATGGTCGGGATCGACGGCACCGCCCAAGGCAAAATGAAAATCACCGACAGCCATTTGATCCAGCCGCGCGCTTGCACAAAGAAGCCCGACAGCATCAAAGCGATCATCATCTTGATGTTGATGCCGACGACCAGGAACATCAGCGTGTTGATCGCCGATCGCACGAAAATCGGATCTTCAACCAACTGCACGTAACTATGCGGGTGGCGCGCAATCCAAAATCCGTAACCGACCGGGTAGACTACAAACAGCAGAAAAATCAGCATATAAGGCACAATCAAAATCAGGCCCCAGGCCTGCCACGGCGTCAGCCGTGCCGATCTGGCTTGGACAGCAGCTCCTGATTCCGGAAGCGCCAGCGTCGATGACATGACTTACCAGTTCCGATTGGCTTGCAAGTCTCGATTGAAGCCGGCTGCCAAATGGGCAGCCGGCTCCGGTTGACGATCAGCCCGCGACTTGCTTGATGCGGGCAATCATTTCGTCCACGGCCTGGTCGACCGGGATCTTGTCGTTCACGACGCGATTCATCGCCTTGGCCCACACATTCTCGTTGTTGAGAATGGTGAACTTGTAGTTTTTGGTGAACTCAAACGTCGTCGTGCCGGCCTTGAATTGATTGTAGACCGACTTGCGGTGGCGGTCGGCCTGCCAGAATGCCGATTCCTGAGCTTTCTTAGTTACGGGGAACCAGCGGCCGAGCGCGCCTTCGACGTAGGGCGTCAGGTTTTCGTCTTGCAGCATGAACTTGACGAAATCCTTGGCCCTCGCCTTGTTTTTGGCGTCGGCAAAGACGACGCCGACCTTAACCGCGGCACGGTATTTCATCGGCTGCCCGCTCGGCTTATTGGGGAAGCCGGCGGTCGCAATCAGCTCCTCATAGGCTTTCTTGCCCGCCGCGCGGACTTCAGGCGTGGCTGATGTGTTGTTTTCATCGTCGAGCCACTTGGCGGCGATCGAGATCGTGGCGTTGTGGGTCATCACCGTCGTCTTGTTATGAAAGGCGATGTTGTTGTCGGGGTCTTTCCAGCTTGTCGAGGACGGCGGTGTGCAGCCCTTGATGTAGGGCGCGGTGTAGTCGGTCAGTGCGCCGATCAATCCCTGCTTCACTTTTGGATCGTCGACCAGCAGCTTGCCGTTATCATCGACCAGTTTGACATCATAAGCGTCCATGAAGGTCAGGAATGAGTAGAACGAGTCGCTCGAGTCGACGCCCATCGGCTGGCCGATGCCGAAGATACGCTGCCCGGTGGCCTTGCGGCTTGCCGGCTGCACCTTGTCGCACCAGAACGACCAATAGTCCTTCCACGTTTTCGGAATATCGGATTCCTTGAAGCCAGCCTGCGCCAGCATGTCGATCCAATACTGAACGTGCATGGTCTGCTGCTTGAGCGGGAATGCGTAATAGGCCTTCTTCTTGGTTTTGTCGTTTAACAGGAACGTCGTCTCGACCGTGTTAGGCGCAAACAAGCTCTTCATCGGGTTGATGACGTCCGAAATATCCTCGAGCTTGCCCTCGAAGGCCCACTTGCCTGCGACCTGGAAATCATAAACGTCGGCATAAGCGACGTCAGGCGGCGTGCCGGCATCCAACGCCGAAACGGTCTTCGGGATCATGTCCTGCACGGCGTATTGGGACAGATCGATTTTGACCCCGGACTTTGCCTCGTATTTCTTGATGGCCTCGTACAGCGCTTCGTCTTCGGCCTTATAAAATCCCTTCACCCACCAGACCGTGAGTTTCTCCTGGGCGTTGGCGATGCCTGAGAACATGATGCCGCAGGCGGCGGCCGTCAAAATTGCGAACCCTCGTAAGGTTGTTCTGGTCACGTGTCCCTCCCTGATGATTGTCTCGGCAAACCCGTTTATGTCTGGGCAGGCCTTATTGTTGCGGCGATCTTTGCCGACGCGCGCCACTATAGCGAGACGCCAAACCGCGAGGCCGTCAGTATTCATCATGTCATAATATGACTCAAGCCGTCATATTGCCATTTGGTCGGGAGTTGGCTGTTAAAATGCACTCTGTTGACAGGCGTTGGGCTGCCTGTCTGACCTGCGTCAGGTCGTCATGCCGCCATCGATTTGGAGCGTCTGCCCGGTGTAGTAGCTGGAT
>JABDGM010000112.1:0-938 GCA_013286045.1 Planctomycetota bacterium | reverse complement strand
CCAGAAACACTGCGCCCGCGGCTATTTCCTCGACTGTGCCCAGACGGCCGATGGGTTGCCGATTAACGAAATCCTCGCGCACTGCTTTAAGCGACTTGCCGGACTTTTTCGCGTTGGTTTGGATGCGTTCGTTAAGCGAGGGCGATTGAACGGTTCCTGGGCAGATCGCATTGACCCGAATGCCCTGGCGGACGAAGTCAGCGGCCATCGCCTTGGTTAGGCCGATCACCGCTGCCTTGGTGGCACCATAGGCATAACGGTTCGGCAGGCCGCGCAACGACGACGCCACCGAGGCGATGTTGATGATCGAGCCACCGCGGTTTTTTAACATCGCCGGCACGAAGGCGCGCAACGTACGATGCATCGACTTCACATTGAGGTCGAAGGAGAAATCCCAATCCTGCTCCGAGCATTCGAGCACGCTACCCTGATGCACGAAGCCTGCACAGTTGGCGAGAATGTCGGGGGTGCCGAATCCCCTCAGGACCGCTTTCGCCAGCGCGTTGACTTTCTCCGTTGAGCGGACGTCGAGCGCGAAGCTTTTGGCTTTCTTCAGGCTCTTGAGTTTTGTCAAATCGAGATCGGTAGCGATTACCTTGGCGCCCTCGGCGATAAAAGCCTCCGCAATCGCGCGCCCGATCCCTTGGCCCGCTGCCGTTACCAGCGCGAGCTTACCTTTCAATCGTCCACTCACGGTAAATCCTCTTCAATGTTTCGATTTAGTGATTATCTCGGGGCACGCTCTTCTGCGCAATGCGTTGATATTTTACCGCCGGCTTGAGCACCATTCCGTCAGCCAGTTGGTCGACCATCGAGCGCTGAATTTCCTGCCAAGGCGTCTGGCTCGCGGGGTAGGCAAAACCGCCGCGCTTTAGCAGCGCCGCACGGCGGCGCGCATATTCAGCCTTTGAGATCAGAATATTGGCGCTGCCCTTGTT
>JABDGM010000111.1 GCA_013286045.1 Planctomycetota bacterium | reverse complement strand
GCTACTCGAACTACTGCTGGCCGAGCTACGGTTGCTACAGCCCGAGCTGCTGCGAATCGTACTGCGAACCTTGCTGCTACACGCCCTGCTACACCCCATGCTACGATTCTTGCGGCGGCTACGGCTGCGATGACTCGACCTACGGTGGTGGTGCTGGTGGAATAGTGACGCCTGATGATCAATCGGGTGGCGGCGGTGTGACGACCACGCCAGATGGAACGGGCGGCACGAACGGTACCATCCCTGGTACTGATACCACGACGACGCCTCCGACACCTCCGGCTCCTCCGGCCCCTCCAGCTCCTTCGACTGACGATGGCACGGTGGGCGGCGAAGTGATCCACTAAGCCGAAGTCACGAGAAACTGGAAGCTCGAAAGAACAACCGCCTGGCCGATCACTCGGCCAGGCGGTTTCTTTTTTTGAAGTAAGCCCGAAAGAGCGCCGAGCTATTCGCGTTTGAGCGAACGCTGCAGGCGGACGACTTGAGCCCGGACTTCGTCCATGCCCGGGTTGAGCCGCAGAGCGCGGCGGAAAGCTTCTAAGGCCGCGACGGGGTTATCTTGCAGCATGTAGCATTGGCCCATGCCGGCGGCTGCGGTGAAGTGATACGGATTGATCTCGAGCGCCTGATGGCAATCGCGGATCGCCGCATCGTACTGGCCGAGATGGTAATGAGCGGTGCCGCGTTGGCACCACGCTTCGGCGATCCAAGGGGAATTGTGGATCAGCTCGGTGGCGAGGCGGGCCGCTTCGCTGTGTTGCCGTTGGTCGTTGAGATCGGCCACTTCACGCAGCATTTCTTGCTGCTGTCGGCTGCCGACACGGCACCAAAGTTCGCGGATGCCGGTTTCGGCGATCGTTCGCACGCCGCGGTCGCGGTCGACGAGCGCCCGCCCGAGCACGTTGTTCGACGAATAATCACCCATCAGGCTGAGCGCCAGCACGGCGGCTCGGCGGGCAACGTGGTCGCCCATGGCGACGAGGCGTTCCAGCGAAGAATTCGTATAGCGCCGCGCAACGCGCTTGATGAACATCGCACAATCGCTATTGGTGAGGTAGCGATTGTAGTAAATGACGAGAACCGGGGTACGAACGCGACGAGTGTCCACGCCTTTGACTCCGTTACATCTGGCCCAAAGTTGTCTGCTCAATGAAACGAACCGCAGCCCAGCGCTCGCCCCGAATGCGCGAAGAGTGCGATCTACCACTGCGGCGTCGAGTGCCGCTTCCATGAGATCCGCGCTCGTGCGCGGTTCCGAATCATTCGTGTTGACACGGCGGCGAAAAGTGGTGCACCTTGCCCGAGTGCTACCGTGATTAGGCCGGCCGTCCCCGCCAATCTCTAGGTTGAGTGTAATCACAAATGAAGGGAGCACAACGAAAAAATCGATTGGGTGTGCGAGAATGTGCGGCCAGGTTGTCAGCCGATATTTTGAGAAAAACAGAGTCGGATATAATGATCATCGAGCAGCGTGCACCGGTGTGCTGGAAGTGCGCGGAATGCTGCATGGATTTGCGTCGATCCACGCGTGCGTGAGGAACTTCACGATCGCAAAAAAATGTTTTCGCTTGACATGCGCAAGCGGATGGGGGGTCGCGACCTCGTCGTGCTGCCAATGTCTTGACAAGGATAATTCTGTTGTTCTCGCGCATTCGACAAAGCCCGTGGCAATCGATTCTTGTCGTGTCTGTTGTATTGTTTCCACGCGTTTGTAGCGCGCAGGTTGATCGACGCGACAGTGGGAGCAACGCGCGATTGTCTACGACTGCGGACGGTCAAGTCGCCACGACGCGATCATCCTCCACGGCCACCATTCACTGGCAAGGCGTACCGCTGGGCGAAACATTGGACCGCCTCAAACTGCTGTATAACGATCCGGTGTTTGTCGATCGCCGTGTAGATCCAGGTCAGCGTGTAACATTGGATATGTCGGCCAGCTCGGCGGAGCAAGCGCTCGGCGGAATTGCGGATGCGTGCGGGTTGGATACCGCGCGATTGGGGCGGCTCCTTTATTTGGGGCCGGCCTCGGAGGCCAGCCGACTGCGGCCGCTCGCAACCCTGCGGGCCCGCGATGTGGGCAGACTGCCGGCCGATGCGCGCAGCACGCTTTCCGGGCGACACTCGCTGTCATGGGCGCGATTGAGCGAGCCTCGCCAAATCGCTACGACGGCCGCCGAGCAGTGCGGTTGGCGGATCGTCGATGCAGAGTTGATTCCGTACGACCTGTGGCCGGCGAATGAGCTGCCGGAGCTGTCCTTCGCAGAGGAGATGACCGTGCTGCTAATCGGCTTTGATTTGACATTCGAAATTCGAGCAGAAGAGCACGCGATACGTATCGTGCCGCTTTTGCCGAACGTTGCCCCCGCGCCAGCGCATAACACGCGCAACCGTACGCCCATCAAAGTTCCCACGGCAGGCCAGGCCGGCGGGGCGAAGCAGGTGTACACGCTGCACGTTCAAGAAAAGCCCGTGGGCGCCGTGTTGCACGAGCTTGCGAACCGGCTGCATTGGAATCTTCAAATTGATGAAGACGCAATTCGGGCGGCGGGCAAATCGCTAGACCAGCGCGTGTCATTTTCGGTAACGAACGCCGATCAAGAGAAGTTATTAGACGCGCTGCTCGGTCCGGCCGGTTTGGAATATCGCGAAGATGGGGAGCAAATCCTCGTGGTGCCGCAAAGGTATAGCAAGTAATCTGCCCGGCGAGATGTCTAACGCAAAGGCGCAGAGGCGCACAGGAATTGCAAAGAAGAAATCAACCGGTAGAAAATCGCAGATACAAACCACGCAACAAAAACTTGCGAGTGTCCTCTTTGCGCCATCCCGCCTTTGCGTGAGATGTATTGGCTGGAACGCCTACGCCGCAACAATCTTTTCAAGTTGCTCGCGGATCTCCGACTCGATCTTGCCTTTGAACATCATCGCGGCGAACGGAATGTCACCGGCGACGTTCAGTTCCTTGTCGGCCACGGTGATGCCGCCGTTGAGCGGGATGCCGTACGTTTTGAAGTGGAACTTCAGCGTGTCGCCCTCCCACGATTGCTGTAAGTCACTCACCTGATTCGCAAATTTTGCCTCGAGCATTTCGGCGAATCGTTCGAGCCGCTGCCGGGCTTCATCCTTGGTGAGGTTGTGAGGTACGCTCGTGGCGAATTTGGGCATGTGAAGACTCGATGTTGGATGCTTAAGTAGGATTCAGTTATCGGACTTCCAATATCCAACAAGGGCGTTTCGGCTTCCAGGGGCCCCGCG
The DNA here is from genome assembly GCA_013286045.1 of Planctomycetota bacterium. GTDB lineage: Bacteria > Planctomycetota > Planctomycetia > Pirellulales > Lacipirellulaceae > JABDGM01. The sequence continues at coordinate 6,137 of JABDGM010000111.1, read as the reverse complement.
CGGCCGCAACTGTACTTTCGCGAAAAGGTTCAGGTGGCGTCTGACTCTTCGTAGTCCATTCGATCTCTCTCGTGCCACAACGGCAATCCGGCGCGAGCCCGCTCGGCGAGAATTTCCAGCTTCGCATCAGTGCCGGGAATCGCCGACGTCGCTTGATAGCGACTCGGGTCGACATTTTCAGGTTCGAAAAACCAATCGCCTTCACGAATGGCGTCCAATACGTTCTTCATGCGATCCACCCCTTAGTTTTGTGAAGCGCCTTCACGATCGAGCCCGCTCGATTGCCCCAAATATCCGTAATCTCCGCGCGTTGTCAAGAAAATTATTGGCCATCGAGGGTCGTCAAGGCCAAACGCGCGAAGGCAATTCCGATGCCGACCAAATCGATTTTGTAAGGTTCGACAATGATTAAGTGACGGGTAGGTTTCGCGTGCTATCGGGAAGTAGTCTCGGGCGACGCAGATGCCGCTAGTAGCTGTTTCAAGCAGCGCACTCGATCGAACGACACCGCGCTATTGCGGCTCGTTTCGCAGGCAGCCCCGCGCACAGCGATCAAATCGGGGCCGAGCGCCACGGCATGCCGAAGTTGCTCGCCGGCCAGCGCTCCGGCGAGCACAACCATCACACGATGGCGTTGAACCTGGCGTACAAAATCGTGCAAGCTTTCTGGGGACCAATGTGTGAACAAACCGCCGGCAGATTTGTCCCAAGTATCGACCAGTAGGGCAGGGCAGCCGAGCTCAATGGCCGGCTGTAATACTTCGTCTGGCTCCGGCGCATCGGCCGCTTGCCAGTCGGCATAAACTACGGCGACTGGTCGGGCCTGCGCCGTTCGCGAATCTTGCATCAGGCTCGAGACAACTTCTGCCCAGCGTACCTGCCAATCGTCAACCCGACCGCAGCCCGCTAACCCAAACTTGAAAAGCGAGACACCGCGCGGGATAAGCGAACCGTTCACGCCTTCCTTCGCGTTAGCGAATTCCTCCAACAATTCTCCCATGGCCGCCGTCACGGGAACGCGCGATTGCACAACGCCAACGATTGCGGCGATCTCCGCGAAGTCCGCGGCGCCAAGCGGCCCTCGATTCGGTTCCTTTACGTCGATTACGTCCGCGCCTGCCAACAGTGCGGTCCGTGCCTCCTCCGCATCGCGAACACTCACCAACAGGCCGGGGCGAGCGAAATCAAAACTTAGTTCGTTCATCTGCTGACTCTCGCGCTCCTACTCACGCGCCGTCCTTAACTTCTTTGAGTCGCCGATTTAGTCGGCGGATCGTCTCGCCGTCTAACGGCTCGCACCACGAGCCTCGGATCGTAACATACCCATCCACCCACGTTCCGAGAGCTACTTTGACTGGCTGCTCCGCCCATTCTGGATGGCGTCGCGATAGCCGCGCGACTAGGTTTGCCGTTCGCGGTTGGTTGGCGACGACCGGCAAATGGGCCGGTCCTTGGCCGGCGAAAAACGCTTCCACGATTTCAAGCGGTACGGCGATCGGCGCGCCGCGGCGTAGATAGAACAGTACCTCGCCCGTGCGGAAAGCGACGCGTGGTCGGCGCAATTGCGATAAGAGCAGCAGCGTGATGACGATGCCGACCCCTGCCGTTACGCCACCGACCCAACGCCACGTTGAGCGTTCGGACGCGGACATCGCCATCCACAAACCGAGAACGGCCATCGCGGCAGGCGGTAAACAGCCGAACAGAATCGCCCGATGATTCGTCTTAAGCCAAACTTCGCGCATTAACGGCAAATCGAGTCGGTCGAAAAGGATGTGGTGCTCGGTTGAATGCATCGAATTGTAACAGCGCAAAGCCCGCGCGCAGAATGCGTGCGTCCGGTTCCCGCGGACAGATTTGGCACGATGCTTTAGAAATCTTCGAGATTCGTCTTGTCGCAACGCGGTTCGGAGTTGATATTGGGGGTCTTAGTTCAAAGTGGAACGTACGGGCACCTAGGGCGGAGGTGCTTCGCTTGAATTCCATCCGAGTGGCCGCCGCTGCCTTGTTTTGCCAGCCGTGTCGCACGAGTCGATCAACAATCCCGCCCAACTTGCCGACTTTTGTCGGCGATTGGCGCGCGCAGATCGGATTGGCATCGATACGGAATTCGTCTCGGAAGACACGTTCCGCCCCGAGCTGTGCCTCGTGCAGGTCGTCACGCCGGACGAACTGGCGGTAATCGACCCGTATCGCGTGGGCGATATGCGGGCCTTCTGGCAAATCCTCGCCGATGGCGAGCACTCGACGATCGTGCATGCCGCCCGAGAAGAAGTGAACTTTGCTCTCACGGCCTGTGGTCGCCAGCCTGCGAACTTATTCGACACGCAACTTGCAGCTGGGTTCTGCAGCGCAGAGTATCCTTCCTCGTACGGATCGGTCGTGACCAGATTTCTCAGTGCGCGGCCTGCGAAGGGCGAGCAACGCACCGATTGGCGGCGGCGTCCGCTGACCGAAGAGCAAATCGATTACGCCCTCGAGGACGTACGCTATCTCTTGCCGCTGTATGAAACGCTGGGCCGCAAATTGAAACAGCTCAACAGGCTCGAATGGCTGGGCGAGGAAATGGATCGCTGGCTTACCGATTTGCTCGATGCGCGCGATAACCCGCGTTGGCGGCGAGTTTCCGGCTTAGGCAGTCTTTCGCCGCGTTGCCTGGCCATTGTTCGCGAGTTGTACATGTGGCGCCGCAACGAAGCGGAGAGTCGCGATGTGCCGCCGCGCCGCGTCCTGCGAGACGATCTGCTGGTAGAAATCGCGAAGCGCAAGAGCGACCATGTAGAAAAGATCCGCGCAGTGCGCGGCATGCATCGCGGGATGAAGCCGGAAATGCTCGAGGAACTCGCCGCAAGCGTTAAGCGTGGCCTCGAAGCGCCGCTGGGAGACATTGAGCGACCGTCGCAAGAGGCGATGCCTTCGCAGCTAAATTTATTGGGCCAGTTTTTGTCGCCCGCCCTGTCCAGTATCTGCCGCAATGCAAACGTGGCCACCAGCCTTGCCGGCACCGCAACCGATGTACGCGATCTGATCGCGTACAGACTGGGTTTTGCAAGCGGTGAAGAAGGACCGCCGCTCCTCGCCTCGGGCTGGCGATCGGAGCTGGTGGGGCATCTCATCGAAGAACTGCTTGCGGGAAAAAAATCGATTCGCATTGAAGACCCGATGAGCGAACATCCGCTGGCGTTCGATCTCCTCGACGGCGCCGAGTAGGCGGATTCGTGTGTCAGGCTCTAGCCTGGCGCCGGTTTAGTGCAGAAGGCAGGGTTAAGACTGATCACAAAATGGCTGGACGCTCAGCGGCCACTCTGGCCACTTTGCTAACTTCGCGCCATGTCGAGCGAGGATAACACCGGCCATTAGTTACCTGTATTGGCGCCGATCAACTCGGTAATTCTTCGGCGATAGCATCGAACTTCGCCGCTCCGGCCGCGGTCGAACGCCATTGGTAGTGCGACGGAATAGCATGGTTGGTACGGGAAGTGCTGTTACCTCAAAGGCGGTGAACGAAAAAGTTCTTAGGCGGCCACTGGGTCGGTTGCCGCCGTTTAGCCCTAACACAAGGAGTTGGACCATGAAGCGCATTATCAGCGCCGTTTTGATGATGGGAGTGATCGCCGTCGGCACGATTGGCTGTGCCGACAAGTCGACATCCACGACCAAGAAGAGCGTGTCGACGCCGGAAGGCAGCGCCACGCAGACAACGACCACTACGACGAAGGAAAGCGGTAATCCTCCGCCGGTTGCTCCTGCGAAATAACGCGGCTCGAGCAAAAATCGATCCTGAGACGTCATCCTGAGCGCCGCGCGGCATCTGGCAATAGCCGGGTGTCTCCGCCGCGCTCGGGATGATTTTTTGCGCGCTCGTGCACAGCCACCGAGTACCTAGAGGTCACAAAAGAGCAGTCCGGATTGGAACCCTGCAACCTATGTGTCCTACGCGGCTTTTTTGCTAGTACTATTTCGCTGCCGCGTCCGGCACTTGCGGCGCAGCCAGCCCCTCGCGACGCAACGAGAAGGTTATCCCATGATATCCATCATCGGTATCGTAAACGATGCTGCCGTTCACCGGTGCGTACTGCAACAAAACGTCGAACGGGGGCAGTTTATTTTCCTTCATCGCGTCGGCTAGAGCCGCAAGCCATTTGTTCTTGTCGCGCTGTTCCTCGATGTACGACTGCGTTTTGTCCGAACTCAGCAAATCGTACCACTGCCGCAGCGTTTCCTCGAAACGTCCCATCGTGAACATTACCGGCGTGACTCCGCGCACTTCGCGCCCAATGACCGCACTCGTTCGAATATAGTCTTGCGAATCCACAAGTCGCGGTACCGTGCCGTCGCGAGCCGCGACGCATTCTTCGAATCGTTTGGCCGAAGTCCCGATGAAGAAGTAGCCGTCCGTAATACCGACGAACGGATTCATGATGATCTCATCGATTTCGGCGTCGCCTTTTCTGGCGGCGGGGGTTTTGATTCCGCCTGGTACCAGCTCGTAATACGTTACGCTCCCAAAGTGCTTCTCCGCGAACAGGTCCGGAAATTTATCGATCACTTTTTTAAGCGTTTCCTGAGCGGCTTTTTCGTCGGCCAATTCAGCGGCAAACACGTGCTGCTGGCCGCGAAAGTGACTTGGACGTTCGTAGCCGATCGTCCACGTGTAGCGGCCCTTCAGGTTGTCGACGATGTCCGTCAGCACATCGACGCCCAGTTTATCGGAGATCTTTTCCTTCACGAACTTATCGACTGACCCCTGATAGCGAAATTGATCGATGAGCGCGACCAGCCGATCGTACGTCGTGCGAACGTTCCAGTTCCAAGCCAGATACGACTCGATCGCCGCCGGCACGAACGGCTGCGGTGTAGTATCGCCGGGAAGAAACGCAGGGAGCAGCATTACGCCCGAGCGCGGGTTTTCCAGCAGCACGTGCATTTGAATGAGCGAGTCATATTCGTCCGTCGCATAAGTTGCGGCCATGCCGATCGCCATCAGGCCATCGACGCCAAGCGAGGGAAACAAGCCCAAGACAAAACTCGCGCCGCCGTTGCCACGGGCCGAGGCACGCGCCAACTCGATCGGATCGGCGAACACGATCACCTGCGGCGGTGGATCCTGTGGCCGGCGGCAATTTTTTATGATCGTCGCGAATCGTTCGTTCTCAGCTAGAGTTCGCCCCGGCACGAACGGTTCGTCCGTCTTTTCCGCTTTTAATTCATCGCCCGCAGGCGCTTCTTTGCCGTCCGCTGATTCCTCTGATTTCTTCGGCTCGGGTTTTTCGGCGATTGGTTGGACTGCCGTCGTCTCGGCCGCTTCGCCTTTTTCGCCCACGTGATCCCAATGCCACAGCACACCACGAATAACGTTCGGATCGGTGGCGACGATGATCGTGTTTTCGCGTTGGCAGACGCCGAATACTCGATTGGCTTTGTCCTTATCGCGTATGACCGTGACTTCGACGTCGCCAATTTTTTCTTTGCTGAAGTCGGCGCCTTGCTCCTGAGCGAAGTGCAGGCCTCGGTCGACGAGCTTATCTGCGACGGAAAGGCCTTCGCCTTCGCCCTGGTCGACGAGCAACAGGAAAGCTGGTTTCTTATCCGGCCGCGCGACGACTGCGAACGCCACCTCGCCCTTGGGGAGTCTCTTCAAATCATCCCAAGAGATGCCGACCTTTTCCTCGGCCTGCTCTCCATACAACTTGCCGGCTTTGCCGTACAAGTTCTCCACGAGTGGCTGCAGCTGCGGGTCGTGAACCATACGGCCGATGGCCGTTTGTTGCAGACGCTCGCCAAAATCGTGGGCATTTGAAATGCGGACAAAGACGACGGACTCCTCCGGAAACAGCTTCATCGCCGAAGGGCGCGCGGCCGTCGCCCGCGCACAAATGGCTGAAACCATCGTCGCCGCAACGACCGTTGCTACAAAAAATCGACGAAATGCGAACGCTTTTCGCTTGGCAAACGTGCCCATGCTTCTAGCTCCTGGCATCGAACTGAACCCGCCGCGGGGCGGTAAACTCGCCGCGTCCGCTTCCCGCCATTGAAAACGCGGGTTAACTGGGAGGAATTCGCCGGCGGAGGAGAAAACTTGGCTCGCATTATACCTAACGGAGCCTGATATATATAATAAGGCCAGCTTGGCGTTC
>JABDGM010000110.1:7661-9584 GCA_013286045.1 Planctomycetota bacterium | reverse complement strand
AATCGTGTAATGTCCCTCTGGGCCAACAAACTCACCCGAAACTGTGTACAGAAGGAAGGAGCAAAACGCGAGGCCGCCCGCACCGATGGGGAGGATGCCGAGCTCAACCTTGCCGCCGGACCACAAGCCGGCGAGGACACTGCCGACGCCGACGCCTACGATGAGCGCGCCGAGCAGCGGCGTCACTTGCGTTTGCTTGACGATGAATCCCTCCCACGCGAACTGATCGATGTTCAAGTGAGCGAGCATCGCGAGCGTCCAAAAGAACATGATGCCGATCGCCACGCGCAGCAGGCCGCGGTCATGCCCGAGCGTTTTAAGATCGCGAATTGTTTGGCCGGCGATGTCCCAAGGGAACTGTCGTCGCGGGTCGGCGGCCTTGAGTGGCATGATCAGCAGGCTGGAAAACAGCCCCGCGATGGCGACGCCGATCAGCACCGACGAATGGAACCACCAATGTTCGGGATAGAACGTGCCATCGACAACGACGCCGCTGACGACCGTCAGCCAATTTCCTATCGCGGCACCGACGGCCGTTGCCACGACCGTAGCCAAACCCAACAAGCCGTTCGCGGAAGAGATCTTGTTGGATCGCAGCATCTCGGGAATGCTGCCGAATTTAGCTGGACCGAAAAGGGCGGCTTGGCAACCGACAAGTGCGACGAGAGCGAACATCGCATATTTATGGCCGATCACGACCGAGGCCAGGATCATGAGGGCGACTTCCGCCACCTTGCACCAAATAATGACGCCGCGCTTACTGTAACGGTCGGCGAAGTAGCCAGCCGGTGCGGCGAGGAACAGATAGGGCAGAACCAAGCAAGCGGCACCGATCGCTACGACGGAACTGGCCTGCGCGGGGTCGACAATTTCCTTGCCGACGCCGATGACCAGCCACCGGAGAATGTTGTCGTTCGTAACGCCGAGAAATTGAGTGAGGAACAGCCCAATGAACGTGGTCGAAAGCAGCCGATCGCGCGGCCCGGTGCCCGCGGCAATGCCGGAACTAGATTCCTCTTTAGATGGAATGTGCGCCTGCTGCATTGCGAATCGAATAAGGAAACCAGGTTTTCGGATTCGAGCCAGCCAGCCTCAGCAGGGCTCGATTTCGGAGCACGGATGTAGCTCTCAGACCTGGCGGCGGAAGGCGTGGTCGAGAAGGCGTTTCGGCCCGTAATACGATCTCGAAGGTTCCATAAATCTATCGTCGATCGTTGTGGGAAGCCAACCCTGGAGTTGAGCTGAGGCCGCTATTTTGGCATTCAAACTCGTATTGATTTGAGGTGCCGTGGCGAGTTATCGTGCTTCGCCCGCCAAGGGATGGCTTTTATCAAGCTGATGGCGGCTTTTCGAGGGATCTATTCAGGTACCATTGATGCGGCGAATTTCAACGTTTTTACTGGGAATGGCAACCGGGGCGATGTTGCTGCACGGGGCGACCTTATACCACGTGGTGCGAGCTTCCGACGGTATCCACCTGATCCCGAAGCAGCCTCCGAGCTTGGCCCAAACTTACGTGGATATTCGCTCCTTCACCATGGATGACTGGGCTGGCCATGCCCAACTCGCGTCGGCGATGGTTCAGGCCGGCCAACAGCAACTGCTTGGCGAGGCCGCCGGCGGCACGATACGCGAAACGCTCAATTCGGTCATACCCGGCAAGCTTAAGCAGTAGCGGATATACTGCCGCTACTTCTGTCGGAGGCCCATTCTCGGCGGCTAATTCGATACAATCGACTCGATCGTAGCCGGTAATTTCGGCTTTGCACGTAGCCGCTTGCGCACGCCGCATGGCTGGTTTTTCGGGCACTACTGTGACTTCAGTCCCCTCGCTGAAGCCGGCAGCAAACGCGGTACGATCTCTATACCATCGAAATATCGATTCACGCTTGGGGAGCGCGGTCGCGCAGGCGCGACCGTGGG
>JABDGM010000110.1:3050-7651 GCA_013286045.1 Planctomycetota bacterium | reverse complement strand
ATCTCTATACCATCGATGGTCAACGATTCCCACGGTCGCGCCTGCGCGACCGCGCTCCCCAAGCGTGAATCGATATTTCGATGGATTTAAATCGCAACCAATTCTTTTTTCTCGGCCTGCTCGTGCTGCTAATCGGGATCCAGGTGCGGTATGTCAGCGCTTATGTGCTGAGTCCGCAGGCGACCCAATTCCTGGCAGAACGGACCGGCAATTCGTTGGCGGGGACGTCGTCATTTTTTACGATGACAAGCGGGTCTTTCGCGGCTCCCCGCAAAGTGCTCGAACCGCCCGAATGGCTGTCGTGGTGCTTAATGTCCGTCGGCGTGGTGCTGTGTCTCCACTCACTGGCGATGCCGAAGCCCGGTTAATCGCGACCGCGGATTCAACAGAGAATTGCGTGGTTTTGGTGTAGGAAGAGGCCGCATTCGGGCGGCCTTGGGGCATTTGGCTGCCGCACCTTGCCAACCGCGAATCCTTGCAGCCAAAATAGCACGCGAGTATTATCGAAGTGGTGATGGCGCGCCTCGCAATGTGCGGAAAGGCTGGATAATCGCCGCCCAAAGTCCGTTCGACGAAGGCATCCTTGCCGGGGGGAGGAAACTCGATTTATGGCCACACCGCGACGCATTAAAGTCAACGAATCGGGCAAAGTGACGGTTGTCACGTTTAACGATTCGAAAATCATTGACGAGGCGGAGATTCAAGAGTTTGGTCAGGAGTTGTACGACCTTGTCGAGCGTGAGGACCGAAAGAAGATTGTGCTGAATTTTGGCAACGTCGAGTTTCTTTCCAGCGCCGCTTTGGGCAAGCTGATCGGGTTCGATAAGCGGGTGAAGCAACATAAAGCCGAGTTGATTTTGTCGAATATTCGGCCAGAGATTTACGAAGTATTTGCGATCACTAAGTTAACGAAGTTATTTGTGATCAAGGACGACGAGGCCGACGCACTGGCAGCTATTTAACACAAGGCAAAAGTTTGCAGCTGAAGATATCGGTCGAGCGAGCGGTCTTCATTTGATGAGTCGAGGCTCTGGATTTCGGTTGCTTTCGTCGGAGTGCTGAGCGAATGTCGGAGCACGGTTGGAGCTGGAGTGCTGAAAAGAGGCTACCGAGCACCAAGGGCGCGCATATTCCGCTCATGGAGGAGATTCTGCAGCAACTGCAGCAGCTCGGTTGGAGCAGGGAGTGCCGAGACCATTTTGGAATCGAAATGGCGCTCGAGGAGTCGTTGTCGAACGCCATTCGCCATGGCAACTGTTACGACACCTCTAAACACGTCCTGGTTGAATGTAAGGCGAGCCCCGATCGATTCTGGCTACGAGTGACCGACGAAGGCAACGGGTTCAAGCCGAAAGAGGTTCCCGATTGCACGGCCGACGAGAATTTAGAATGCCCGGGCGGCCGCGGCCTGGCGCTCATGAAGGCCTATATGACGCACGTCGAATATAATAAGCGCGGCAACTGCGTCACGATGGAAAAAACCCGCACTTGCTAAGGTGCGAGCCGGCGGGATCGGCCTTGCGAGCTTGGCCAGTCATAGTAAGAATATATTGCTACTGATCCCCTGTAGCTCAGTTGGTAGAGCAAGCGGCTGTTAACCGCTTTGTCCGAGGTTCGAGTCCTCGCGGGGGAGCTTCTTTTTCTCTTCGAAATAGCGTGACCGTGTGGTTAACACGGACGCCGGGGCCAATTCGTCTGGCGTTTTGCGTTTCTCGCCTCTCTTCTTTCCCGTTCCGCTCTCGCTATCTTTCCAAAGAGTTTTGTGTGCCACTCGCGGAAAGCCGAACTCTCTGGCTCTCTACTAGCACTTGGCCACGCGGTTAACAGGTCTTAGGTGCGGGAATACCGAAGGCACGGAAGAGTGGCGAGTATGGGTCGGCACTGTCGCCGGAGCCGAATCTATGACGGATTTCATATCTGTTGACGGCCGATCGCTAAACGCAATGGGCAGAATCATTTGAGTAGATTTCGGTCGCGAGGTGCCACCAAACGTGGCCACTACATCGCAGCGAAATCGGTGAGCAAATTGGCTCTTTGACAATTCGAAATAGCCCCGGCGCGTCGCGAACGCCGGGGCGTTGCGGTCAATTTGTACCGCCGGAAATTACGCGGAAGTGTCGTGGCGACACTAAGACAAATTATTGCCAGCGCCGCGCATGATGGCTCTGGGACAGTGCTTGCTGCAGGCTGTTGAGACACGTCTCCCATGCCTCGACTCCACCAGTCCGCCATGAGTTCAAAATCGCTGGCATCGACGTATCCGTCGCCATTGATATCACCGTCTGCCTTTCCGTTTGATGTCGATTGATGCCAGTGATTCAAAAGGACGTTGAGGTCAGCATTGTCAATCTTGCCATTTGAATCAATGTCGGCAGGGCCGTACTGATCCCATGCTCCGGCGAGAATGCTGAAATCCGAGCCGTTCACGAAGCCGTCGCCATTGATATCAGCACCGTCGCATGCTTGAGTACTGCAATTGTATTGCCAATGGTCATTCAACGCTAAGTAGTCTTCGATGTCGACAAGCCCATCGTGGTTAATATCTGCTGGGCCCGCAGGTGACACGTAAGCCGGAGTCCAATTCGCTTTCCACGTGGCGTTAAGCAAGTCCATGTCATGCCCATCCACATATCCGTCGCCGTTCGCGTCCCCACTTGTGTGCGCGGTCACGCTGGTGTGCCAGTGATCGGCGATATATATCATGTCGTTTCGATCCACGTGAGCATCGTGGTTAAAATCTGTCGGCGCGAGCTTCGACGAGCCATATACTCCTCCAAATATGGAGAAGTCTGCGCCGTCAATGACGCCGTCTCCGTTTAAATCGCCTTGGTTGTACGTAGCTCCCGAGGACTTCGGATAGTTGCCTGAGAATATGCCGAAATCGCTGCTGTCGACTTTATAATCACCGTTTAAATCGCCCAACTGATCCGTCATGATCGTGACGTGCTCCGCGTTGCCGCTGGCGGTGGCAACTGCGCTCGCGATGGTCGAAGTATATTGGGAGACATCCGAATCGATTGATCCTGTGCCAATCGCGAGGTGAATGCCAGTGAGCGCAAGTTTGCCGGTCGGCCCTTTTGCGAAAGTTGGGCCCGACGAGTCACCCCCACCTGAGTAGAACCCTACTTCGTCATCTCCTGCTCCGGGGTCTTTAATAAAGTTATAGGTTGTCGTCAGCGTACCATGGATATTGTCGAGAACGAGGTTGCCAGTTGAACTTATATTGTTAGTTCCTAAACGGAAGTAATTGTAATCGCTAAAGGAATCTGCATACCCAACTACATAAATGCTTGTGTTTAGATAACCGGCGTAATTCGCCGTACCATCTCGCTGAATCAGTGGGTATCTCGCAATTGCGGACGATGGTGCGCTGGTTAACCGCCCAAGCCATATATCCGTACCCGCAATTTTTTGGCCAAACGTGCTGTCGATTGTGAGGTTTGTCTCGTTTGTTGTTGAATTGTAATCGTCGTAGCCGTTGGCGATCGCGTTCGTGCCATAGAAGTGGACAGGAGAGCTGGAACCACCTATGCCGGTGTGGTAAGCGCTTATGAAGTATGTATCTGAAATCATCGTGGCCCACAGCCCTTGGCCTGGGCTCTGAGTGATGCCTACACCTGACCAATCGAACCCCTGGCTTTCTCCAATTACGTTCGTGCGTGTACCCGTGTAAAAACGGTCGTCATGGCTTGCGGTCTTTACGTTCCAGTCCAAGGCAAGCACCACCTGCGGTCCGGCGCTGGCGGCGAGTAAAAGCACTGTCAAGGCGATACTTCGAAACGTTTCAACCATTGCTCGTCCCCTGTCGAAGATGGTTCAAGTTCCAGTGGCTCGGATTATCCTGCGCGATATTTGGAAGCCCCCTTGTCAGCGAAATTCCGGAGTGCCCGAGACAAGCTCTTTACGACGCGGCGTTAGCTTCCAGCGACTGCCCGTTCCTCCGTAAGCTCAGCCGCAAAAAGCGCAGGACGACCGCCAATTATTTTCGGCGAATTAGAAATTATCCGCGAATGGAGATACCGCGATTTCCGAGACGCAAGTGAATTGGGCACCACATCTAGCCGCAGCTCCTCGGCCAGCACCTGTTTGCGAGCAAGCTTGCCCGCCGATTGGTAGTACGACCCCGAAAGGCTTTGCACAAACGTCCGCCGGCACAGAAATCCAGCTCGCCGCCTTCTCGATCCGTTCTTTGATCGTCCAGACACGCATCGTAGCAGTGGACGACCAAATCGAGCAGCCAGAGGCTTAGTCGTGGCGCCGTGAAGCCGCCTCGCGCATTACACGTCGCAGCAACACAACAAATATCCCTAGCACGACGAGCGGTAGTAGGGCGTAAGGGGTATAGCTCCAGAATCCGCGTCCCTCGATGTGGCTGGCGATTGCCATTCCAATAACAAGGCCGATGACAACGCCGTCGAACCAGATGACAGAAATGATGATAGCGGCTAATTTCATTCGGCTCAGTGCTCTATCGCTAGATCGGGCGTATTAAAGTTCCGTCTGCTAGACGCGATTGTGTGAGTTCGGTCCGTTATATATTTATGCCAAGACGTTGAAGTCACTGCCCCCTGTGTTACTATAGTACCTTCACTATCGGGGGG
>JABDGM010000110.1:0-2991 GCA_013286045.1 Planctomycetota bacterium | reverse complement strand
GGGGGGGGGGGGGGGTCGAACGACACGCCGGAGTTGGAAAATGCGGCCACTACTTGTGACGTTAGTAATATTGACACCGCTGCCGGCGATCGCCGCTGCGGCTACGTTCACTGGAACAACGACCGGCACCTTCAATGTCCGGGAAGTGTTAGACGGAACGTCAACTACAGCAACGAAAACTGCGCCAATCGCCGTTACACTCACCACCGACTATTCGACAATGCAGTGGTCGATAAACTTCAACACCACTCTCATCATGTCGGGCGGACCTACGCAATCGTTCGAAACCGACTTGACCGCCAACGCCACGTTGTCGTCAACGCGATGCACTGGCGGCTTCTGCCTCGGTTCACCTGGTATTTCGTCACCGCTCAGCTTTCCCGACGCAAACGGTAAATCCGGTGCAGGCAGCTATATCATGCTTGGAACTGCGGGGTGGTCTTTAACGGACCGAATTGTTTCCTCCACACGAAATAGAACCAGCCCAACAACAAACATTGCAAGCGGAAGCGTAAGCAACACAGGCAGTGGTTACTACGTGTCCAATCCAAGCAATCAGTTCCTGGCTGTTGCTAACTACCCCACTAACATAACTCTTACACCAGGATATAGTTCTTCCTCGTGGTCGGAACTAAATGGCGCTTGGCATACTGGAAGCGGTGTCTTCGATCTCGGCCATATTGGGTATAACACCAGCGACGAAGTCTATGTCTACCTATCAAACTTATCTTCGACGATCACTCTTGCTGAAACCCTTGCTGGCGACTTCAACGACAGTAAAACTGTCGACATGGCCGATTACGTGCTGATGCGAGACTCACCCGGTCCGCTCGCACCATTCCTGACAAGCTACAACGTGTGGCGATCGGATTTCGGCGCATCGAGTGTGGGCTTGGGAGCGGCTGCGGTGCCAGAGCCGTGCACTCTTGGATTGCTGGCCTTCTTTATGCTTGCCGCTAATTGCCACCGACGACGGCATAGCGCCAACTGACACTGCATCCGTTGTTGACCACATGATTTTCGGCCACAAATTGGATAATGCCACCTATTCGGTCAACAACATTCTAGAGCGCCGAGCAGACAAAGACTCGTCCGGCTACTAGAGGGCACTATCCCGCACTTGATCGGGCTACAGGCTGCGTCTCCGCGATCGCCGCGAAGATTCCGGCAATCAGCGTCTCTTTACCGGCAAACAACCCGTCGGGACCGCCTGCGTGAATGTCGATGAACGGCGCTTCGTATAGCGTCCCCGGCTCGGCGGCTTTCGCTTCCTTGAGCGTCTGCAGTTCGTCGAGCCGCTTAATGAAGAGCAGATACGTAAGCTGTTCGATGACAGAGAGCGGATTGGAGATGCCGCCGGACCACATGGTGTCCCAGACTCGGTCTATTTGGCTCTTAATGGCGCCCGTGATCAAATTCTATTCCTTCAATAACGAATGTTTAACAAATCCTTTTGTATGGGAGTGGGCCGAAGGGGCTGATATGCGTCGCAGTAATAGCGGCAAGGCTACCTATGAAAGACTGCCACATTCTCAGACGCGCTCACAGGGGCCGTCTCGCGCGTCGATGCAAATTGACGATCGAGATCATTGAAACAAACCCTATCATGGCTAAATATTCCGGCTCAGGTACAGGAGTTCCTAGCGAGACACGCCAAGCGCGGATCCCGCCACCATTTGGCGAAACGCCATAACCGGCGATCGTTCGTCCGTCCGCTGAAATTGAGCTGGCCTGCTGCAATTCCCAACCATCGAGCACTAAGCCGTAGCGATCTTGCAGAAATTGTTTCAGATCATAGATGTGATACGAACCATTTACCCGCTCCCAAATCACGGCGATATCCGTATCCGAACGTCCCACTATGAGGCCGCCATCACCTGAGACATCGTAGGCGACGCTTGCCGTCGTGGCATTTGGGATATCGCCAAGTGAGGTGAAGGTCCCAGCGCCATCTGAAACAAAGGCGAGACGATTAGACACACCGGGCGTACTTGCCTCTCCCACGATCACGTTCCCATTCGTGGACGCGGCGCGAGGAATCGACGCAGTTCCCGGAGAAAATAGGCCGACACCTTTGAATCCATTTGCCGCAGTCCAATACCAACCTTCTGTAGCACTTGACCCACTTCCAACAATCACGTTGCCATCGCCTGAGATTCCATCCGCTTCGGAACTCTGCGAAGAACCGAAGATACCGAGCGGGACCATTCCTCCGGATTGCGTCCAACGGAATGCGATTTGTCGGTTCTGTGGATCCTTACTCATACCGACAACAACGGTGCCGTCGGCGGAGACGTCGTGGGCGAAGCCCTGAGTTTCACTTCCGCCAAGCGTGCCCAGGCTCACCATGCCACTGACCGCGTCCCAGCGAAACGGATTGGTTCCGCCAATGTCATTAACTTCGGCATCACCAACTACGAGCCCCGTGTTCGAAACGGCCTGCGCCTCGCTCCAAACTCTACCACCCGATAAATCGCCGAGTAATGTAATCCCCGTGATCTCGTCCCACCTAAATGCGACTCGCGTGTCGTTCAGATCCCGCCATCCAACGACGTATTGACCGTTTGGTGAAAGACCAAATGCCCTAAAGTTGGGAGCGTCTCCGATTGAATTGAAGACGGTATTTATTTGAACGGCATAAGAACGGTCTGATTGACAAATGCCGCTGCACAACATGAAAAGTGCTGCTAAGTAGCAGCAAGTTCGATCTAATCGCATTAGCGTCTCCCCCTTAGTGACTTCCGACCGGAGCTTCACACCGGTTCCAATATTTGCATCTATTCTAGCGTTGCCAATTTCGGTATGCCAGCAACTCGAGGGGGACTTGCGGCGGCCGCTCGTCGTCGCCATATGGTGCAAATTCGAACAGATTCATCGTAAAGCATGCCCTACTTCGAAACTGCGAGATGCGAATCCTAGTTCTCGCCAGGTGGCGCGTTGTTTCGCCCAGCATGACTCGGCTGCGATCGGCCGCAGCAGGCGTTCCGAGAT
>JABDGM010000109.1 GCA_013286045.1 Planctomycetota bacterium | reverse complement strand
CGATTACCGCGTTACAAAATCGATTGCTCTTGGGAGCGGCGAGCGCTGGGATTATGTGACATTCGATCCGATCGGCGACCGCATATACGTTGCTCACGGTGACCATGTCACTGTCGTTGACCAGCTAAAGGGCGAAGTTATCGGCCAGATCGGGACGTTTCCCGGAGGCACTCACGGCGTTGCCATTTCGACTGCGACGCATCAAGGTTATACGGACGATGGCAAGGCAGGGATTGCGATTGCATTCGATTTAGGGTCGCTAAAACCACTGAAACAAATATCCGCTGCGCCGAATGCCGACGGAATTATCTATGAACCAGTAACCGGGCGCATCTACGTCATTAACGGCGATAGCGGCTCGCTAACCGTCATCGATCCAAAAAGCAACACGGCTATTGCAACAATCAATGTCGGGGCCGCTCTAGAGGCCGGTCTCGCGGACGGCAAGGGCAATATTTTTGTGGATGGCGCGGAAAATCATGACATCGTCAAGATCGACGTTAGCAATAACAAAGTTGAAGCACATTTTCCGATGCCTGCCTGCGAGAAACCGCGTGGCTTGGCGCTCGATCCCGAAACGCGGCGTCTATTTGCCACCTGCGCCAACAGCGTTCTTGTCGTGGTGGACGCAGACAATGGCAACAATATTGCGAATATTCCGATTGGAAACGGAAGCGATGGCGCTGCCTTCGATCCCATCCGCAAACTGATTTTCAGCTCCAATGGCGAGGGGACATTGAGTGTTATTGAGGAGCAGGACGCGCAAACGTTCACTGCTATCGGCACAATTAAGACGGCCCGCAGCGCGAGGACAATGGCAATCGATCCTAAAACCGGGCGGCTGTTTTTGGTTGCCGCAGATATTGCTAAAATTGAACCCGCTACCACTTCTGGCGGAAGACCACATGTAACTTACATAGCAGATTCATTGAAATTGCTTTTTCTCGACCCAGTGAAATAGGACGAGAATTCCCAAAATTTACCATTGAAGCTCGGCTATGGTCGCGAGTGCCGTCGTCGTTCTAAGTCAAAAAAATCGTAGCAATCTATTTAATACCGGGCACTGTTCCTCTGGGAAGGGGATCCGGTGGACTGCGTTTTGCAGGACACTTCCAAGGGCGGAGCAAAGCTAACAATCGATGATGTTAGAGCAATATGCCAAGCGATGAGATGTTCAAGTAAGGCAACGCGGCGCTTGGCCCATGAATCGATTACATTCGTAACCAGTCGAGCAGCACTTTATGGAAAACCTCGGGCGCCTGAATCTGCGGCGAATGCCTGAGATCGGGGAATTCGATCAGGCGGACGTGAGGGATGCGGCTCGCCGCTTCCTTTCCGAGCTTCGGATAATTACCTAGCGTCGCGCGTACCGCGGGAGGCGCCACTTCCTTGCCGAAGGCCGTCGTATCCTTGTCGCCGATCACCAGCAGAACCGGCATCCGCAGATCGCCAAATTCATACAGCACCGGCTGCGTATAGATCATGTCCGAGGTAAGGGCCGCATTCCAGGCGACGAGTTCGCGTCCAGGCCCGCGGTACAATCCTGCCAGCATCTGGACCCATTGCTCGTAAGCCGGCTGCCATGTGCCCGCGTAGTATGTTGTGCGCTCGCACTCGCGGATGCGATCGGCGCTCGTCTGCAGTTCCTGTTGGTAGAGCGCATCGACGCTCTGCCAGGGCACGCCCTTGGCCTTCCAGTCTTCGAGCCCGATCGGATCGACGAGCGCGAGCTGATCGACGCTATCTGGGTACATGAGCGCATAGCGCACCCCGAGCATGCCGCCGGTCGAGTGTCCCACCACGGTAACGCGGCCGATGCCGAGCGAAGCGAGAAGCGCGTGCGTGTTTCCGGCAAGTTGTTGAAACGTGTATTGATAATGTGCGGGCTTGGTTGACTTGCCAAAGCCGATTTGATCGGGGGCGATGACGCGGTATCCCGCCTCGCTCAACACCGCGATGCTGGTCTGCCAGGTCGCGGAAACGTAGTTCTTGCCGTGCAGCAGGACGACCGCGCGACCGTTCGGCGCCGCCGGTCTGACGTCCATATACGCCATGTGCAGTGGCACACCCTGGGAGACGAACTCGTAATTCAGCACCGGCCAGGGGTACGAAAAGCCCTCCAATTCGGGGCCATACGCCGGACCTTCGTCGGGTGGGATGGAGGATTGGTCGCTCATGGCTGCAAGGATAAAGTTGACGGGTTTGCTAAGCAATATGCTGCGAATTAGACCGCGGGTGTGGGACGCACTACAAGTCGTATATATCGATCAGAATTCCGAGGCCGTTTGGCTAGCGTTGGTGAGTACCTTAACGGGACAATTAGGGTTGAAGCTCGAAGCGTTCGTATGGTCTTCAAGCGGTGGCGTGAAGCGGCACGCTACATGCGCGGTTGATGCAAGCCCGCTCTTGAATGTCGGCTATTGACCCAAAGCAGACCTAGATTTTCAGGTCGCTCGACCAATTCGACGATGGTGTCGTTATGCCGGGAGCGCAGTGGAACCGCACGTTGAAAATAATTACGATTTTAGCTCAGATGGCTTGCGTACAATTTGTGGCCACGACGGCAGAATGGGAAACTTGACATGAGACAGTTATTTTTTGTCGTTATGCTCGTTCTCACCCAGTTGGCGCGGATCGATAACGCTAAGGCAGAACAATATCCATCACGACCGATCACAATCGTTGTTCCGGCTGCTCCTGGCGGACCAACAGATACGATCGCACGCATTTTAGCAGAGCGCATGACGGCATCGCTCGGCGCGGCCATCGTTATTGAAAATAACGGCGCTGCAGCGGGCAGCGTTGGTGTTGGCCGGGTGGCGCGGGCCTCTCCCGACGGATACACGATTGGTATCGGTCACGTAGGAACACACGTCTTCAACGGTGCAATTTACACTTTGCAATATGATCTCCTGGCAGATTTCGAACCCATCGCCGAAGTCGCGAGCAATCCGCAACTGATCGTCGCAAAGAAAGCTTTTCCGGCGGAAAATCTGAAAGAGTTTACCGCATGGCTTAAGGCAAACCCGGACGTAGCGTTTCAAGGTACGGCTGGTGTGGGTAGTCCCGGGCATATTGCGGGCTTTTATTTTCAGACGCGCACGGGCACTCATTTTGGCTTCGTGCCGTACCGCGGCGCAGCTCCTACAATGCAAGCACTCCTAGGCGGACAAGTTGATCTTTTGTTCGATCAGGCGGCCAACTCATTGCCTCAGGTTAAGGCCGGGCAAATTAAAGCCTTCGCAGTCACAGCTAAAACGCGCCTGGCTACGGCACCCGATATCCCAACGGTGGACGAGGCGGGACTGCCCGGATTTTATACTGCAATTTGGCATGGGCTCTGGGCACCCAAAGGTACTCCCCGCGAGGTTATCACGCGGCTCAATAGTTCTGTTATGGATGCCTTAGCTGACGCTAAGGTGCAGCAGCGACTTGCCCAACTCGGTCAGGAGCTTCCGCCGCGCGAACAGCAAACGCCAGAGGGGCTCGCCGCCCTACAAAAGGCCGAGATCGAAAAATGGTGGCCGATTATTAAGGCGGCAAACATCAAAGTGGAGTGAGCCACCCGTTGTTGGGGGATGTCCGCCATGGGGCACATAACGAACATTTAAACGGCGCCCGAATTTTTCCGCTTTTGGGCCAAAGCAGACAAAGTAAAATTTTAGACCGCTGGGATTTGTCTGCTAATGATGTGGTGGACGGCGCCCACTCTGCGGCATCGAAGTGCCATAGGGTGGTTGCGTCAAAGCAAACCACATTGAGGGGAGCCGTCCATGGGTGAAGTTAGCACAATTGGTGTCGATATTGCGAAGTCGGTATTTCAGATTCACGGCGTCGATGCGGAAGGTGCGGTGGTCATCCGCAGGCGCATTGGTCGAGCCAAGGTTCTTGAGTTCTTTACCGATCTGCCGCCTTGCCTTGTTGGCATGGAAGCCTGCTTGGCATGGAAGCCTGCGCAACGGCGCACCAGTGGGCGCGCGAGCTTAAGAAGCTAGGGCACGACACGCGGCTCATGCCACCGACCTATGTCAAAGCCTACGTGAAGCGCGGCAAGAATGACGCTGCCGATGCAGCGGCGATCTGCGAGGCCGTCACACGGCCATCGATGCGTTTTGTGCCGATCAAGAGCGTCGAGCAGCAGAGCGCGTTGATGCTGCATCGGACGCGGGACCTCCTAATCCGCCAACGGACTCAACTGATCAATGCACTTCGTGCCCATCTGGCCGAACTCGGACTGGTGGCAGCGAAGGGGCATGAAGGATTGCATCAGCTGGTTACGGCCGTGGCGGAGAGCAGCGATGAGCGGTTGCCAAGTAACGCACGCTTTGCCTGCCAGGCGATCGCTGCGCAACTGAGCGCGGTGCAGACCCAGATCAACGGGCTCGACAAGCGCATCACCCAAGCCCATCGCGCCAATCCAGACAGCAAACGACTCGAAGCCATTCCAGGGTTCGGCGTGATCCTATCCACGGCGGTCGTGGCGACGATGACAGACCCAAAGGCGTTCAAGACCGGCCGCGAGTTTGCCGCCTGGATCGGATTGGTGCCGCGGCAGAACTCCTCCGGTGGCAAGGAGCGCCTTGGCTCGATTTCCAAGCAGGGCGATCGCTATCTGCGGCGACTATTGGTCCTCGGTGCAATATCCATTGTCGGGACCGCGCGCACGCGGCCGGATAAGTATCCCTGGGTAACCGAACTGCTGGGTCGTCGGCCGGCCAAGGTGGTCGCGGTGGCGCTGGCCAACAAGATGGCGCGGACCGCCTGGGCGGTGCTGGCCAGGGGTGAGACCTATCGGGCACCGATACGCTTAAGCAGCGCTGCCATCGCAGCGGCAGCCTGAAAAGGTTTGGCATTCGGAATGTGAGGTTGAGGTTACGTAGAGGGCGTACAGGAAAGTCGAGGGTGATGATGGTTTGATGCGAACCGGTTGGACCGGGGATCGGGAGAACCCGCTAATGGGTCAAGCACTCTTGAGTGCGGGCTAATGATAGGGACCCGATCTGCGGATTACATCAAGGCCAGCGGCTATGAGCGCCGCACAAAAAGGCCGGACACATGACTTGCACCCGACCGCAAGCTAAGAACCAAAAAATCCCTTGACCCGTGGGCGCCGTCCACACATGACCCAAAGGAGACATTAGCGATACAGGGCGATAGGATTGTCCATAATCGGCCGATCGAAAAATATTGAACTGCTTTAGGTAGATTTGGCCTCCCTTAGGCGGTTGGGCCGAACCACCTTGCAGGCAACATAAGTAACTTCACCCTATGGACGCGTTGACCCAACGTTATCTCGAAATTCTCCTCAAGACGCAGTTCATGCAGCCCGCGCAGATGGTTTCTTATCAGCGAGGGCTGCTTCAGCGGCTGGTTCGGCATGCTCGTGCACAGGTGCCGTTCTATCGCGACAGTGGCCGGCTCAATGTTTTGTTCAATAAGAGCGACGAGATCGAATGGGAGCGCTGGGACGAAGTCCCGGTCCTGACGCGACCGGAGGCGCAGGCGAACAACGCGGACTTGTATGCGGCAATGATCCCGCCGGAATGCGGCAATTTGCAGGAAGGTCAAACATCGGGCTCGACCGGGCGGCCGTTGAAATTCCGCGTGAATGATTTGATGGCGGCGGCGGGAACCGCGTTGCTCGAGCGCGGCTTGGTCTGGGCTGGCTTGCCGCCGCCAACAACGATCGCTTGGATCCGCTACGTCTATGATGGCAACGCCAGCTATCCGATGGGTATGGTTTATTCATCCGTGGTGCGCGGCGTGCCGCGGCTCATCCACATTTTGTCGGCTACGACTACGATTGACGATCAGGCCAAATGGCTCGCGCGTATTAAGCCGGATGTTGTCATGGGCTACCCGAATTCGCTGGCCATGCTTGGACAGTCATTGCCATCAGAGTTTGATCACTTGTTTCAGCTCGTCATTTGCAACGGCGAAGTGACAAGCAATCGCGCGCGGGAGACGATCGAGAAAACCTTTCATTGCAACGCCATGGACATCTATTCCGGCTCCGAAATGGGCACCATCGCCGTCGAAGACGCAAAAACTCGGCAGATGTTTGTCTGCGAAGAGACCGCCTATGTCGAACCGCGTGACGGCGCTTCCACACAGAACGACGGACTTTCGGAGCTGGCGATTACACCGTTCTATAATTACGCGATGCCGCTGATCCGCTACGTGACCGGCGATTATGCCGCGTTCGATCGTTCCCCGCCATCCGATGGACGAATGCTGCGGCGGCTCGACTATGTCGCGGGCCGCGAACGCAACCTGTTCATCTTGCCGAGCGGCAAGCGCTGGTGGCCGTACTTGATGGCGTCGAAAAACGCGATTGAATACCTGTCTTTCGACCAATTTCAGTATGTGCAGACGCATCGCGATCGGATCGAGCTTCGCTACGTGTCCGGCGCTGTTGACCCCGTGAAAGACAGGACGGCACTACTCGCTATGTTGCGTGCCGCTGCGCCCGAACCCATAGAATTTGTGATTAGACAGGTGCCGGAGATCGCGCGGCATGCTTCTGGAAAGTTTGAGGAATATCTATGCGCAATCGACCAGGAAAAGGCTGGCTGACTCTTTAGGCGGCGAGAGGCGCCGCCATGTCAGCTTGCGTGGCCGTCCACTCGTCCCAAGTCATCAGTCGCCGCCCAAGCCGCGCGTAGTTGACGCAATAGAAGCCGTCGGCTCCGGCAATGACCGCGTCGGGAACGATATCCAGCACCTCTTGCGCCATCACGCCGACGTAGACGACGTCGCTCCACAGATAGCGGTAGCTGTATATGCCGATACCGTTGTCGAGCCGGGCGAGCAGCAGCACGTCACGCTTGAAGCGGATATCCGAAGGGGAGACGCAATTCCCGGTCACGAATACTTCCCCGACTGGGCAGCTCGCCGTTGATCCGCTCGAGCCGCCATTGACGACGTTAAATAAGGTGTCCGCAGTGAAATCGCCGGCCGGGTCGTCTTCGCGGTGGCGGCGCATCAGCGATTTGTCGCTGTTGCCGAAGTAGACTCGCACCCCGCCCCAGGCGCCGTAATTGTTTGTGCCTTCACCGAGGCGGCCTTCTGCGAACAGCGACGCCATCATGCCGCGGCCGGCCGGCATGGCGTACTCGCTTCCCAGCGCCAGCGCGTTCTTGCCGCCCATATAGCGGTGGCCGATGGAGGCCTTCCAATTGTCAGTCAGGTAGTATGCAGCCGATGCCCGGTCGAAGAAACGGGTCGTATTGCTCAGACCATTGCCGGTCGTCAGCGTGCCAGGACCCGGAATGGCAATTGTTGTGAAGCCGGCTCTGGAATTATTGCCCGTCTCTACGCCGGCAACAGCACTGAGCGTCCAGCGCTGCAAATAGGCTTCGCCCTCAAGCCCGACATGGCCGACATGAACGCCGCCGGATTGGTCCCAATGGGTGTAGTCGCCATAGACGCCGAGCAAACCTTGGCGCGGATCGCGCCAGAACAAATGGCCGCCGAGCGCACCGATGAAGCGATTGGCGAATTCGCCGCCTCCGGCATCGAGTTGGGCTCCGAATTGGCTGGCCAGCGGTACCGAAAGAGACCCGGCGGCACCGACGAGGCTCTTGGTTGCGTATCCGCCACCGAACGCCTCGGCTTTCGCGTTAATGCCATCGACGGCCTGCGTGGATGGCGCTGGCTCGGCAGCGATTGACGCGGTAGTCATCAATCCGCAGGCCAAACCAGCCAAAAACGTGGACGACAACAGCCCCCCCGCGACACGCCATAACTAAGCCCCTCACCACCACTTATTTATATAAGATAGTCTAGTTCGGCGTTTAGGTCGAGCGGGTTTGTTCGACATTAAACCGTAACGACGATGTCTGTGCTTGGCACATCGCTGCGTTCGCGGCACCTGCCATTTTAGTCGCTAATGGCGCAAAGCAGACAATGGCCGGAAAGAGTGTGCAATTCGTAGGCCGCGTGTTTGACCCAAAGCGGACATTGGCGGTTTGCTGGGCGTTTGCCGGGCTTGCCCCACTGGAAAGTGCCGTCTTTTCGCGCCGCACATTTATGCATGAAGGCCGCATCACAACACCGGATTATCGTCTGCTACGTTCCGGAAGTTCATTGGATTTTCGATTTTTCTATGAGCTGGCGGAGTACTGGGCCATTCGACCACCGGTATCCGTCTGATATTAAAGGTCGTTTTGTCGTGTTACATACAAACATCACATGAAGCCTATCTGTGCATATTGGCCGACTTTGCAGCCTTTCCCAATTGCGGGATCTAGTGACGCTTGTTAGGATTATTGCAACTTCTAGTGGCGTTTTGGGAGTAACTTAGTTACTCGCAAATGTTGTTTATGTATGGGGTTCATTATGCGTCGCTTTCAATGTGTGCTGCTCGCTGTTGTAGCGGCTATCGGCTACGCTTCAATTGCTTCCGCTGCTGACATGCCGACCAAGGCGACAATGTTAGCGCCGGCTCCGGTATATAATTGGAGCGGTTTCTATATTGGCGGTTTTGCTGGCTTGGCTACGGCTGGTGACGCGACCACATCCGACCCTTGCCTCGTTGGATCACCGTGCCCCGGCGGCGTCGGGACTTATAACGGGGTGCCTCCCTTGGGCTATAGCCTCAAAACCGGCTTCCTCGGCGGCGGGACAATCGGTTGGAATTGGCAATCACCCGGATCTCGATTCGTGTTCGGCCTCGAAAACGAGATCGGGTACGTGCATGTAAAGGGTTCGGCCGTGATGAATGCGCCCCCCATTGGCAATGGCGACACGACCGCGACCACGACGTTCGGTAATTGGTACGATGCCTACACGGTTCGTGCAGGCTACGCCTGGAATCAGGTTCTGCTGTACGCTAAAGGTGGTGGCGTTTCGGCTGCTGTTTCGACCGGCGTGGTTGATGCGACCCCACCGGTGACGATCGACACCGCACCAAATAAGGTACGCACCGGCTGGGCTGCCGGTGTCGGTTTGGAATATGCGATGACACGAAACTGGAGTCTCAAGGCTGAGTATCTCTATCTGGGTCTCGGTGGCACAGTTAACAACTGCGCTCAGGTCGGAGGGTTTCCTCCCGGTACGATCGATTGCACTTCCAGCACGATTAAAGGCATAAACACCTTCAAGGTCGGAGCGAACTACCACTTCAATTAGATGTCCTCGTAGAGGACAATATATCTGATCGGATTTCGGAGAGACCGCCGCGAGGCGGTCTTTCTTTTTTTGCTTTGTTGATTTTGCGACTATCCGTTATTGGCACATCGCTGCGTTCGCGGCACCGTACCATTTTAGTCGCTAACGGCGCAAAGCGGACAATGGCCGGAAAGAGCGTTCAATTCGTAGGCCGCGTTTGACCCAACAGTGACATTAAGGCGCGTAAAGACTGGCAAACTTAAAAAGATATCGATTTCTACGAAACCCCCGAGGGTAGGCCAGATTAAGGAGCGACGTCGAGTACCCAAGTTTCTTTGGCTGAAGATAGAACTATCATCGTTTCTGTGCGCTCAACACCAGACACTGCCTTCACTGTATCACTTAAAAACATTTCCAGATCGCGCGTAGCCCCGACCCGTACTTTAATAAGGTAGTTCCATGCCCCGGTGACGTGATGACATTCGAGCACAGCGGAAGACGCCCTTATCTTTTTCAGGAACACAGGTTCGACCTTCGGGTTGCTCCAGCCAACGAAAATAAATGCCAGGAGATCAAGCCCGATTGCTTCCGGCGCTAGCCTGGCTTGGAATCCAGCGATAACTCCCTCCGACACCAGGCGCTTGATCCGGTCGTTGATCGTGGAGGCAGCGGCACCGGTTATCTGGCTCAACTCAGCCAAAACCAGTTTGTCGTTTTTCTGAAGCAAATTCAGAAGTT
>JABDGM010000108.1 GCA_013286045.1 Planctomycetota bacterium | reverse complement strand
TCCGATACCGGGATGGCGAGGCTTCCGCCGCGCTATCAGCTACTGCTTCGCCTTCACCCGCTCGATTGCTATTTCCTTCACATCCGGCAGCGCTGTATCGCCAAGCATTCGCCGCGTCGACTGCCACGACACCACATTGTCATCTGCTTGATAAAGAATGTTGAGCGCGCTGGTCGGCGTGCCATCGACCGTCACGCCCTCGGTCTGGATGTACCACCGCTTATCTTCATGATGCCAAGCGCCGTTCCCGTAACCGCCGTTCGCGCTAAAGAACCAGGAATTGATTTCGCCGGTATTCGGATTGCGCCCGATGATTTGAACGCCGCCCGGGATCTTACCCGTATCGCCTTCGACCGAAATCTCCAGCCGCATAAAGTTCTTGTTGGCAATCCACTCGCAATCGAGGCTGATCTTCGCTTCGGGCGATACGGCCTTCCATTTACCGAGCATCCATTCAACGTCTTTAAGACCCTTTTCGAATTCAATCGTCGGCGATTCCGAATCGGCCACGCTGACCATCAGCCACTTCCCGTCCGGCTGCTTCACGTGAATCGCCGTGTAGTCGCTCGAACTCGGCGGCCCGTTCTTGCTTTCGCTAACGGCGGCCGTTCCCTTTTCAATCGCCACGGTCGGCGCCAACACGCGGATCGAATCGATCTTCACCGTCATTTTCGAACCCGTGTGAACTTTGAAGAATCCCGCATACAGCTTCGCGATAGCGTCGCGACCTTTGATCGTGTCGCGCCCAATGCTGTACTCGCCGTCCTTCGTCCATTGGGCCGCAATCGCATCGGCGTCACCGCGGCCGTAGGCATCTGTAAACTCCTGCGCCGATTTCCGAATCGCGTCCTCGGCGCCAGAGTTGTCTGCGGCGAATGCAAAGTTGCAGAACGCCAGCGCGGTAAGAAAAACCGCCGCGACTTCTATATACGATCGTTTCATCGTTGTGTGCCGTTTTTGGAGGACTGTGGCAGGTTGCTCTGTTGTGCTGCTATGATATTGGCACCGAAGTTACGAACGCCCCAGCAACAACATTTCGTTTTGAAGAGCCAACACGCGCAGCCGCGCACGTCGCAACCAAATGGCGATTGTGCCTGCCGACGCGCAGGCCCTTCAGAGACTTATAACTCCGCGTTGCTGCTGATTGGCGCGCAACTTCATGCTGCAGCGACGCTGTTGCTAAGAGCCTCTGCGCCTTGCAGATCGCGCTCGAACGAGCGAGATGGCTCCTAAGTGTTTCCGCGACTAAAGTTTAACGCCGTCAAAACGCCGCAGCAATGCTTTCACGCAAACTTCACCGAGAAAAATGATCCTCATTGATGAGTTAGCGCAATTGGCTACCCCGGCCCTGGTGATCGACGCTGCCCAAACGCGCGCCAATGTGCATCGACTCGCCGAGTACGCCGCCGCGCACAGAATCAGGATTCGGCCTCACACAAAGACACATAAGCTTCGCCGGGTCGCCCACATGCAGCTCGCCGCCGGCGCAATTGGGATTGCCGTCGCTAAGGTCACTGAAGCCGAAGCGATCTCCGACCCGGAACAAGACGTCTTCGTCGCGTACCCACCCGTCGGAGAGGGACGTGCAGACCGGCTCGCCGCACTCGCGCACGATCGTACGATGCGGGCCGCCGTCGATTCGCTAGTCGCGATTGAACAAACAGCAGCGGCCGCGAAAGCCGCTGGCGCCACCATCGGACTACTTGTTGATCTAGATGTAGGCCTCGGCCGAACCGGCGTACCCTCACCTGCAGATACGTTGCCGCTCGCCCAAGCAATCGACCGCGCCTCAAATCTGCGACTCGATGGCCTCATGATCTACCCGGGACAGGTGTGGAGTAAACCGAACGAACAAGCGGCCGAGTTAAAAGCGGTCGACGACCTCATCGTCGAAACGCTTGCCTTGTGGGAGAAGCACGGCCTGCGCGCCGCAATTGTCTCCGGCGGCTCAACGCCCACCGCTTATCAAACCCATCTCACGCCCCACGTCACCGAAATGCGGCCAGGCACCTACGTGTTCAACGATATGAACACGGTGCGACCGGGCTTCGCCACAATCGAAGACTGCGCCGCCCGAGTCGTCGCCACCGTGATCAGCGACGCCGTTCCGGGCCAAGTCGTCGTCGATGCCGGCTCTAAAACGCTCGCCCGCGATGCCTCCTCCGTCCCAGACGGCGGCTTCGGCCACGTCGTCGAATATCCGCAAGCGCGCATCAAACAACTCTCCGAAGAGCACGGCCAAATCGACGTCCGCGCGTGCGACCGCCGCCCGAAGCTCGGCGAACACGTCACGATTATCCCGAATCACATCTGTCCGTGCGTCAATCTGCATGCCGCCGTGTGGTGGCTGGAGCACGGTCAGCCGTTAGAGCGACTCACGGTCGACGCCCGAGGATGCATTCGATGACCGCAACCGATTCTCCCACGCGTCAGCATTCACGCTCTCAGCAACTGCTTGCCGAAAACGAGCAGGTCATCCCCGGCGGCCTCGCATCGATCAATCGCCGCGCCGAACCGTGCATCGCATTCGCGAAAGCGCTAGGTTCGCGCTTGTGGGACGTCGACGGCCACGAATACATCGATTTCCACGCCGCTTTCTCCGCCTACATCCTCGGCCACTGCGATGGCACCGTCGACGATGCCGTCGAAGATGCTCTCCGCGCCGGCCGCTCCAATTTCGGCAGCGGCCCGACCGAGGACGAAGGCGAACTCGCGCGTCTCTTCCTGAAATGCGTGCCGACCGCCGACAAAGTCCAATTCTTCAACACCGGCTCCGAAGCGACCGCCCAAGCCATCCGCGTCGCCCGCGCCGCCACCGGCCGCGACCACGTCATCCTCATGCAAGGCGGCTACAACGGCAACCAAAACGTCGTCGCTGCCAACTTGATGAACACTCCCCAGCAGCTTGGCGGAAAACAAGTCATCGGCGACGAATACCCACTCGTCCCGCTCTCCGCCGGCATCCCCGCCGCTGAACGCGCGGTCATGCACGCTGTTGAGTACAACGATCTCGAAGCCGTGCGGACCCTCACCAAAAAAATTCAAGTCGCCGCCCTCATCACCGAGCCCGTGCTCCAAAACATCGGCGTCGTAAAACCGAAGCCCGGATATTTAGAAGGCCTTCGCGAACTCGCCGACAAGAACGGCTTCGTGTTGATCCTCGACGAAGTAAAAACCGGCTTCCGCGCCGGCCTCGGCGGCTACCAAGGCCTCAGCGGCGTCACGCCCGACCTCTCCACGTTCGGCAAAGCGCTCGCCAACGGCTACCCGATCGCCGCCCTCTCCGGCAAGCGCGCATTAATGGATCTCGCCGTAAGCCCAGACGCTGCGAAACGCGTCCTCGTCGCCGGTACCTACAATTGCCATCCCCTGACGGTTGCTGCCGCCACTGCAACGCTGAAAAAACTGTCGAGTCCCGAATTCGATGTCTACCGTCACCTCGAGAACCGCGCCCAACAGCTCGAGGAGGGCCAGCGAAAATTACTACGTGATCACAACATCACCGCCACGATTTCGCGTGTCGGCAGCGCCCACTGCATCTACTTCATGGACCACGCCCCGACGAACTGGTGGGAGCTCATCACAAATCACGACTCCGCATTCGACCTCGCCTACCGCCGAGGCCTCATCGCCCGCGGCATCTACCACTTCCCAGTCGCCAGCAAGCAAGGCAGCATCAGCTTTGCCCATTCAAAGGACGACATCGACGCCACGCTCGATGCTACTCGTGCTGTTCTCGCGGATTTGAAACGCTGAGCGCAAAACCGGCCGCTACGAGTGCCGCACGATACTCCTCCTCCGTATTCACGTTCTGTAAAGATTTCAACTGCGGATCGACTTCGCGCAAACTCTCGACCGGAACTCGGCACGCATCGATATCGTCGAACAAATCGATGGCACGCAACTTCCCAGCCGCAATTCGCGCTTCAATCTGCGCCAGGACCGTCGGCCGATAAACGGCCGTCAACGGATATTGACGCATCGAATCAACCGGCACCGCCGCGTCGTGATCTGCCAACGTTTCAAACATCTGCTCGACGAAGGCACGCACCAAAAACGGCGTGTCACACGCCGCGGCGAACACCGCGTCCACGCGACATTGCCCAAGTGCCTTCAGCCCGGTTGCAATCCCAGCTAGCGGCCCACGGAATTCGATCTGATCGCGGGCAATCGTAATGCTCTCTGCTAACGGCGGCAGCGCTTGATCGGTCCCCGCAACGATCACTATATTCTCGGCCGGCACAACCTCCGCGATGATTCTCACGACACGTTGCAGCAGGCACTCATCGCCGAACGGCAGCATCGCCTTATCTTGCCCCATCCGGCTCGACTTCCCGCCGCACAGAATGATTGCCCCTTTGCGCATAAGTCAAATCACGCTTTCAACAATAACGCAATCTCGTTCAACACTCCGTCGTCGGTCGGATATTCCGCGTCCAGAATCTTCCTTAGCGGAATGCTGACGCCATCCATGCGGTACGCCGTGCCCACCGCATGAATGCCATAAACGGCCGTCGTAAACTTCACCGTCGCCGCAAACTGGTTTTCTACGTTCGGATAGTCCAACGCAATCGTCGGTAGCCCTCGCAAGCGCTCCTGCGCAGTTGGCGTCAGTTGCCCGGCACATTCGCTACCCACAATCACGCAAGCATCGACTTCGCCGCGCTGCAACATCCCGTCTGCCGAAAACTTTTCCACATCATGCCGTGGATAACCGTCGGCAAAATTCACCGCATATGGAAAACCGGTTTGCCACGTGATCACACTCTCCGCCCCCGTCATCCCAGAAGTCGGCCCCAATTCGTGCACCGTGAACCGAGTCGACTTGTTGAGTTCCACCGTCAGCCCGAACAAAAGCTCAGCCACGTTCCGACTGCTCTCAACAAACTCCCTCTCTCCTCCATAAAACAGCGCTCCATATCGGCATGCCGTCATTCGCTCCGCCAACTGCCGCAGCTGCGATATCAATTCCGCCGAGAGTGTTGTATCTCCGGCGTCTCCGCCAGCGACCAGCTTTCGCAAAATCTCGATAACGTCGGCCTCATCGCCGGCTGCAATCTGCAAAAACGCATCTGCAAGCCGGCTGGTCTCCGAAGCCGTCACATCAACTACGACCACCGTCCGATCCGCACGTCCTCGCGGCAAGAACAATCCGCGCGGTTCAACGCTATAGCGCTCCAAATGCCGTGGATGCGTCACGACCGGATTCGCACGCCAGAAAATCACCAAGTCCGCGCGATTCCGAACTTCGCCAAGCGTGCACGTCGACTTCCCAAGCTTCTGAAACGCCGCCGCGATTTGCCGCTTCGCAGACGCAGGCGTATCAATCGTCCCGCCAATTTGCTCCGCGAGTGCAACCGCCGCCCGTTGCCCGGCCGTGCTGCTTCGCGCAAGACCCCAAACGAGCGGCGACTTGCTGCCGCGCAAAATCTCCACGGCCCGCTCGATCGCTTCTTCATATGCTGCCGACCTCACACCAACCAATGCTCGCGGTCGCTCTGCCGCGTCCGACAATCTTGCAAACCACGCTTCGGAAAGCCGACAAGCCCCGCGCACCGGTACGGCGCGTGCATCTGTGATTTCAATCTGCAAATCGTCGCACACGCATCCGCAAACAGTACACGCTACATCGGTGAAAGTCTGTCGCATGGAAACTCAACGCGGGCGACGCTCGCCGGATCGATCGAAATTGCTGAACCTAAGCGGCACGACTATCATCGTACAAACAGCCCGGCGACTCAGAAACATCGTTTCCAAACGATATGCATGATCTGATCAAAATCTCACAAGGCACCGTCTACGATCCGGCGAACGGCATCGACGGGGAAGTCCGCGACGTCTGGATCGCTAACGGAAAGATCGTGGCAGCGCCCACCGATCCATCGCAACGCCCATCGCGCACAATCGACGCCTGCGGCCTCGTCGTCATGCCCGGCGGCGTCGACATGCACTGCCACATCGCCGGCCCCAAAGTAAATGTCGCCCGCAAGTTCCGCCCAGACGACAAGACCGAGGCGAAAGACGTCCTCCCGCGCACCGGCAACACTCGTAGCGGCACACTCGGCAGCGTCCCCAGCACCTTCGCCACTGGCTACAAGTACGCCGGCATGGGTTACACAACCACCTTCGACGCCGCCATCCCGCCGCTCGGCGCCCGCCACGCTCACGAAGAATTCGCCGATACGCCCTGTGTCGACAAAGGCTTCTACGTCCTCATGGGCAACAACCACTACGTCATGCGCTGCGTCGAACGCAACGAACCGCAAAAACTACGCGCCTTCATCGCCTGGTTGCTCACATCCACAAAAGGCTACGCGCCAAAACTCGTGAACCCCGGCGGCGTCGAAGTCTGGAAAAGCCTCCGCGGCGGCAACGTCCACGGCCTCGACGACACCGTCCCTCACTTCAACGTCACTCCGCGCCAAATCATTTCAAGCGTCGTCGCCGCCACCAACGACCTCCGCCTTCCGCACCCCGTCCACCTCCACTGCAACAACCTCGGCATGCCCGGCAACTGGCACACCACGCTCGATACCATGAAGGCCCTCGACGGCCATCGTGCCCACCTCACCCACATCCAATTCCACAGCTACGGCGGCGGCGAAGGTGACGAAAACACCTTCAACAGCAAAACCCAACACCTCGCCGACTTCATCAACGCGCACGCCAACCTCTCCGTCGACGTCGGCCAGGTCATGTTCGGCGACACCACGAGCATGACCGGCGATAGCCCCGTCGGTTACTTCCTCTCAAACGTCTTCAAAACGAAGTGGTTTAGCAACGACGTCGAAATGGAAGCCGGCTGCGGC
Organism: Planctomycetota bacterium; assembly: GCA_013286045.1. Classification (GTDB taxonomy): domain Bacteria; phylum Planctomycetota; class Planctomycetia; order Pirellulales; family Lacipirellulaceae; genus JABDGM01. The sequence goes on along the minus strand of JABDGM010000108.1, from coordinate 3,368 downwards.
GTCGCCCCCATCAAGTACCGCAACAAATCGCTTGTCCACGCCCTTCAATGGGCGATCGGCCTCGAGTGGTATCTGCTCGTCGAAGATCCATGGCGCGTCGTCATGAGCACCGATCATCCCAATGGCGGCTCCTTCCTCGCGTACCCGCACATCATTCGCCTCTTAATGGACCGCACCTACCGCCGCGACCTCCTCAAAAAATGCCCCGCGCAAGTCGTCGAGCGCTCCACCCTCGCGGACCTTGACCGCGAGTACACGCTGAACGAAATCGCCATCATCACCCGCGCCGGCCCAGCTCGCCTCCTCGGCCTAAAAAACAAAGGACACCTCGGCATCGGAGCCGACGCCGACATCACGATCTACACGCCGGATGAGAACCAAGAGACGATGTTCTCCCTGCCTCGCTTGGTGATCAAAGCCGGCCGCATCCTCGTCGAACAAGGCGACCTTCGTGAGCCGTTGGATGGTAAAACCCTACACGTCGCCCCCGATTACGACCGCGACGTCGTCCCCGACATCCGCGAGTGGTTTGAATCCTGCTACTCAATCCAATGGGCGAACTACCCAGTCGACGACCACTACCTCGCCGACCATGAAGCTATCTCAACCGAATAGCGCGACCCCGCCGCACGCGCAACTTCAAATTTCATCTGGCTCCCTCCCCCTTCGCGGGGAAGGTTGGGGAGGGGGAAGCACCCGCCATCACCGCTTGCCCCCACGCCACAAAAACCGAATCCCCAACCCCACCAAAATTAGCATCCCGCCGGCCACCGTCCACCACGCCGGCCGATCCCCCCAGGCCAAAAACACCCACACCGGATTCAATAGTGGCTCAATCAATCCGATCGCCGTCGCCTCATGCCCGGGAATTCGCTTCAAACTGTAAGCAAACAGCGCGTACGGCAAACCCATCTGCAGCACGCCGAACGCCGCGAGCACAACCCACTGAATCCCGCTCGGCATCGCCACCTCGCCAAACGCAAACGGTGCGAGCACCACGACCGTAACGAGATGATTGAGCGCAGCCAGCCACACCGAATCAAACCCCCGCAACTGCCGCAGCGATAACACCACGCCCGCGTAGAAGAAACTCGACGCCAGCGCCCACGCCACCGCCTCGAGCGACGCCCCCCGCGACTCGAAGAACACAATCACGCCGATCCCCAACGCCGCGCACGCCACCATCACCCAATCACACCACTCCGCGTGCTCGCCAAACACAAACACGCCGACGAGTAACACCCATACTGGCGCCGTGCACTGCAACCAAATCGCGTTGGCCGCCGACCCCTTCACCATCGCGGTGAGATACGTGTAGTTCATCCCCACGAACAACACGGTCATCGGCGCGAGCCGCCACGACCAGCTCGGCCGCCGCACGAGTGGGCAAAGCGCTGCGCTCGCAAACACCGCCCGCCAAAACGCGACCCGCGGCCCAGTCCACCCGGCCAGGTACGGCGACTTCACAAAGAATCCACTCAAGCTCCACAGCGTCGCCGCCACCAACACAAACCACCGCGCCGCCCTCACGCTCGGAGCCCGCGCCGCGACATCTCCCGCCGCCACCTCGCCCGGCACCGGCTGCTCTGCCAGAAAAGCATCCTCCCCCGCGCCATTATCCATATCTATTAGTTCGTCCCGCTTCCCGCTTTCCCTCCTCAGCCCCAGTCTCCAGTCGCCATTCCCTAAATCAAATAATGCCACCCATCATTTTCTGTCATTAACTCGTCCCGCCGCGGACAAGCCTCACAAACATCGCGCCCCACAATCTCGTACGCGAACCGCACCGCTTCGAGCGTGCTCGTCCAAAACTTGCCCGTCTCCTCGAACACAAATACACGCTCCGGCCCCAACCGCTCCAAGAGCCCGCTCGAATGAATCACGCGCGTCACCTCTGGCCGCAAACCACAGAGCAGCACGCTAATGTTCGCCGCATGCAGCCGCTCATTGAACCGCTCCAGGACGGTCATACACACCGCATCGGGATTCCTCGCTCGCTTCAACCGCAGAATGACGACGCGCCCGCCCTGCTCCATCTCATCCGCCACGCCGTCGAGCAACTGCTCGAGCTCCGGTGCTGCCCCAAAAAAAAGATCCCCTTCCAAACTAAAAATCCGAATCTTCTCACAAGGCACATCCTCCTCATGCCGCTCACGCACCACCTTCTCCGGCGTCATCACGAGCTCCGTCATTCGCACTCGCGCCGCCTGCGGCACATACAACACAAACGACATGAACACCCCGATCAGTACGCAAAATTCAACCGACACCGCCACCGCCGAAATCGCCGTGATGATGACGATCCACGCGTCGAACCGCGTCGTCCGGAGGTAGTACACAAGCTGCTTCCGGTCCACCAACCGCCACGACGAAAGCATGAGAATTCCCGCCAGCCCCGCCTTCGGAATGAAATAGGCGTACGGCGCGAGCAGCATGACAGTCACCCCCACCGCCATCGCCGAAATCACGCCCGACCACTGCGTACGCCCGCCTGCCTGCACGTTGATCGTCGACCGCGTCAGCGACCCCGAGCCCGGAAAGCAGTGAAACAAACTCCCGACCACATTCGCCACGCCTTCGCTCAAACACTGCTGATTGATATCAAGCTTCTGCCGCGTGGTTGCCGCAATCGCCTTCGCCATCGAAATTGCCTCGAGCAACCCGAGCATCGCAACCGCCAGCGCGCTACTGCCCAGCGTGTGTACGTGCTTCCAATCCACCACCGGCAGTTCGAACGAAGGCAACTGCGCTGGAATATCCTTGATGATCTTCACCCCCTGCGAGTCCAGCCGCCAATTCGCCACGACCACCGTCATGCAAATGAGCGCAAGCAACAAATCCGGCAACCGGACGCGCATCCGCATATTCACCCACCGCAGCGCCAGCGCAATCGCCACCGTCCCAAGCCCGATCCACAGCGAGGGATAATTCGTTTTGTCGATATGCTGCATCGTCAGCCAGAACCGTTTCAAGAAGGGGTCCTCCCCAGTCCCCGCCGCCGGAATCCCGAGCAGATTCTTGAGCTGATCGAGCACCAACAGCACCGACGCCCCCAGCGTGAACCCCACAATCACCGCGTGCGACACATACTTCGTTAGGTCGCCCAACCGCAGCAGCGAAATCCCCGTCTGAATCGTTCCGACCAACAGCGCCAACAAAAACACCGCCGGCAACCGCTCCACATCGCTAAACCCGACGAGCGCACTCAGCACCGCAATCGAGATCGCATTCGTCGGCCCGTTGATCAGCTGCTTCGAAGAATCTAGCAGCGCCCCGATCGCCGTCATCACGATCGCCGTATACAACCCATACTGCGGCGGAAGATTAGCGATCTGCGCATAGGCCATCGCCTGCGGCACTGCCACCGC
>JABDGM010000107.1 GCA_013286045.1 Planctomycetota bacterium | reverse complement strand
TGCGGCGGCCGCATGCAGGATTACTGGGGAGAGGGCAAAGTCACGGGGCCGCTGCTTCCGATGATCGCGGTGCCAACAACTGCCGGTACCGGCAGCGAAACGCAGTCGTATGCACTGGTTGCTGACGCCAAGACCCATGTGAAGATGGCGTGCGGCGATAAGCGGGCAGCGTTTCGTGCCGCGATTCTTGACCCGGAGCTCACACTCACGCAGCCCGCACGCGTTACGGCGCTTACCGGAATCGACGCGCTCGCTCATGCGATCGAAAGCTATGTGACCAAGCGGCGAAATGCGTTGTCGCTGGCTTTCAGCCGCGAAGCTTGGCGGCATCTGGCGACGAACATTGGCCGCGTGCTATCCGAACCTGAAAATCTTGAGGCCAGGGGTGCAATGCAGCTCGGCGCATGCCTGAGCGGCCTGGCTATCGAAAACTCGATGCTAGGTGCTGCACACGCACTGGCCAATCCACTGACGGCTGCGTTTGGAGTCGTCCATGGCGAGGCGATTGCCATCGTTTTACCGCACGTGATCCGTGAAAACGGACGTCAAGCCGATACCTGGTATCGCGAGTTAGTCTTGAGCACGCCCGAAGTGATAACTCCGGACGGAGATCCTCGGGCTTCGGAAAAACTGGCTTCATTCATAACAACGATTTCACATCAGGCGGGGCTGGCGACTACGCTGAGAGAACGCAGCGTGCCTCGCGATGCGTTGTCAGGTCTAGCGGCCGACGCCGCTCAGCAGTGGACTGGCAAGTTCAACCCAATTGAACTTTCGACGACCGACTATCTTTCGCTCTATGAAGCTGCCTACTAATCAATTCGTGTTAGCGCTCGCGTGCGTTGCGGCAGCCGCATTCGCTGAATTGCGCGCGGAGGATTGGCCGCTGGTCCGCGGGGACGTCCTTGGCACGGGAGTAGCGCGAAGTGGACTGGCCGATGCCCCGCAGCTGCTATGGAAATTCTCGGCTGGCAAGGATTCGAGCTTCGATGCCACCGCCGTTATATCCGACGGCGTGGTTTACGTCGGCGATAACGCCGGCGGATTTCACGCGATCCGCGTTTCCGATGGCAGCGAGGTTTGGAAGAAAGAATTCGCTGACGGATCCTTCGGTGCGGGAGCGGCGGTCGAAAAAGACCGCATCTACGTGGGAGACATGAACGGAGTCATTTACTGCCTCGCGACGTCTGACGGCAAGGAAATTTGGAAGCAAAAGCTTGGGGGCGAAATTCACGCCGGTCCGACGGTTGTCGGAGACGATGTGCTCTTCACGTGCGAAGCCGGCACTCTTACGTGCCACGATAAGAAAGATGGCACGGAGCGTTGGCAGTTTCATATCGAAGCTCCGCTTCGCTGCACGCCGACCATCGCGGCGGGCCGTGCCGCACTCGCCGGCTGCGACGCCCACTTGCATTTGATCAACGTGGCGGATGGAAAAGAGACGGGGAGCGTGGAAATCGACGCTCCCACCGGCTCCACTCCTGCGATGCGCGACGAACGTGTTTATTTCGGCACGGAAGGCGGAACATTCTACGCCATCAACATTGGTGTCGGTGGTGACAATCGCCCGACAATCGCGTGGACTTATCGCGATCCACAGCGGAATCAACCCATTCGAGCGGCTGCGGCAATCAGCGACCAAACGGTCATATTTGGCGGCCAGGGCAAGGAAGTTTACGGGTTGAATGTCGCGGACGGTCACGAAAAATGGAAATTGCCCGCAAAGGCACGAATTGAGAGTTCCCCAGTCATTGCGGGAGATCGAGTGGTCGCGGCAACGACGGCGGGTAAGATTTACTTGCTAGACCTCGCGAGCGGCGAAGTGAAATGGGAATTTGATGCCGGCGGCAGCTTTATCGCCTCGCCTGCCGTCGCGAATGGAAAGATTGTCTTGGGAAATACCGACGGCAATCTGTATTGCTTCGGTGCAAAAAATTGACCGTAAAGAGTTTGATGTCTACCAGCACTTCCAAAACTGAAGTCGGCAGCTATTTCATTAGCAACTATCCCCCCTTCTCTGCCTGGTCGCCCGATCAGTTGGAGAACGTGCGGAGCGCGATGAACAATACACCGACCGATTCACCGCTCGGCCTCTATTTGCACATTCCGTTTTGTCGTAAGCGATGCAAGTTTTGTTACTTCAAGGTGTTTACCGAAAAGAATTCAGGCGAAGTGGAGCGATATCTGGCGGCGCTTTCGCGAGAAATCGAACTCGTGAGCAAACTGCCCGTGATGGGCGGCCGACCGTTTCGCTTTGTGTACTTCGGCGGCGGCACACCATCGTTCTTAAGTTCCCGCCAACTAGAGCGACTCGTCGATCGGCTGCGAGCCAACGTCTCTTGGGATATGGCCGAGGAGGTTACGTTTGAGTGCGAACCGGGCACGCTTTCCGAGGCGAAAGTCCATACGCTCCGCGAAATTGGCGTTACGCGCCTTAGTCTCGGCGTCGAACATTTCGATAACGACATCCTCCGCGAAAACGGCCGGGCCCATGAGTCGCCGGAGATTTTTCGCGCTTGGCCATGGATTCAATCCGCGGGCTTTGCCAATACGAATATTGATTTGATCGCCGGCATGGTCGGCGAAACATGGGAGAAATGGCGCGACACGGTGAGCCGCGCGATCGAGCTAGATGCAGACAGTGTCACCATTTACCAAATGGAGCTGCCGTTCAACACTGTCTATTCGAAAGATATTCTTGGCGGCGCAATCGAAACCCCGGTGGCCGATTGGGCGACGAAGCGTGCCTGGGTCGACTACGCGTTCGATGCGTTAGGCGCCGCCGGCTACAGCGTATCGAGCGCATACACGATGGTGAAAAATCCGCGCCGAGTGAATTTCAGCTACCGCGACAACCTGTGGCAAGGCAGCGACTTGCTCGCCACCGGCATCGCCAGTTTTGGTCATGTCTCCGGCGTACACTACCAAAATCATCCCGAATGGGAGCAGTATTGCACGAGCCTAGAAGCGGGCGAATTACCACTCTCACGCGGATTGGAATTGTCATCGCACCAACGCTTAATTCGCGAAATGATTTTGCAGCTCAAGCGAGGTTACTTGAATGTCGCCTATTTCAACACGAAGTACGGCGTCGATATTCTCGATCGATGGCCGGAAGCCTGGTCACAGTATGGGCAGGAAGGCCTTTGCGTCGTCGACCGGGAATCGAACCGCATCGAATTGACCCGAGCCGGATTGCTCCAGGTGGATTCGCTCCTGCCGGCCTTCTTTGAACCGCAGTTTCAAGGCGTGCGGTACACGTAAAACGCAAGGCGCGTCGACAAGCTAAGTGCTTACGATTGACGATTCGTAGGTCCGCGCTGAATTGGCGTCAGGTGGGGTTTCGCCATCACTCTCGGCATTTGCCAAGGCGACTTGGTAGAGTCGCTGCCCTGCCGCCGTGGGATACTGACCCGTGAGGCAGGCCCGGCAAAGTTCGTCCGCCGGGCGACCGAGTGCCCGCGCGATGGAGTCGAGTGGAAGATAACGCAGCGAATCGGCGCCAAGCTCACGTGCCATCTCGGCAAACGTCTCTTCTCGAGGCTTTCCGTCTTGAATAAAACGCGGCGCAAATAGCTCCGAAATCGTCGACATGTCGATGCCGTAGAAGCAAGGCGCCACAATCGGCGGGCACGCAACCCGCACGTGAATCTCTTTCGCTCGTCCGACCTTGCGCATGCGCGAGATCAAAACTCGCATCGTTGTCGACCGCACGATCGAATCTTCCACCAAGATCACACGCTTGCCTTCCAGCACCTCGCGCAAGGGCGTGTACTTCGAACCGGCTTTGCCTGCCCGCGTGCCGGTGCCTTCGATAAAAGTCCGACCCGAATATCGGTTTCGAATCAGTCCTTCGGCACTTGGCACGTTGAGTCGATAGGCCATCGCGTCGGCCGCGCATTTGCTCGTGTCGGGCACTGGCACCACGATCGTGTTCTCATCGATCGGCACGTCTTCCAATCGCGCCAACTCTTCACCAAGGCTCTTGCGAGCCAAGTACACGCTGCGATCATCCAGCGTGCTGGCGACGTTCGCGAAGTAAATCCATTCGAAGAAGCAATGCGCTTGCCGCGGCTCCTCCGCAAATCGTTCGATTTTTATCTTCCCGCCGACGACGGAGATCATGTGGCCCGGCTCGAGCGAGCGAATGCTGTCGTGGGCGAAACCAAGATTTAAAAGCGCGACGCTTTCGCTGGCCCCCGCCAACAGCGGTCCTTCGATCGCATAGCACAAGGGTCGAAAACCCCACGGGTCGCGGGCGATCACCATTTCGCCCAAAGCGTTGAGCAAAACGAGGCAGTACGCCCCATCGAATCGCCGTGCGACGCTTCGCATCACGTCAGCCAGCGTCGGCCGCCGGTCGCCCGAAAGCTCGCGGCTGATCTCGTGCATGATGATTTCGGTATCGGTATCGCGCGTCAGGTGGTGATCATCATCCGCCAGGAGCTTGTCACGCAGTTCGGCGTAATTTGCCAACTGGCCATTGAACGCGAAACTAAACCATTTTCGCTTTTGCAGATGTTGGCGTTCGAATGGCTGAGCGTAATTCAGGTCGTCCTGCCCACAAGTGGCGTAACGCACATGGCCAATCGCCGCGTGCCCGGCGTACCGCTGCATTATGCTCTCAGCCTTGCCGCGATGACCCAGCCGGAAAACTTCGCTTACGCTCCCCAGCCCGCGGTACGTTTCCAATAGCAGCTGGCGATTCGGGAGATAACTCGTCATCCCCGCCGAGAGCTGCCCGCGGTTTTGCACGTCGAGCAAGATCCGCGGTATCAACCGGGATATCTGCTCCGGGCCCTGGGTCGGGCACAGCGGACTCACCGCATCACCCGGCAAATGATAAACCGCGGCCAGCCCGCACTCGTGATGAAGTTCGCTCATGAATTGATGATGCGCAGTTGCCGCCCAGCAAGAAGTGGCCCCGCTCCATTCCATTTAAGCGGTGTCGCCACACGTAATTCTACGGCGGACTACGTATCTTCTCAACCGGCTGGCCGACCGGTATCACGTGCGAAATGCCAACGGCGAAGGTGATCTGCCACTATTTCGCTGGAAGTTGCTCGGAAGTCGTCGCGACGACCTCGTCGTTCGCCTCGAGGTCAAGAACACGCAATCGAGCTTCGTAAACGGCTGCGGAGAGCGCCCTGAACTGGTCGCCATGGAATCTTATTAACGCATTTCGCTCCGCGATGAGATCGTTAAGACGCAGCTCGCCGGTCCGCATGCATAGCTGAATGTTGCGGACCGTAATGGGGAATGGCTCGCCAATCGAAAACCCGCCAAACGGTTTGTATTCACGAAGCAGCAATCGATTCGCTTCGATTTCGGCCCGCGCACACTCGATCGCCGCATCATACTCCCGGCATTGTCGTGGATATTCCACCTGCCAGTAGTAGTAAAGATCGCTCTTCGCTTGTTCCAATTCACGCCGTGCTGCCATTCTGGACGCCAGCGGGGCCTCCTGGGCTTGAACGACGGTCGATGTAGAAACGGCGGCAAGCAACAGAAACGCCAAGATGAGAGATCGCATGATTCGGCTCCGGCAGCGGGGAAGAGCAATTCATCGCGCCGCATATAAGCGCGGCCGCTGATTTCCACCGTAATTAAGCCTCCGACGTGCCGGAAATAGATGTGGCGTTGTGGCAACCTCCCTGGGGGCGCGAACCGAACAGCCGGTCCAGCCGTCATAAACGAACCCACGGCAACGCGACGAAGCTGCACCGCCTTATGGAATCGCCTACCGAAATCCGCACGGAACGCCTCCTGCTCCGGCCGCCGACGGAGGCCGACGCGCCCGCCGTCTTCGAGCGATACGCCCAGGACGCCGAAGTTGCCCGCTACATGAGCTGGAAGCCCCATCAATCGATGGACGATACGTACGCGTTTCTGCGGCGAACGATCAGCGAAAACGCGGCCGGTAGCAGTCGCGGCTACCTAATCTTTGCGAACGATACAGGCGCGTTGCTCGGCTCAATTGGCGGCGCGATCGAATGCCATAGGATGCACTTCGGCTATCTCTTGGCTCGCGACGCTTGGAATAAAGGCTTCGCAACCGAAGCGGCGACACACTTCGTCCAGGCGGCACTGGACGACCCGGCCATTTCGAGAGTTCAATCATTCTGCTACGTGGAAAACCGCGCGTCCGCTCACGTATTGGAAAAGGCTGGCCTCACGCTTGAAGGAACGCTGCGACACTACCTGACGCTGCCGAATCTCGGTTCCGAGCCGCGCGATGTTTTCTTCTACGCCAAAGTGCGTAGATGATCGCGACGCAGTTCGTTTAGCGCGGTTTGCGGGCGGCAGGCGACGAAACATCTTGATTATCGACGTCGCTCAGCCCATCGCCGCTATGGCTTGGTCGACCGCCGTCCAGGTCAACCAACTCGTGAATGTTCCCGACAACGGGGCTGCCTCGGTAGTTGCCGTCGGCTGCGTGAATTTCCATCGGCATACCGTGCGTTGGAAATAGCATCGTCGATTCGATGTGAGCACCAATCTTGCTGCCTGGTACCACTGTCAACCGATAACGCGTCAACATTCGCTGCAAAGCAATGCGAATGATGGCGGTTGCCAGCGGAGCTCCAATGCAAAGCCGCGGCCCCGCTCCAAACGGATGATACGCGTAGGGGCTCGGTCGCAAATTGATCCATCGATCGGGCAAAAACCGTTCAGGCTCAGGGTATAGCTCGGCTAGATGATGCACGATCACAGGCGTGAAAACGATGCCCGTCCCGCGAGCCAATTCAAGTGGCCCGAGTTGGACGGCTTCCGTCGTCATGCGCTGCGAGTAAGCCGACGCCGGCAGAATTCGCATCCCTTCTTTAATCACCCGGTCGAGCAGCGATAGCTCCTCGCCTTTGGGCAGGGACCCAGTCGCTGCGAATCCGCGAGCGGAGCGTTCGGGTGATTCGGCTGATAGTTCCTGCCACAATTCTTGCATCACTGCAGGATGCTGGGCGAGAAGAAAAAGAATCCAAGTCAGCGAGTGTGCCGTGGTCATGTGAGCGGCGGCAAACAACACGGCCGCTTGTCCGACAATCTCCTCGTCGCTTAGCCCACCGTCCTCGAAATAGGTCCGTACGAGTATCGAAAGGACATCGTTTCCCGGAGTCGAGCTTTCGCGCCGACGGCGAATCATTGCCAAAACTTCCGACTCGAGCACTTCGGCGTAATTCAATAGTTCTTCGTATCCGTCGAGGAACTTATCGTTTGGAACGAGAGCTCCGACGCCAACTTCGTTGTTCAGTTGCACCCAATTGGCGATCATGTCGCCCAGCCGGCATGCCGCCGCTTGGTCATCCACGCCGAATAACAACGTGCTCGTGACGCGCAGCATGTACTGCCGCATGTCTTCGGCCATATCCGTGACGTCGCCCGGATTCCAGCTATCCAGCAAGTCATCCGTCAGCCGTAGAATCGTTTCGCCGTACGTGCTAATCGTTCGCAGGCTGAACGGCTCCTTCACAACGCGGCGATTCCGGCGATGTTGCTCGCCGTTCATCGCGAGCAATCCACACGTCACCCGACGTTGGGCCGACCGCTTGGGGCCGCGAATCGTGAAGAATCGAGCGTGAAATCGCTCGGTATCCGACAAAACCTGCTGGTTGTATTCGGGACTGAACAAAAAGACCACGCGCTGACCCCGGTCGTCTACCGCGGCAATCGGGCCATGCTCAGCATGCAATTGCCGGAAACTTCTCAGCAGATTACGGGAGAACTCGCCGAAGTCGATCTGAGAGATCGGCAATCGCGCGACCGCGCGCGCAGCACCGGCATGGACCGTCCCCACAGTTGAATTCATAACAGAGGCCATGCAACCTAAGCAGCGCGGAGAGATCTGCCGGTTTCGTAGCTCGCAGCTAGCCCCACCTCGGCTACGCAAGCAATGCTAGCGAAGACATCGGCGTCAAAGAGACCCTAAGCTTCTTCGGTATCCCATATTACCAGCATTAACCTAGAATCACAAGATTATCGCGATGGACGACCTCTTCGTGCGGGCAATGGCCAAGAACCGTCACAATCCGATCGGACGGTTGCCCTGCTATGCGGCGAAGTTCGTCTGATCCGTAGTTAGTCAGCCCACGCGCGAATTCCTGGCTGCTTTCGTCGCAAAGTGAAACGACGTCGCCTTTTTGAAAGCTTCCGTCCACGGTCCGTACTCCGATCGCCAGCAAGCTACGGCCTTGATCTTCGACGGCTCGCTTAGCACCTGCATCCAGCATGATTCGTCCGCTGGGTTGAGCAGTGAGCCCGATCCATCGTTTGCGCGATGCCACAGCAGGACCTTGTGTTGCGAACAAAGTTCCAACGTCCTCGCCGTGCAAAATGTCTACCAAGACATTCGGGCGACGCCCATTCGCGATCACGACGCTTTCACCGGCGGTTGTCGCCAATCGAACCGCCTCTAATTTGCTCGCCATCCCACCCCGGCTGAGATTGTTCGGCCCGCTCGATGCCGGCGCTTGCCCCTGGAAGTTTTCAATCGCGGCATCGAGGTCATCCACCCGCGAGATCACCTTCGCACCAGCATTCGCCGGGTGCTGGTCGAAAAGGCCATCCACGTCGGAAAGTAACACCAACAGTGGCGCGCGGAGCAAATTTGTAACCATTGCCGCCAGGCGATCGTTGTCTCCTACGTTGCGTTGGAGCTCATCGACCCGGACCGTATCATTTTCATTCACAATTGGCAGTGCGCCGTACTCGAAAATCGCCAACAACGCGTTCCGCACATTGAGATAACGAGTTCGGTCATTTAAGTCGTCTGCCGTTAGTAAGATCTGGGCCGCATGCCGGCCATGGCTTTCCAGGGCACGGTTATAAGACTCGATCAGCCGGCTTTGCCCGATGGCGGCGACCGCCTGCAATTGGGCCAGATCCACAGGTCGCCGCTGTAAACCGAGCCTGCCGATGCCCGCTCCCACAGCCCCGCTACTAACCAGAACAATCTGCCGCTGCTCCTCCATCAACGATACGAGCTGTTCAGCGATCGCGGTCACCCGGTTTTGATCCAGCGTTCCATCTTCATGCGCGAGCACGCGCGTGCCGACTTTTACGACAACGGTCTTGGAGCGAGCGGCAATTTGGATGCGAACGGGGTCAGGCATGGATGCAACTCAGATGACAGTTGCTGTTAAGAACTTTTAAGAGATAGCATTCAAAGTCGGTCTTGAGGGATGCACTCGTCGCTTACGCCGGTTTCAGCACGCGAATTTCGACACTTGCGACCAGATTTTTAACCCTCTCTCGGTAGCGAAGCATGTGAGGCGCTTTGAGATGTGCGTCCAGTGCTTCGACACTATCCCATTTTTCCACTACGGTGACGACGTCCCCTCGGGCGGCCGGCAACCCGTCAATGTTTGTATCCACGTCGATCGTGGGGCCATACTCAATGCACCCAGCTTCCGCCCGCACTAGAGGCACGAGACGGTGAAATTCTTCCAAAAATCGTGCTTGGGAGCCCGACGTCGTAGTAATCGAAGCGATGATATGAACCATATTGGTGTCCTGAAGTAACACGGAGTTGCGAGGTCCACGATAATGAACCAATCAGCCTGCGAAAAGTGGCCTGTCTTAGAGAGGTGCGTAGATTTGCTGTGGTTCATACGGGCGCTGAGCATCGCTGCAGCGACTGGTCATCCGTTCAAGAATTCTCAATTTGCGCCTAGCTAGCGGCCTGGACTTGACGATGTACGTACGTATATCATAATCTGTCTATGGCAGCTTTGTAGCGCTAAAGCGAAGGGTTCAAGCCTGCCCGACCGACCCAATAACGCACCGCGAAACCGCGTGGAGTTCCATTTTATGTCGCTTGCAGAACTTACTTCCCGTCAAAAGGAAGTGTTTGAATTCATTCGTGAAAAAATCACCGGTCGCGGTTACGGTCCCACCGTACGCGAGATTGGAGATAATTTCGGCATAAGTTCGCCCAATGGAGTTATGTGCCATTTAAAAGCGCTTGAGAAAAAGGGTTTGATCTCGCGAGAGCCGAATATGTCGCGCGCGATTCAAATCAGCGAAGCTTACCGCGAGGACAACGGCATGCCATTGGTCGGCCAAATTGCTGCCGGTAATCTCACTGAAGCCATCGAGCAGGCGGACCGCTTCGATTTTCAAGATTGGTTCCCACAACGCAAGAACCAGTTCGCGCTTCGTGTAAAGGGCGATTCGATGATCGAAGCTCAAATCGCAGATGGCGACATCGTAATCTGTCGCCGCGCCCGGACGG
>JABDGM010000106.1 GCA_013286045.1 Planctomycetota bacterium | reverse complement strand
TTTGAAATCGGTTGGCGTGATGCGATAGAGGCGACCTTTGTCCCAACCGGTGCGGAGATTCGGGCGGTGACGAAGCTCTTCGGGCATCCACTCGGGATGCTCGATGATTTGGCGGTACATATCGACGACGTACATCGCGCCGTCGGGGCCGACTTCTAGGTTCACAGGGCGGGTCCATTCGTCGCGCGAGGCGAAGAATTCATGGGAGTGCTTCTCGAAGCTCTCGGCGAACGTGACGCCGTTCGGCTTGATGCTTTCGTGGTGGACGAGGTAGCCCGTCGGCTCGCACGTGAATATATCGCCGTAATAATTGGCGGAGAGGGCATCGCCGCGGTAATCGAGGATGCCGCACGCGGCGGTGAACTGGCCGGCGTGGAGGTTCGACGTGGTCCATGCGCGACCGATGGGGAAAACGGGCGTGTAGTTGGAGCCGAAGATCACGTGCTCCATCACGGCATCAACGGAGACGAGCGGGTTTTTCTTGAGGTCATGGTCTTCGAGCACGATGTGGATCGCGGGGTCGCGGTTCGCGCAGACGAAGCGGTTGCTATAGTCGTCGAATGTGAGGCCGAACTGGGCTTCGCCGGTGACGGCTTCCATTTTGCGAGTGAGCGGGTCGAAGCGGAAGTCGCGGCCACTGAGCGAGACGGGTTTTTCGTTGGGACGTTGAGCGTCGACGATCGTGCCGCCGCGAAGGCCGCCGGCGATGTAGATCCAGTTATCCAGAGCGAGCGTCGGGTGATTCGCGCGGAGTTGCTCGTTGAGCTGGGCGAAACCGGTGTACCAGGTTTCGTTGACGTCGGCCTTGTCGTCGCCGTCGGTGTCTTTCATGTAGGCGACTTTGCCGGCCATCGTGACGAAGACACCGCCTTTCCAGGGTTGGATGCCGGTGACGAAGGAGAGGTTATCGGCGAAGACCGTGGCGGTTTCATAAAAGCCGTCGCCGTCTTTGTCGCGGAGGATTGATATGCGGGAGCGCTGCGGGGCGTCTTTGGTGGCACCGGTGGGGTAGTCGCACATTTGCGCCACCCACAGGCGACCTTCTTCATCGAAACGGATGGCGACCGGGCTGATAATGCTCGGCTCGTTGGCGATGAGCTCGGCTTTGAGCCCGGGGTCGACTTCAATTTGCTTTGCCGATTCTTCGGGCGAGGCGGGCGGCGTGGCGGCAGGGCCATCGGCGGCGCGAGCCGGTGAGGCTAAGCAACTGCAGAAGCACTCTGCCGCGACGATCGCAAGGCAAGCGGCGAAAATGCGTTGGGGGAATCGGAAAGACATCTACTGGAGTTCCTTGAGCAGTGCGATGGCGGCGTCGGCCAGCTTTTCCCCCGTACCGGGTTGGACGCGTGAGTTCGTGACTTCGTAGCTGCCTTCGGCGAAGGCTCGCTTGGTCGGGATGTAAGCGAGGTCGTCGTTTGCGAGCTCGACGACGAGGGTGGTTTTAAATGGGGACGCGGCTTTAATGGCGAGGCCGAATTCGACGAAGATTTCCGAAGGGAGCAGGACAATCGCCGTCTCGTGATTTAAACGCACGGCCTGGACTTCGAGTTCGCCGGGAAAGCGGGATTTTTTGAGGCGCTCGACGTCCGTGATTTTGCAGGCTTGGGCTGCTTCGAGCATGCCGATTTCGCGGGCGGCGACGTGAGGCATTTTATCCGTGGCTTTGGCGATTTCATCGGCCGAGTATTCCTGCAGCTCGGCTGATACTTTCGTGCTGCGGACGGCGAGGGCGGGGTCGCCATCGGCTTTGATCTCGCCTTTTTGGATGGCGTCCGCGACGGTGTCACCGAGCATTTGGCCGATTTCGTCCGCCTCGCGCTGTTTTTCTTTCGTGACGTCGCGGTGGTTGATGTTGCCGCAGGTGCCGGTGCCGAAGAGCGTCTTGAAATCGGGGCCGAAGGTCTTTTGGAGGCGTATGTTGAGCGAGTTCACGTAGTCGGCGGAGAAGAGCGTGCCACTGGTGGTGTCGAGGTGCATGGCGAATGAGATGATCCCAGCGAGTGGGTCTTTTTCGCCGGGCTTCGACAGCAGGACGACGCCGACTTGAGGGTCGATGGGGCCGGCGGGGCGGATTATATCGGGGCTATTGATCGGTGGGTTGAACTTGACGGAGCCGTCTTTCATGTAGAAGCGGCGGTTGAAGGCCAGACGGGTTTCTTGCGCGTAGCCGGACTTCAATTCGACCGGCGCGAGCGAGGCGTTCGCTTGCACGATGGCGTCGGCGACTTTATCGGTGAGCGCGGCGCGGTAAGGAGCGCTGTCGTACGGATCAGTGCCGTGCGCCTTTGCCGCTAGTTCGTGGAATTCATCGTGCAGCGAACTGAAGTAGAGCGGGCCCGTGTGGGTATGCGTGCCGGTGACGGCGATGTGTTCGACGGGGATGCCGGTGTCGTGGCTAGCTCGTTCGCGTGCGGGTTGGGAGATTTCACGCGTGACGCCCACCAAATCGCAGAAGACGAGCGCGGCCTTTTCGTTGCCTTGGTGCAAGACGATCGCGCGAGCGTAAAGCGGGTCCTTGGTGCCTGTGCTGAGGCGTTCGTAAAAGTAGCCGCTCATGCGGAACGGCGTGGGCGGCGTGATCTCGACGAAGGCGATGCCGGCTTCGAGCGGTTCGGCGGCGCGCAAGCCGCATGAGATTCCCAGCGCGATTGTGAGTGACAACACAAGTGCCGCGACGATGCGAGAATTGGACATGCAGTTAAGCTCGAGGTGCGATTACTGTTTGGCGAGAGCGGGAGCCGGCGCTTTATCGAGCGGCCAGAGCTCCCAGCGCCGGAAGTCGATTTCGGCGAGCTCGGTTTGCAGCTGTATGCGGCCGGCGTGCGGTGAAACGTCGAAAGCTTCGTTCACTTTGGTGCCGTTGACGAAATACACGACGTGGCCGCCGTCGGCGATGACGTCGAGGCGGGTCCATTGGCCGTGGGGGCTGTCTTTATCGAGCGGGCCGCGGACGTTTTTTTCGTCTTTCCAATCGGGGTCGCGGCCAAACCAGTTCACACGTTTGTAGGCGCGCGGTTTGTAAGTCTCGCGGTCGCCGTCTTCTTTCCAGATGACTTGGTCGCGATCGTGACGGACGTTGGCAGAGTAAGTCAGTGGGACTAGCTTGCCGCTTTCATCGATGCCGGGGACAGGCACGAAATCGCCGACGCCGCCTTCGATGATTTGGCATTCGAGCGAGGGCATCCACGTGCCGTCGTAGCCGCCGTCTTTGCCATTGCTGTGGATGAGGAAACCAGAATCGCGGGCGTTCGTTTCGCGATCGCGCCAGGTGCGCTCACCCCACTTGAATTCGACGATGGCGTGGTAATCGCGGTAACGCTTGTTCGTCACGATCGCGCCGAGACCATCGCCGCTGATGTGAAGGTTGCCATCGACGACCCTAAAGACCTTCCGAGGGTCTTCGCGGTGTGTGTCTTTCAGCCAGGTGTAGCAGTCGCCCAGCGATTTGCCGTCGAAGAGGCGGATGACGGAATCTTTGGGGGAGATGGCGTCGGAGTCATCCGGGGTTGGGCCAATTTCGACGGCGTTTGCGGAAAGTGATAGACCGCAAACGATCAACAGCGCGATGGAACGACTGCGCATAGAGGGCCTTAGTGCATCTCGGCTTCGACGGTGCCGATACCGCCGCGGTAGTAGCTGAACTTTACGTGCGGATGATCGGCGAGGAGGGACATTGGCACGCTGGTATCGGGCAGGCGCTTGCTGATCATGAGCGCGGTGAGGCGGATGCCAAAGGGGTTGTCGTGATGGCCGGGGTGCCATATGGAGACGGTATCCGCCTTCCAAGTTTCGAAGGGGCCGACGGTCGCGGCACGTGTCGGGACTTGCGGCACGTAGCCGCCGCCTGAGGTGCGCGCATTTTGGATGACGGTCATCGGATGCAAATCGGTGATTCGCGTTTTGAGCCTCAAATACTCGCCAACGGGCGGTGGCGAATCTTTCCATTCGCCTTCGCGCTTGGGCGGGTCATTGAATGCCCAATGTTTCACTTCGCCCTGCCCTCCTTGCATGATCGCGCAGCGAACATGGTCATATGTTTCGGAGTAAGCGTCGAGTTCGACCGGGAAGTGGATGTTTTTGGTCGGCATGCGAAGCTCAGAGCGGATGCGGTTAAAGCAGAGATCCATATCGGCTTTGGCGAACGAGAGCGGATGATCAGTCGCGACCGGCTTATCGTTTTCGATCCACTCGTCCATGCCCCAGAAGTGGGCGTTGTGCAGCTTAATGTCGAGGGCGTTTACGATACGGGCGACGAGCGGCAATTGTTCGGTGGGGCCGATCGGGCCGCAGATGCCGACGGGGTTATCGGGCGTCGCTTGCTGCCAGGCACGAATGTATTCGAGTGCCTCGGCGCAGTAAAACTCTTCGAGCGTGTCGTAGATCGTGACATCGAAGCCGTCGCGCGAAAGTTTCAGCAAATCATCGGCAGTTAGCCGTGCGGCATCGGCCAGCAGGTCGGTGTCGAGCGTCGTGTAATCCCACCAACCGGGGGCGACTTTGCTGATGGGTCTGGGCATGGCGGTTTACTTGCGAAACATCTCAGTTAGCAAATCATTCGTCGGAAACGGATGGCCGCGGTGTTGCACGAACGCCTCGGCGTACGCGGCGCCGATTTGCTGGCCACGTTCGGCGCAGTAGCGTTTCATGGCATCGATGTACTCGTCCATGCCGTGATGGGCTCGCAACCAATCGCGCTGCGAAGCGTGGCAGCCCAGCATCTCGACTTTGCGGTCGAGTTGGTCTGTCACATCAATGCACGTAGACGGTGTCACGCGCTCGCCGGTGTAGGGATCGCGTCCTTCGACCGGATCGCAATAGTATACCCAGGGAATTGCCGAGCCGTCGATGAGCGGCAGCTTTGAGGCGTTGGGCATGGCGTAACTGAACGCGGCGGCACGCGCGAGCAAATGCGTTTGCTCATGATCGAGCATGTAGTCATGTCGTGGGTGCGTGAAGAGCAGCGTTGGTGCCACGCGGCGAAGTAAATCGATCGTTTTACTGATCGTTAATTTGTCGAACGCGACGTGGACGTCTGGCTCTTCGAGGCAATGATATGTCGCGCCGATTTTTGCTGCGGCGCTGATGCCTTCCTGGTGACGGATCGCTGCGATCTCGGTGCGGCCGAGCGTGGCGGTGCCGCAATCGCCATTGGCTACCGTAGCAATGTGGACCTGCCAGCCGGCATCGGCGAGGCGGATGAGTGTGCCGGCGCACAGTATCTCGGCATCGTCTGGATGCGCGAGCAATGTCATGGCGACGCGGCGCTTCGGTTCAGTGTTCATGGCGGCACGTCGTGGTTTTTGCTACTCGGCGGCGGAAGCGGTCTTCGCTGCCTTTGCCTTTTTCTTTAAAACGACATCGTTACCCCACAGCGGTCGCACGTTGAGTTCGTTCCATTTGTCCCAGGCAGCTTGCAGCTCTTTGGCCTTCTCGGGCTCATTCTTAATGAGATCCTGTTTTTCGCCGACGTCGTCTTTCAAATTGTAGAGTTTCGGCTCCGAAACAACGCCGCTGTCGCCATCGGCGACGGGGTCGTAGCGCACTAGCTTCCAGTCGCCGCGACGGATGGCCATCTGCGGGCCGAAACGCCAATAGAGCGTGTCGTGCGGGCCTTTTGATTCTTTGCCGTTAAAATATGGAAGCAAATCGAAGCCATCCAGCTTCGCGCTGGCAGGCGCTTCGATGCCGGCGGCGGCGAGCGCGGTCGGCAGGATATCGAGTTGGATGACGGGCTCTTCGTAGAGTTTGCCAACTGGAACGTGGCCGGGCCAGCGGCAGAAGAATGGCACGCGAATGCCGCCTTCGAGCGTCGTGCGCTTCGAGCCGCGGAATGGATCATTGCGCGAGGCGTTGATCGTGGTGCCCTTCATTGTTGGGCCGCCGTTGTCGCTGATGAAGAACACAAGCGTTTTGTTGTCGAGGCCTTTCTCGTGGACCTTGTCGAGCACTTTGCCGATGTTGTCGTCCATCGCAGACATCATCGCGGCATACGTGCGGCGTTTTTCGTCTTTGATGTCCTTGAACTTTTCGAGGCGGTCGTCGGTGGCGTTCATCGGCGTGTGAACGGCGTTGAAGGCCAAGTACAGGAAGAAAGGTTTGTCTGAATTTCGATCGATGAACTCAGATGCTTCGCGGCCGAAGGCGTCGGTGAGATACTCTTTTTCGTGAACTTTTTCTTCGCCGCGGAGCATAAGGGGCTTGGCGTCGGGGAAATAACCGTGGGAGCCGCCGAGGAAGCCGTAGAAGTCGTCGAAGCCGCGGGCCTGCGGACGGAATTGGGGCGCACTACCGAGGTGCCATTTGCCGACGAGCCCCGTGGCATAGCCGGCGTCTTTGAAACGCTTCGCCATTAACGTTTCGGTGACTGGCAGGCCATCTTCACCGGTAGATTCGAGCGCCTCCTCTTCCTCTTTGCTGCCGGCGCCGACTTTTTTCGCATCCCTCTTGTTGGGCTTATCCTGGCCGGGGTTCATTTCGTGGCCGAAGCGCGTTTGGTAACGGCCGGTGAGCATGCCGGCGCGTGTCGGCGAGCAGTACGGGGCGGAGTCGTAGCCGTTCGTGCAACGGACGCCGGCGGCGGCGAGCGCATCGATGTGTGGTGTGGGGATGTCCTTGCAACCGTTCACGCCGATGTCGGCGAAGCCCATGTCGTCGCCGACGATCAGAAGAATGTTGGGGCGATCGTCGGCAATGCTGCGCGATGCGAACGTCAGCAATGCTACTATCGCTACGGTGGCGAACGGCTTTGGGTGGGACATCTTCGAGCGCCTGTTGAATCTGTTGTCGTAGCAGAAGTGGTGTTAGTGCGCCCGGAGGGAAGTGTCCCTCCGGCCGGTCGGAGCGCACGCGCGTACGGCACTAACGCGCTCGCTTTTAACCTAATGAACGGCGGAGCTGTGTCAAGATTCGCAGCGCGGGTTGCGACGGGATACAACAAAAGAAGAGTCGTCAAAGGCCGACTAGTCGTCTTCGTGGTAGCGGAGTGAGACGAGGATGCATGGCCCGTGGGCGATCACGTTGGCACCCGCGGCTTCGGCAGCCTCGATCGCGCTGTCGCTCTCGGCACCCGGTTGCATCCAGATGTTTTTGATGCCGATATGGAGGGCGTCGTTCACGACGCGCTCGGTGACGGGCGGCGGTGTGATAATCGATACGCCATCAAATTTGCCGGGGGCCGCGGCGAGATCGGGATACGCAGGAAGACCTTCAACTTCAGCCGCCGTCGGGTTTATCGGCACGACTTCAAGGTTGTTTTGCTTGTAGCAGCGGAGGACTTTGTTGCCGTACTTGCTGCGATCCGTCGAGGCCCCGACGACGGCGAAGCGCTTGCCAGCGAGGAACGTTTGTATTTGTGATTGTGTGGACATAAGATTTTCCACCACAGAGGACACGGAGATCACCGAGGAGAAATCAAATGACCAATCGCCAATTCTCAATACCCAAAAAATGCGATTGCTACTTGCTGGTCATTGGTGCTTGGTCATTTCCTCTACTTCTTTTCCTATGTGCTCTCAATGTCCTCTGTGGTTAACTGTTTAAAAGAATCTGCGATAGCTGTTTCAGCAAGCCTTGCTGAGCTTCGATTATTTTCTCCATTGCGGCATCGAAATCAAACCAAGCGGCGCGGTCGACTTCGGGGAAGTCCTGCATTTTGCCGGAGCGTGGCGGCCATTCCATGGAGAATGTATTGCTCTGGATTTGGTCCGCATCTAGGTCGGCGGCGACGGCCCAGGCGTGGACGATTTTGCCGCTATTTTGTTTGATGGGCTCGAGGGGCAGGAAGGGGCCGTTGACTTGGTGGCCGGTTTCTTCGTGAAGTTCTCGCTGCGCGGCGTCGAGCGGGTCTTCGGGCGGTGTGAATTCACCCTTCGGGATCGACCAGGCGCCCCTGTCTTTGTTTTGCCATAACGGGCCACCGGGGTGGACGAGGAAGACCTCGGTGCGATCATTGCGTCGGCGATAGATTAAGAGGCCGGCGCTTTGTTTGGGCATCTTAGTTTTTACTATGCGCTCAAACGTTGTGGGGCGGTAAGTCGCTCGAAGAGATCGCGGACTTCGCGTTCGAGGTGCGGCAGCGCGTCGGCGGGTTCGGCGCAATCGAGGTCGTGGACTTGCCAGTACTCAATGCGGTCGTGCCAAGTGGGGAACTTGGCTTCGAAGCGGTGGCGGTGCTCAACTTCTTTCACGGCGACGATGTGGTTGGCCGCGATCAAATCGGCTTCGGTGACGGGCCGGGGGAAACGCTCGCAGGTTTCCGATGTGATGCCGCGCTTATCGAAATAGGCGAGCGTGTGGCGCGAGATGGGGCCGTAATTGCAGCCGTCGAGGGCGAGGCCGCGGGAATCGGCGATCCAGGCGACGTTGTGCTTGGCGGCCAGCCAGTTGAAGTAGATTTCGGCGAATCGGCTGCGGTAGTAATTGCCGGTGCAGAGAAACAGAACTTGTTGCTTCATTGACTCTTTGGCATAGCGGATCGGGGCGATGATGGGGACGCACACTTGCGGCGCCCAAAGGCTTCCATTTATTGTGACCAAGAGTACAGCCCGCGTGTAGGCGGGAAAAGGGCAAAACACAACGAGAGAGCGGACGAAAACATGCGTTTTGCAGCGTTTGATAGCGGGCAATTTCGGTGGGTGCTGGTGGCGGTAACCTGGGGCACTCTTCTGTGCGCGAGGCTGGCGTTGGCCACTGACTGGGTTGAGTACAAAGGGCACGATGGCCCGGGGGCTGGAAAGCGCATCGTGCTTGTCTCGGGCGATGAGGAGTACCGTTCTGAAGAAGGGTTGCCGCAACTCGCTAAGATCTTGTCGAGCGAACACGGCTTCGATTGCACGGTGTTGTTTGCGGTCAATCCAAAAACCGGGCTTATCGATCCGAACTATATTCAGAACATTCCAGGACTCGATGCGCTCAAAAACGCGGACTTGTTAATCTTGCAGACGCGTCGTCGGAATTTGCCCGATGATCAGATGCAGGAGTTCGACGAATACCTGAAGGCAGGAAAACCGGTGATTGGAATTCGAACAGCGACGCACGCTTTTTTGCCGCCTGCCGACTCGAAGTGGGCACGCTATGCGGATACCTACAAAGGCGACGACGCCGAGTGGCGCGACGGCTTTGGCCGGTTAGTGCTCGGCGAAACGTGGGTCAATCACCACGGCAAGCACAAGCACGAAAGTACGCGCGGCATCCTAGCGCCCGGCGTCGCGGACAATCAGATTTTGCGCGGGATCAAGGACGGCGAAATCTGGTGCTCGACGGATGTGTACGAGGTTCGTCTGCCGTTGCCGGGTGATTCGAAGCCGCTGGTGCTGGGGCAAGTGACAGCGCGCAAGGGCGATTTTAACGAGAAGGACCAGCTTTACGGAATGCGACCTGATGATGGGCCGGCAGTCAGCGGCGCCAAGAATGAGCCGATGATGCCCGTCGCGTGGACGAAGACTTACCAACTACCGGGCGGCAAGCGTGGGCGTGCTTTTTGCACCACGATGGGTGCAAGTGTGGATTTGTTAAATGCCGCTGTGCGGCGGCTGCTTGTGAACGCGACCTATTGGGGACTGGGAATGGAAACAGAGATTCCAAAGGATGGCGCACAGGTAGAACTCGTCGGCAAGTATGATCCGACGCAGTTTGGGTTCCGTGACGATGCGTATTGGGCGAATCGGAAGATGACGGTCGACGACGTGCGCGCCGATGCCAAGTAGAAGGGGTCGCAGAATTGGTTACTTCGAAGCCAATTGGTTGGCAGCCCCCGGCTCTGCCGGGGGTTAGCCGTCGGACTAGGAATATTTGCAGCGCAAACCCCCGGCAGAGCCGGAGGCCGTCGAATTGTTGCGGCTGGAAGGTTTAGCTTGGATGACGAGGTTTGGACGGTGAAAGGAAACGCGACACACGTCGATCCACATGTCGTTGAGCTGCGCGACGAGCTTCTCGCAACGGCGAGCTACTACTCGGCGAACTACTTCGAAGCGCGCGAACGATTTCTCGCCGCGGCAGCTTACCGCCAGCTCCCGCATCACGCATTGCGGATTCATGCGCCCAGCCCGAACGGCGAGTTGCTCACGATCGATATCGCGATCGCCGGTGCGGCGAAACCCAAAACGGCACTGGTGTTGTCGAGCGGCGTTCATGGCGTGGAAGCGCCTTTCGGTTCGGCGGTGCAACTCGCGTTCATGGAACAGCAGTTGAGCCGTTGGCAGCTCCCAGCGGACGCGGCCGTCGTATTGATTCATGCGATCAATCCGTTCGGCTACGCGTGGCGTCGGCGATTCAACGAAAACAACGTCGATTTGAACCGAAACTTCCTGCTCGCGAACGAAGCGTACTCGGGTGCGCCGCCGCTCGCGAGCCAGTTTCGTAGTG
>JABDGM010000105.1 GCA_013286045.1 Planctomycetota bacterium | reverse complement strand
CGTGCGGAAGGCGGGTGAGCATGAAGAGACGCTCGTGGATGAGCCGCATGAAATCAAGCCGGGGAAGACGGTGTTTCCGTTTCGGCAGGAAATCGATCAGGCGGATTTTTATACGTATGAAGCGCGGTTCATACCGGACGATCCGAAGGATGATGCGGTTGCTCAGAACAATTTGGCCACGGCGTTCACGCACGTGCAAGGTAAGGGGTTGGTGCTGCTCATCGAGAATTGGGAGCAACCTGGCGAGTTCGATCATTTAGTCGAGCGGCTGCGAAACGAAGGGTTGGAAGTTGTCGTGGAGCCGAGCAATCGGTTGTTTACGTCGCTGCCGGAACTGCAGCGTTATGACACGGTGATTTTGGCGGACGTGCCGCGGGCGAGTGGCGAGGACGCGGCGAATGTGAGCAGCTTTACGGACGAGCAAATTAAGATGCTGGTTCGGAATACGGAGGAGCTGGGGTGCGGGCTCATCATGTTAGGTGGCCCGAATAGTTTTGGGGCCGGCGGGTGGACGAATACCGAGCTCGAAAAGGCGATGCCCGTCGATTTCCAGATCAAGAGCGCGAAGGTGGTGCCAGTGGGCGCGCTCGTGCTGAACATGCACGCGAGCGAGATTCCGCAGGCGAACTATTGGCAGAAGGTAATTTGCCAAGAAGCACTCAAGGCGCTTGGGCCGCGCGATTATTGCGGGGTGGTGTACTTTGGCAACACCGATTTGTGGTTGTGGGGGCAATCGGAAGGGGGCATGAGTCGTGTGGGGCCGAACAAGCAGATGATGCTCGCGAAGATCGATCGGATGCAGGTTGGCGACATGCCGGATTTTGATCCCAGCATGAAAAAGGCGGTCGTTGGATTAGCGAAGTGCGCGGATGCAGCGAATAAACACATGATCATGGCGAGCGACGGAGACCCGGCGGCACCGAGCGGCAGCACGATCACGGCACTCAAGAATGCGGGCATAACTGTAACGACGGTGGCGGTCGGCGCGCACGGACCGGCGGGCAGTCCCACGCTGCAAAACATTGCGACGCAGCTGGGCGGCAAGTATTACGTCGTGAACAATGCGAATGCGCTGCCAAAGATTTTTCAGCGCGAGGCGCGGCGGATTGCGCGTCCGCTCGTGTATGAGCCGAATCCACCCGTGAGTCCGCAGGAAACGACGTCGCAAGAAATTGTGCAGGGGTTGGGGAAGAATTTTCCGCCGATCAGTGGGTTCGTGCTCACTTCGGTGAAGGAGAACTCGTTGGTGGATGTGGTGCTGACCTCGCCCTCGCCTTCGGAGCCGCAGAACGCGACAGTGCTGGCGACTTGGACTTATGGATTGGGTAAGGCGGTGGCATTTACCACGGATGCGGGGCAGCGATGGGCCTCGGATTGGACAGCGTGGGATGGCTACGACAAGTTTTTCAGCCAGATGGTGCGGTGGTCGATGCGGCCGACGGGCGATACGGGGAAGTTCGCGTATGCCACGGAGCAGCAAGGCGGGAAGACGCGCGTGGTCGTGTCGGCACTCAATAAAGACGACGAGTTTTTGAACTACCAGGCGATGGATGGCGTGGTGCTGGGGCCGGATATGCAATCGATTCCGCTGAAGATGGAGCAGACGGCGCCCGGGCGTTACGTGGGGGAGTTCGACTCGGCGCAGGCGGGCAGTTATCTCATCTCGGTGCGGGCCGGGAACGCGATGATTCGGACGGGAGTGAATGTCGGATACTCCAACGAGTTCCGGGATCGGGAGACGAACACACCGCTGCTGACCTCGATTGCTGAGTTGACGGCTAAGAAGGGGGAACAGGGGAAACTTATTCCGCCGCTGCCCGTGGTGCCCGATGACAAGGAGAAGGCCGAGGAAAAACTGAAACCGCAGTTGGCGGTGAACCCCTTTCGGCGCGATTTGCAGCAGGCGGTGGCGACGCAGGATATTTGGCCGTGGCTGGTGATGGCGGCGGCCTGCTGTTTTTTTGCGGATGTGTTCGTCCGGCGGGTGCAAGTCAATTTACAATGGCTGGTTCCCATTTGGACGCGAATGGTGGACATTGTGTTGCGGCGCGAACGGCACGAGGCGGCGCCGGAGATGATGTCGAGGCTGCGAAGTCGGAAGGCAGAAGTGGAGCAGTCGATCGAGAGTCGCCGGGCGGCGACGCGGTTCGATCCGGATGCGGCGGCTCCCGTCGAGCCGAACGCGTTGGAGGCAGCGGAGGCGAAAGGAACAACGCCCACGGCTCCGCCGGCAGCGCAGCCGACGAAACCGGCGGCGGAGACGGAGGATCCGGATTCGTATACGTCGCGGTTGCTGAAGGCGAAGAAGCAGGTTTGGCAGGATCGGCCGCAGGATAAGCCGCCGGAGGATTAGGCGAGCGGAAGATTTTACCACGAAGAACAAGAAGAGCACGAAGAAGAAGCACGACGAAGAATTGAGAGCCTTTACGGAAACCGAGGGCTAGCGCCCCGCGGCTAATAAACCAAACATCAACACTCAACCATAAACTTTTTATCAAATTCATATGTCATCTGTTGAATCGATTGAAAAGCGGGCGGCGCAGTTTGCGGAGCGGTATAAGGCTGTGCAGAAAGAGTTGGGGCGTGTCATTGTGGGGCACGACGACATTGTGCATGGCGTGCTGACGTGCCTGTTCGTGGGTGGGCATTGTTTGTTGGAAGGCGTGCCGGGGCTGGGGAAGACGCTGCTCGTGAGGACGCTGTCGCAAACGCTAAGTCTCGACTTCTCGCGGATTCAGTTCACGCCTGATTTGATGCCGGCGGATATTCTGGGCACGAATATGATCGTGGAGGATCAAGCGGGGAAGCGCGAGTTTCAGTTTCAGAAGGGGCCGATCTTTACGCAGATTTGCCTTGCCGACGAGATCAACCGGGCGACGCCGAAGACGCAGTCGGCGCTGCTCGAGGCGATGCAGGAGAAGTCGATAAGCATCGCGGGGCACGTGTATCAGCTCAAGCCGCCGTTCTTTGTGATGGCGACCCAGAATCCGATTGAGCAGGAAGGGACTTACCCGTTGCCGGAAGCGCAATTGGACCGGTTCTTCTTCAAGTTGGTCGTAGGTTACTCGAGCCGCGAGGAATTGAATACGATTATCGATCGCACGACGAAGGGGACGTTTATTAATCCCGAGAAGGTGATGGACGGTGCGGAGATCGTGCAGTGGCAGCAGCTGGTGCGGGAGGTGATTCTCGCGCCGCATGTGCAGGATTACGTGGCGCGGTTGACGTTAGCGACGCATCCGGAAGGGCCGTTTGCGGTGCCGATTACGAACCAGTATTTGCGTTGGGGGAGTAGCCCGCGCGGTGCGCAGACGCTTACGCTGGCAGCGAAAGTGCGGGCGCTTTTGAGCGGCCGGTACAACGTGAGTTTCGAAGATATACGCCGCGTCTATCTGCCGGCGATGCGGCATCGTGTGATTCTTAATTTCGAGGCGGAGGCGGAAGGAATCCAACCGGATAAGGTGCTGCTCGAGATTTTGCAGAAGGTGCCGGAGAAGGCGGAAGAGGCGAAGACGGCGAAGCACGCTGAAGCGGCGGCAAAAAAATGAGCGACGACGACCATCCACGAAAGCAGCCGCGGGCTTGGCCCGGCATGCCGACGCGCCGCACCGAGTTTATTGCAAATCTATTTCCATTGTTTCCAGCGGTGCTCGTAATAACTGCACTGATTCTTGTTTGGCTCCGTGGCTTGTTGAAGTAGCACGCATTCACAATCTCTAGCATTAATGCCCGTAACCGAATCAAATCTTTTGCCGCCGGATCTCATGGCTCAGCTCGAACGGCTGGAGCTGGTGACGCGTAAGGTGTTTCGTGGTCGCATGAAAGGCGAGCGGCGTAGCAAGCGGAAGGGGCAGAGCGTTGAGTTTGCCGACTTTCGCAGCTATGTGCCGGGCGATGATCTGCGCTCGCTGGATTGGAATCTGTATGCGCGACTCGACAAGTTGATCATCAAGCTGTTTCTCGAGGAAGAGGACCTGCACTTCTTCACGCTGATTGACTCGAGCTTGTCGATGGGATTCGGTACGCCGACAAAGCTTGAATATGCGAAGCAGCTGGCGGCGGCGCTGGGGTTTGTCGGGCTGATTCGGACGGATCGCGTGCGGATCGAGACGTTGGGACAGCTGTCGAATCAGCATGGGCCGGTGCTACGAGGGCGGAAGAGCGTGTGGCGGATGTTGGAGTACCTCAACAGCATTGAGGCGGGGGAGACGACATCGCTGGCCACGGGGGTGAAGAATTTCTGCCTGCGGAATGCAGGTAAAGGGATCGTGGTGCTGATTAGCGACTTGATGGACAAGGCTGGGTATGAGTCGGCGTTGCGGTTCTTGGTGTCGCAGCGCGTGGATGTGTATGTGATTCAAGTGCTGAGCCAGGAGGAGATTGATCCGGATGTTAAGGGGGATCTCAAGCTTGTGGATGTCGAGGATCAGGACATTGCGGAAATCACGGTGAGTGCGCCGCTTTTGGCTCGGTATAAGTCCACGCTGAATGCGTTTGTGGGTGGAGCGCAGGAGTTTTGTAATCGGCGGGGGATGAATTATTTGCTGGCCAATAATCAGACGCCGGTGAAAGATTTGATTGGGAGTTATTTGCGGCGGCGAGGGTTGGTGAGGTAGGGACCACCGCGGCGGTTGAGCTAAACCACAAGCGGCAGACAGAATCGCGCGATGCTTGAGTTTTTCTATAACACGCTTTCGCCTTGGCAGTGGGGGCTGCTTGCGCTGGTGCCGCCGGCGATTTTGGCATTGTATTTTTTGAAGCTGAAGCGGCAGCCGCTCGAGGTGCCTAGCACTTATTTGTGGAAGCGGTCGATTGAGGACATGCACGTCAACAGCTTGTGGCAGCGGCTGCGGCAGAACTTGCTGTTGTTTTTGCAGTTGTTGCTGGTTGCACTTGCAATGCTCGCCTTGCTGCGGCCGGGGTGGGAGAGCTCGAAGCTGGACGGTCAGCGGTTCATTTTTTTGGTGGATAATTCGGAGAGTATGTCGTCGACGGATATCGATGGGGCCAAGAATCGGCTCGAGGAAGCGAAGAAGCTAGTTGGGGGACTGATTGACCAGATGGACTCGGGCATGACGGCAATGCTGGTGAGTTTTGCCGATACGCCGCAAGTTGTGCAGGAGTTTACGAATAATCGGCGACTGTTGCGCGAGCGGTTGGAGACGATCGAGCCGACTGTGCGTGGGACCGATCTTAAAGGTGCGCTGGAGCTGGCGGATGGGTTGGCGAATCCGAGCCGGATGCCAATTCAGGAAGGGGACAAGGAAATCGACGTGGTCGAGGCGCAACCGGCGACGGTATACATTTTCAGCGATGGGCGGTTTGAGAATGTGAAAGGGTTTTCGCTCGGGAACTTGAAGCCGTATTACATTCCGTTGGGATCGCTCGAGGCTAAGAATCTCGCGATTACGGCGTTCACCACGCGGCGGGGTGATGCACACCCAGAGCGGCGACAGGCGTTTGTGCAGGTCGCGAACTTCACCGAAGCTGCTCACAAGGCAACGGTGGAGCTGCAGCTTGATGGCAGCTTTCTGGATGCGAAGGAAGTTGATGTTCCGGCGAATGAATCGGCGGGGGTGGTGTTTGCACTAGCGGATGCGCCGCCGGGCAAGCTGATGGCGAAGTTGAAGTACGAGCTGGACACCCCGACGAAGCATGACGTACTGGAGCAGGATGACATCGGTTACGCCGCGTTGAATGATCAAAAGCCGGGGCGGGTGCTGGTTGTGACACCTGGAAACGTGGCGCTCGAAGTGGCGCTCGCGACGGAGCGCGCGCACAAACTTGGAAACATCGAGTTTCAAAAGCCAGACGTGCTGACAGGCGACACTTACAAGCGTGATGCGGAGTCGGGTGCTTACAGCCTCATCGTGTATGATCAGTGCGCGCCGGCGAGCGCGCCGCGGTCGAACACTCTGTACATCGGACGAGTGCCCCCCGGGCGAGCCTGGCGTGGCGGTGACAAGGCTGACGCTAAAGAAGATAGCAAGTCGAAATCTGAGGTTGGCAAGGCCGCAGCGGACGAGGCACTACCGAAAACGTCGGGCCCGCAGATTGTGGATTGGGATCGATCGCATCCGATCTTGGCGAGCGTGGAGCTCGGCAATGTCGAGATCGCCGATAGTATCGTGCTGCAACCGCCGCCAGGGGCGACCGTGCTGATCGACTCAACTGCCGGGCCGATCGCGGCGGTTGCACCGCGCGACTCCTATCAGGACGCGGTCCTCGGTTTCGAGATTTTTGGCCAGGGGGTCGACGGGGCGCGGACGGCGAATACGAACTGGCCCCGGATGCTGAGCTTCCCGACATTTTGTCTTAACACGCTCGAGTACTTGGCAGGTGGAACCGAGGATTCGCAGCTCGCGTCGACTCGCCCGGGCCAGCCCGTGGAACTGCGGACAACGGGGAAAGTTTCAGAGCTCACGGTGGTCGATCCGTCGAAAAAAGAACACGCTGTGCGGCGAACTGCTCAAGATGTGTTTCAATTTCAGAACACTAGTGAAGTGGGAGTCTACGACGTTAAGCGCGGTGACCAGGTGGTTGAGCGGTTCGCTGTGAACCTGTTTGATCGCCAGGAGAGCGATGTTCGCGTGCGTCCGACGCAGGGTGGAGAGGCCTCGACCATTCAACCGGCCGACATCAAGATTGGCAACATCGAGGTGCAGGCGACTCTCGGGCAGACGCCATCGCGATTCGAGGCTTGGAAGATCGTGCTGGGTTGCGCTCTGTTCGTATTGATTCTGGAATGGTATATCTACAATCGACGCGTGTACTTGTAGCAGAGGTTGGGTTAGGACAATTCCAAGCATGGGCGCCATAAATCGCATCGTCGAGAACGATCTTATTCACCGAGTGTCGGCCGACGAATACCGTGACAAGATCAAGCACGTTTATGGCGGCCGAAAAGGGGCGCTACTCGCCACGGCGAGTAAAATGTCGCTCCATATCCAACTCGGGCGGCGACTGATTCGCACGCGGAAGTTCGACATTCGGGGGATGAAGTCGATCTTGGATGTTGGCAGCGGGGCTGGCCAGATTGCTGGGCACCTGCTCGAGTTTTCGGACCGTTTGACTCAGATTACGTGCACTGATCTTTCCTCCCAGATGCTGCGGCGTGCGCGGCAGCGGTTGAAGAGCGAGCGACCGGCGTTCGTAGTGGCCGACGTGACCTCCCTGCCCTTTGCAGATGGATCGTTTGACGGTATTACGTGCGGCTACGTACTGGAGCACGTGCCGGAACCCGAACATGGCTTGCGGGAGTTGTCGCGTGTGCTGGCTAAGGGTGGGCGGATGCTGCTGCTGACGACGGAAGATAATTTTTCCGGGGCTTGGACCAGCCGCTTTTGGTACTGCCGCACTTACAACCGGCAGCACCTTATGGAAATGTGCGAGTCGCTCGGTTTGCATTGGAAGAACGAGCTTTGGTTCACACCGGTGCACAAAGCAATCCGCGCGGGCGGCATTTGCGTGGAAATTGAAAAGGTGTGAACGCTCGCAAACACAGGGCAAATTTCAACTGACGTTGAAGTGATCCCAACGGCTATGTTGCGGCTCGTAGGACGAGCGTCGCAATCTCTGGCGGGCAATTGATGCGGACCGGCATGAGCGCGCCGACGCCGCGGCTGACGTGCATTGCGGTGTTGCCCGAGCGAAACAGGCCGGCGACGTAGCGCACGCCGTGAGCGCTGGGGGAAGTAATTGCCCCTAGGCCCGGGATTCGCCATTGGCCGCCGTGTAGATGGCCGGCAAGCATTAGGTCGATATCGTTGCGCTGGGCCCAAGCGAATTGATCGGGAGAATGGGCGAGCAAAATCCTCGCGGGCCGATTCGTGGACTCGTTCAACGGGCAATTTGAAAGGTCGGCCGCCGGCTTGTACCAGGGCAACTCGTTGCCGGCGATAATCAGCGGCGCTCCGTTGATGGACAGTTGCTGCCAAGTGTGGCCGATGTGGATCAAGCGCTGTTCGGCTAAGACGGCTTTGAGACGGCTTTCGGTCGCGCGCCGATCGTGGTTGCCGAGCACGTAATAAATGCCGTACTTCGCGTGCAGGTTGCCGATCGTAGGCGGCAACCAGCCGAGGAAGCGATCGCCTTCGACGATGTCGCCAGTAATAGCGATGAGGTCGGGGTTCGTCGCATTTACGGCTTCCACCACGTGCTCGAAAAAAGGCTGAGTGATGCGGCCGGACATATGCAAGTCGGTGAGATGAGTGACGCGAAGCCCATCGTGCTCCAGCGCGAGGCGGGGAATTTTGATTTGCTTCTCTTGGATGTGAATGCTGAGCACCTGGTTGCCTGGCAAGCGGGCGAGGAACGCAGGCAGGCCGGGGGCGGCGAGAGCTGACGATTGGTGGCGAAGATGAATTCGTTCCGTGTGATTGTTCGTAGGCGGAGCGGCCCGCTCTGCGTGGTTTGCCAAATACAGTCGCTGCACTGCGGATAGCACGCAAATGCCTGCGCACAGCGTGACATAGCTCCAGGCGAAATACGCCAAGAGCGAGCTTTCCATGTCACCATTGGCATGAAGATAAAGCGTGGCCGCGACCGCGAGGGGCAGGAAAACAAAGGCGGCCAGGAATAGCAGGGTCAGCGTATTGATCCAACGCCGGGGGATGCCAATTGCATGCGAACGATTGATTAGCGCGACCCACAGCACCATGTGGCCGATTGCGCCCAACATAAGTAGCAGCACGGCCATCGAGGAGCATCCGTTCTAAAAATTGAAAGACCGGCAGAAAACGGATTGATGAAAATGCGGCTACGTTGATGGCCGACAGGGCCTATCGGTCGGCGACTTGCTTAGCGCCGGTGCCCGCAACTAATTGCTCGACCGTTTCCAGCAATTGGTCGAGACGGAACGGCTTGTAAAGCACGGCCTTTAAACCCGCTTGGCGCGCTTTGACGATGGAGTGGCCTGGATCGTATCCGAAGCCGGTCATGAGTGCCATGGGCACTGTGCCGAGCATTTCCTTGAGTTTGAGCAGCAAGTCGTAGCCGCTCATATCGGGCAAACGGATATCGGAGATGATGGCATCGTAGTGCTGGTCGGTGGCGAGACTGCGGACCATGAATTGCGCTTCGCTGCCGTCGTGAGCGGTTTCGACGATGCAGCGATAACGCTCTAGCAATGCATGGGCGGCGCTGCGGACGCTTTCGTCGGCGTCGATTACCAGAATGCGCCGGCCGGTAAGAAGAGGCCGGGGTTCGCACCGAACGGCGGTAGGCTGGGCTTCGGTGGGGGCCATCGCCTGCCCGACTTTTTGAATCACCTGCTTGATATCTCGGGCGTTTCGCAGGATTTGCTGGAGTCGTTGTACGACTTCGGGCTCGTGACCAATGTAGCGTTCCATCACGTTGACGGCATCGTTGAGGATGTCATCAACAGGCAACGCCACCGCGCTGTGGATGGCTTCGACGCTCGCGGCTGCGGTGCTGGCTTTTTCGGCTGCGAGCAGTTCGAGTGTGTTGAGCGCCATTGCGACGTCGCGGGCGAAGATTTCGAGGAACTGCAGGTCGCTTTCGTTGAAAGCGCGCGGTTCGGGGCTTTCGACGTTGAGCGTGCCCGTGACGCGATCGTGCAACATAACGGGAACGGTGAGCGAGCTGCGGGCGCCGGCGGAGCCTTCCAAATACAACGGGTCGGCGCTGGCGTCCTCGCACAAGTAGCTCTTGCCGGTGGCGGCGACGAATCCGGTGACCCCATTTCCGGTCACATCGGCACGAAGCTCGCGATTGGCTGCTTCAGGTGTCATTCCGACGGCCAACACTGGCTCCAAGATTCGCGTCTGCGGATCGAGCATCCGGATTTCGACGACGTCGTAATGGAGGACGTCCTGCGTGCAATGCAATATATTGGCGCGGAGTAATTCGATCCGCTCTTCGACGGTCATCTTGGCGACTTCATCCGTCGTTAGGTCGGCCAACTCGATGCCTGCCTGGTGAATGGCGTTTAATTTTTGCTGCTGCAAAACTTCATCGGTAACTTCGCGTATTGAAACGACTAAGTGCTTCGCCGTCCCATTGGAATCGATAACGGGCGCTGCGTGGACACGCATGTAGCGGTTTTGAAAACAGCGGAGGGTTGAACCGCTCGCGCGACCCGTGGCCAGCGCGGTTTGGAATGGGCAGTAGTCGGGCCCGAGAATTTCCGGCGTACCCATGACGTCGTAGAAGCTCAAGCCGACGACTTCTTCGCGGCCCGTCCATTCGCGAAGGCGGCCGTTTGCCCAAAGTATGGTGTTGTCCTCGCCCAAGAGGACGACGGCGTCGGGCATCCCCTGCAAGATGCGTTCGTTCTGAACCAAGCGGGCAACGTTCACGACTTCGGCAAAATGGTCGGCATCGGCATAGATGCCGACG
Source organism: Planctomycetota bacterium (assembly GCA_013286045.1). Lineage (GTDB taxonomy): Bacteria > Planctomycetota > Planctomycetia > Pirellulales > Lacipirellulaceae > JABDGM01. The sequence goes on along the minus strand of JABDGM010000105.1, from coordinate 305 downwards.
TACTCGCCACTGCCGAGGTGGGACAAAGCTCGCACGGGAGTAACGTCGACGACTTGCACTTCTTCGTCGAATCGTTCGCGAAGGGCGACTTGGGAGTCGTGCGTGCCGCCTAGACAGAGAACCTTGGGACGCTGACACGTCCCTTGTGTGCTGGATGCATCATCTGGTTGCGACGCACTTGGTTCGTACACGGCCCAGGCTTTCAAGGCAGGCGATGGAGTTCAAACGCCGCCACGCTGAACAACAACCTCGCAGCGCCCCCCATTGCTGGTGGGTGCCGCGGAACTCTTCAAAATTATAGGTGC
>JABDGM010000104.1:9778-10828 GCA_013286045.1 Planctomycetota bacterium | reverse complement strand
TGTGGGATTTCAACCTGGTAGACCCAGATAACCGTCGGCCGGTCGACTACGACGCGCGGCGGCGCCGTCTCAAGAATCTCGCACCTGCGAACGAATCCGAGTTGCCGGAGTTTGCGACCAAGCTGGCCGCACGCTGGCCTGACCCTGACCTCAAAATGTGGGTCATGTCCGCCGGGTTAAGGCTTCGCCGACAGCGGCCGGATGTCTTCTCATTTGGTGAGTACATTCCGCTGACCGTCGTGGGTGCCGCGGCCGACCACTTGATTGCTTTCGCCCGCCGCTGGGGAGATGAATTCGCGTTGATAGCCATCCCGCGGAATATTTATCGTCTCGACACAATTAAGGGGAACAATCAGAAGACAGGCGGCGCCCCCTCGGTCGCTTGGAGCAACACCGCGGTTCTCCTTCCCGAGGATTTCCCGCAACAATGGAATCGCTGCTTGTCAGGCGAGCACGTTTCCGCGTCCAATAGAGAAATTGACTCATCAACCCATTCGCTCGCGCTGAACGTCGCCGACTTGTTCGCGGTGTTCCCCGTCGCGTTACTCACTTCGCAACAGAATTAACGGAGCAATTGACCATGCGTTCTTGGCCCGGTCGACCCTACCCGCTTGGAGCCACTTGGGATGGCCGGGGCGTCAATTTCGCTCTCTACAGCGAAAACGCAACGAAAGTCGAGCTCTGCTTTTTTGATACCGCGAGCGACAAGAAAGAGTCGCAGCGCATCGAGCTGGTCGAACACACCGACATGGTGTGGCATATCTACCTGCCCGATATTCGACCGGGTCAGATCTACGGATATCGCGTCTACGGACCTTACGAACCGCAAAAAGGCCACCGCTTCAACGATCACAAGATGCTGCTTGATCCGTACGCGAAAGCGATCGCCCGCTCGCCAAATTGGACGGACGCTCTTTCCGGTTACATCATCGGCGACAAAAACGGAGACCTTTCGTACAGCGATTCCGATAGCGCCGACCACGCGCAGAACATTCCGTTCGTGCTGCCCGAGGTGAAGGATGCCCAGCCATGGGAGCGATTGCTCGACAC
>JABDGM010000104.1:0-9768 GCA_013286045.1 Planctomycetota bacterium | reverse complement strand
ACCTGGGGCGACGACCGTCCGCCGAAGACACCGTCGCACCGTACGCTCATTTACGAATTACACGTCAAAGGCTTCACGAAGCTCAATGAGGAGATTCCCGAGGAATATCGCGGCACTTACGCCGGCCTCTCCTCGGAACCCGCAATCCGTTATCTCCGCGAGCTTGGAATCACGGCCGTTGAGTTGCTGCCGATTCAAACACACGCCGACGATCCGATTCTCATCGGCAAAAAGCTCGTAAATTACTGGGGCTACAACACGCTCTCGTTCTTCGCGCCCGAGCCGCGTTACGCTTCGGTCCAAAACCCGGCCGAGGGCGTGCAAGAATTCAAGACGATGGTCCGCAACCTGCACGACGCCAAGATCGAAGTCATTCTCGACGTCGTCTATAACCACACCGCCGAGGGCAACCAAATGGGCCCCACGGTGTCGTTCCGCGGCATCGATAACGCGAGCTACTATCGCCTGTCGCCGGAAGACCCGCGCTACTACATGGATTACACCGGCTGCGGCAACACGCTGAACATGCGTAACCCGCGCGTGCTGCAGTTCATCATGGACAGCCTGCGCTACTGGGTGACCCAGATGCACATCGACGGCTTCCGCTTCGATCTTGCGAGCACGCTCGCTCGCGAGCTGCACGAAGTCGACAAGCTGGGTGCGTTCTTCGACATCATTCATCAGGACCCCATCCTCAGTCAGGTAAAGCTCATTGCCGAGCCCTGGGATCTCGGCGAAGGTGGATACCAAGTCGGCAACTTCCCCGCTTTGTGGTCTGAATGGAACGGCAAGTACCGCGACTCCGTCCGCCGGTTCTGGAAAGGCGACGGCGGCATGGTCTCGGAATTCGCCACGCGCATCAGCGGTTCGAGCGATTTGTACGAATGGAGTGGCCGCCGTCCGCATGCGAGTATTAACTTCATCACCTGCCACGATGGCTTCACGCTCAATGACCTGGTTTCGTACGACCAAAAGCACAATGAAGCGAACGGTGAAGACAACCGTGATGGTGCCAACGACAACGACAGCTGGAACTGCGGTGTCGAAGGACCGACCGATGATCCTAAGATCAACGAGCTGCGTGACAAGAAGATGCGCGCCTTCTTGGCAACGCTCATTTTTTCGCAGGGCATCCCGATGCTCTTGGCCGGCGATGAAATCTTCCACACGCAACGCGGCAGCAACAACGCTTACTGCCAAGACAACGAAATTACCTGGCTCAACTGGAAGCTCGACGATCGCCAGAAAAAGATGCTCGATTTCGTTCGCCGTCTGATCGCAATTTATGACGAAGAGCCCACGTTCCATCGTCGCAAATTCTTCCACGGCAAATCGCTGCACGGTGATTCCCCTGAAATCGCCTGGCTCGACCCGAGCGGCAAGGAAATGTCCGCCGATGCCTGGAAAGCCGGTCACGTGCGGTGCCTCGGCGTCCACATGTTCGGCGGTCACATCGACGTCGACGAGTACGGCACGCCAATCATCGGCGACCATCTGCTCATCTTGTTCAACGCCGACCACGCGCAGAACATTCCGTTCGTGCTGCCCGAGGTGAAGGATGCCCAGCCATGGGAGCGATTGCTCGACACGGCCCTCGAAAGCATGGATATCGACAAGCCAGCTCAAAAAGGCGCAGACATCCCCAAAGCCGAGCCTTACGTGGTCACTTCCTGCTCGATGGCAATCTTTCGAGCCGTCATTCCGAAGGACTCGGAAACAAACATCAGCCACTAGCAATGTAGGCGTCTCGTTCCGCGGGACGTGATTTCGTCTCGCAGAGCGAGACGGCCACCGGCCCTATTCCCGCAGTCTGTCGAGAATTCCATCGGGCACGACAATTGCTCCACGTTTCGGTCGAGGTGGCGTTGTTGTTGCAGCGCATACGCCGTTTCCCGCATTACGGAGCGCGATTCATGCCCCGAACTCGCCTGCAAAACTGCCTGGCAGCGACCGCGATTACAGCCGCTGGATATGTCGCCACAAGAACCACATTGGCTCTTCTTCGCCGCTATGACTTTCGCGACCGCGTCGTCGTAATCACTGGTGGCTCACGCGGTTTAGGGCTCGTGCTTGCCCGTAAACTCGCCGACGAGGGCGCGTTCCTGGTGCTTTGTGCGCGTGATGCCACAGAACTCGACGACGCCCTGCACGACCTCCGCCAGCGCACCGAGTTTGTCGAAGCGTATGTCTGCGATCTCACAAAACCCGCAGACATCGGTCAACTGTTTCAGCGCATTCGCCGCGAGATCGGCGCTATCGACGTACTCATCAACAACGCCGGCCTCATCCAAGTGGGGCCGATGGAATCCATGACGCTCGACGACTTCCATGAAGCGATGCTGGTCCACTTCTGGGCCCCGCTGCTGTGTATGTGGCAGGTACTGCCCGATATGCGCCGGCGCGGGCACGGTCGCATCGTGAACATTTCATCAATCGGCGGCGAGATCGGTCTGCCTCACTTGGCTCCGTACAGCGCAAGCAAGTTCGCTCTCAACGGCGTGTCGCAGGCGTTCAGCGCCGAGCTAGTCAAAGATGGAATCTACGTCACCACGGTCTGCCCAGGCCTCATGCGCACCGGCAGCCCACGCAACGCATCGTTCAAAGGGCAGCACCGCGCCGAATACGCTTGGTTCAGCATCAGCGATGCGATGCCCCTCATCACCATGAGCGCCGAACGCGCCGCGCGACAAATTCTAAGCGCTTGCCGCTACGGCCGCGCCAAAATCACGCTCTCGCTTCCGGCGAAGGCCGCCGTGTTGCTAAACGCACTAGCGCCCGATATTACCGCTGAGTTCGCCCGAATCGCAGGCCGCTTGCTCCCCGCCCCGGGCGGAATCGGCCGCAATTCCGCGAAGGGTCACGATTCCGAATCCAGCTGGTCACCCTCAGCGTTGACGACGCTCAACGAACGAGCAGCCGCTCGCAACAATGAGATGAGCCCGTCTTGCGACGGCGCCTAAACTTGCGGCGCTCCTGGTTTCATCTTGAGCACCCAATCGTAGTAGTCGCGCATCTTCAAATTTGACGCCGCGGTTTCGTCCAAAAACACCATCGACGACGGATGCAGCTGCAGCGCGCTGGCCGTGATCATCGCAGTCACTGGCCCCTCAATCATCGCCGCCACGGCAGATGCCTTATTCGCACCGCACCCCAGCAGCACCAGCGTTCGCGCTTCCAAAATCGTGCCGACGCCCATCGTAATCGCGTAAATGGGCACTTCGTCGGCGTGCTTAAAGAATCTTGAATTGTCTTCGATTGTCGACCGAGCGAGCGTTTTGAGCCGCGTACGCGAACTCAGCGAACTTCCCGGCTCATTGAACGCGATGTGCCCGTCCGATCCGATACCCAAAATCTGCACGTCGATCCCACCGCACTGCTTGATTCGCTGCTCGTACCACTCGCAAAACGCGCGGTAGTTGCTGGTCGTACCCGAGGGGATGTAGATATTGCTCGGCGCAATGTTGACGTGCTTGAAGAAGTTGTCGTGCATGAAGTGGTGGTAGCTTTGCTCGTGCTTCGGCCCGAGCCCCACGTACTCGTCCAAGTTGAACGTCGTCACCTGGCTGAAATCGAGGCCTTCCTCGCGATGCATCCGCACGAGTACCTGGTACAGCCCAAGCGGCGTCGACCCGGTTGCCATCCCCAGCACGGCGTTCGGCTTCGTATTGAGGACATCCGCCACCAGGTGGGCCGCCGCCCGACTCATCTCTTCGTACGTTTTATGAACGACAACTTCCATCAATCACCGGTTTTTCGTGGTCCTGTTTGCTTCGCCGTAACGATTTGTAGGAGGCGTCTCCGACGCCGATGACGCAACAAAAGTTGTAGCTGTTCGGCGGCAAATATCGGGGTCGGAGACCCCTCCTACAAAGTACACTTTGGCAAATTCGTGGTCCTGTTTTCCAAATCGAGTCGGTAGCTTAATGTAGTAGCCCACGACCTGACAATCTACGCACCGGTGAGCTCGAAAACATCATGGCCGGACCAAAACCTCACGACATCGGCGAGATCTCGTTGCCAGTATTACAGAAAGCGATCCCTAAAGTCGTCGTGCTTCCGTTCGGAGCGACCGAACCCCACGGCAGTCACCTGCCGTACGCGACAGACGTCTACGAAACCGCTGCCATTGCCGATCGCGCTTGTGAACTCGCCCGAGAGCAGGGCGGGGCGGTGGCCACGCTGCCGATCGTCCCCTTTGGTGTGCAAACGTCGCAGCAAACCTACCCGCTGGCGATGAACCTCTACCCCAGCACGCTCAACCAAATCCTGTCGGACCTCACCGAATCGCTCGACAACACCGGCATTGAGAAGGCCGTGATCCTTAACGGCCACGGCGGCAACGACTTCTACACCCACCTGAAAGAGCTCTACGGCAAGCGGAAGGTCTACATCGTTCAGGTGAACTGGTTCGCCATGTGCCGCGATCTGCAGAGCGAACTTTTCGCCGCTGGGGGCGATCACGCCAACGATATGGAAACCAGTCTCGTCCTTCACCTTCGGCCTGAGCTCGTCGATATGCATGAAGCCGGTCCCCAGCCCACCGCCAAATACCGTCTCGCCGGCATGCAAGCCGGTTGGGCCCGCGCCCCACGCCCCTGGGAGAAATACACCGAAGATTCCGGCGCCGGCGACCCACGACAGGCTACCGCGGCAAAGGGCGCCCGCTTCTTCGACGCTGTCACCCGCGAATTGGCTAATTTTCTCGTAGAACTCGCAGCCGCCAAAATAGATGCAAATTTCCCATTTGCAACTTAGCGGCGCAAATTATGGCGCATAATTGTTAGATATTGCCGCCCGGCGAGATTGGCGGGTGAACGAGTCCGTTTCGCCCGCTACAATTAGGATAAATCTCGCCTCCCGCCCAAATTGCCCTCCTCGGGCATTAGGAACGCCCCTCCGATGTCTGCCAACGGTGACGATAGCCAAATGGAATTGGACTCGTACAACTCAGAGTACGTCGAAGCTCTGCTCGAAGATTATTTGCAAGACGCCTCGCGCGTTTCGCCGCTTTGGCAGCAGTACTTTCGTAAGCTGACCGGCGGCAACGGCCACGGTGAATTGGCCCTTGCCCGCAAACGCCCCTCGTTCCAGGCGGATACCGTCTTCAATCCCCCGTCGCGCCGGACGTCCATCCGCGTCCTTGATGAGTCCTCGCGCCTGCTCCAGCACCACGTTGATCAATTGGTCGTCGGCTACCGCGTCCACGGCCACCGCGCCGCGAAGCTCGACCCGCTCGGCCTCGCCCCGCGCGATAGCGTGCCGCTCGATCCGGCCCACTACGGCCTCGTGCCCGAGGACCTCGACCGCCAAATCATGACCACGTTCGGCGGCGGCATCTCGAAGCCAATGCTGCTCCGCGACTTGATCCAACGCCTCGACGCCACGTACCGCGGCCACATCGGCTTTGAATACATGCACATTCCCGACCGCAAAATGCGGGAGTGGATTCAGCAGCGCATTGAAACGACCGATCCCGACCGATCGCCTAGTCGCGAGGTCCAGCTCCGCATCCTCACCCGGCTCACCGCGGCGACGATCTTCGAAGAGTTCGTCCGCAAAAAGTACCTCGGCGCGCACACCTTCTCGCTCGAAGGCGCCGAAACTTTAATCCCATTATTAGATTTATCGCTTGAGTCCGCCGCCGAAGATGGTCTCGCGGAGGTCGTCATCGCGATGGCCCACCGCGGCCGGCTCAACGTGCTCGCGAACATCATCGGAAAACGCCCCGTCGACATCTTCCGCGAATTCGAAGATCCGTACTCCGATTGGTACCTCGGGCGCGGCGATGTGAAATACCACCTCGGTGCGAGCGGCGACTGGCAAGCTGCTAACGGAAGCAAGCTTCACGTTTCGCTCTGCTTCAATCCGAGCCACCTGGAATACGTTAATCCGGTCGCCATGGGGCGCGTCCGCGCCAAGCAAGATCGCATCGGCGACCGCGAACTCCGCCGCGGCATGTGTCTGCTGGTGCATGGTGATGCCGCCTTTGCTGGCGAGGGCGTCGTGCAAGAATCGCTCAACCTGAGCTTCCTCAAATCGTACTCCTCCGGCGGAACGCTGCACGTCATCCTGAACAATCAGCTCGGCTTCACTACGCTGCCGGAGGACAGCCGCTCGAGCACGTACTGCACCGACGTGGCCAAGATGCTGCCGGTGCCAATATTCCACGTGAACGGCGAATACCCGCAATCGGTCGCACGCGTCGTCGACCTCGCGATGGAATTCCGCACGATGTTCCAACGCGACGTCGTGATCGACATGTATAGCTACCGCCGCCTCGGCCACAACGAAGCCGATGAGCCGAGCTTCACCCAACCGCTCATTTATCAGGCAATCGAGAAGCGTCCGACGATTCGCGACAGCTACCTTAAGCACCTGCTGCTACTTGGCAAGGTGACCGAAGAGGAAGCTAACCAAATCGCTGAGGAGCAGCGCGCGGATCTCGAAAAGCAATTCAGCGAAGCCAAGAATTCGCCGCCAGTGCCCGATCAAGTCACTGCCGCCGGTGCCTGGCAGCCGTACGTCGGTGGTCGCGAGCCTGACGACGGCCCGGAGACCGGGGTGCCGATCGAACAGCTGCAATCGCTGCTCGAAAAACTAACGCTCACGCCGCAGGGCTTCCATCTTCACAAGAAACTTGAGCGAATGATGGAGCGCCGCCAAAAAATGGCGCGCCTCGAAGAGCCCGTCGATTGGGCGGCCGCTGAAGCGCTTGCGTTGGCGACCCTCGCCGTGGACGGGCATCCTGTCCGCCTGTCCGGACAAGACTCCGAGCGAGGTACCTTCAGCCAACGCCATGCCGTGCTGCACGACGTGGTCGATGGCCACCAATCCAACATCTTCGACAATCTCGGGTCGCGCCGCGCCACGATCGACATCGTCAACAGCCCTCTGTGCGAAACCGGCACGCTCGGCTTCGAATACGGCTACTCGCTCGACTACCCCGAAGCGCTCGTCGCCTGGGAAGCCCAATACGGCGACTTCGTGAACGCCGCACGGGTGATCATCGATCAATTCATCACCAGCGCCGAAGACAAGTGGCGTCGGCTCAGCGGCGTCGTCATGCTCTTGCCGCACGCTTTCGAAGGCAAAGGCCCTGAGCACTCGAGCGCCCGACTTGAGCGATTCCTGTTCGAAGCCGCCGAAGACAACATTCAAATCGTGAACCCCTCGACGCCGGCTCAGTACTTCCACGTGCTGCGTCGCCAGGTGAAACGCAATTGGCGCAAACCGCTTGTCGTCCTCACGCCGAAGAGCTTGCTACGCCACCCGCATGTGACGTCGCCGATGGCGGATCTTGCCAGCGGCCGGTTTCGACGCATTCTGCCGGATACGCGCCAGGATCCCCCCGATATCTCGGGCGTGCTGCTCTCCAGCGGCAAAATGTATTACGACCTCGTCGAAGCTCGCGAAAAACAAAAGCGATACGACGTCGCGATCCTCCGCGTCGAGCAGTTCTACCCACTGCGCGACGAAGTGCTCGCTAACGCACTGCGTCCGTACTCCACGCAAACCCCGGTCATTTGGGTCCAAGAAGAGCCCGAGAATATGGGCGCCTGGGCATACTGGAAACATCGCTACTGCCACCGCTTCCTCGACCGCTACCCGCTGTCGTTCGTCGCTCGTACGCCGAGCGCCAGCCCGGCCACCGGTTCCGGCGCGGCACACAATCGCGAACACGACGAATTAATTACGCGAGCGTTTAGACTATTGCTATGAGTATCGAACTAAAGATTCCTGAAGTTGGCGAGTCGGTGCGCGAAGTGCAGATCGGCCGTTGGCTCAAGCGCGAAGGCGATGCCGTTGCGCTCGATGAAAATATCGTCGAGCTCGAAACGGACAAGGCCTCGATGGAGCTTCCGGCGCCTGCGGCCGGCGTACTCGGCAAGATCCTCAAGCGCGAAGGCGAAATGGTCACCGTCGGCGATGTAATCGGCTACGTCGAAAACGGCGACGCCGCGAAAACAAAGGTCACTACGCCCGCGGCACCCGCTCCTTCGGCGAAAGTTGAAGAGAAATCACCGTCGCCCGCACCTGCAGCCACTCCCACACCAACCATCGCCAAAGCTGCTCCAATAACAGAACCTGCGCCGGCTCCCGAACAGCTCAAGTCGAACAAGCAGAACGGCGATGTCGCCGTCACGCCCGCCGCCCGCCGCGCGCTCCGCGAATTCGGGCTGAAGGCCGCCGATATCGATACCAAAGGCGATAGCCTCCGCCGCAAGGACGTGCTGCGCTACATCGAATCACAAAAAGAACGGAAGCCGGAGCCGCCGAAATCCGCACCGGAAGCAGAAGCACCAAAACCACAATCGCCGGCCGCAGTTTCAGCGCCGTCGCATTCTGCCCCGCCGCAGCCGGCGAACGATCTCGAAGAGATCGTTCCGATGAGCCTCATCCGCCGCCGCATCGCCGCGCGGCTCGTGAGCGCCCAGCAAACTGCCGCCCTCCTCACGACGTTCAATGAAATCGACATGACCGCCGTGAAGGATTTGCGTACGCAATACCGCGACGCGTTCCAAACCAAGTACGGCGTAAAGCTCGGCTTCATGCCGTTCTTCGTGAAGGCAGTCATCGACGGCCTCAAAGAAACACCGGCGCTCAACGCCGAAATTCGCGACGACAAAATCGTCTACCGCCGCTACTACAACATCGGCATGGCCGTCAGCAGCACGAAGGGCCTCGTTGTCCCCGTGCTTCGCAACACGGAACAACTGAGCTTCGCCGGCATTGAACAAGCGATCAACGATTTCTCGCAACGTGCCGGCGAAAACAAGCTCGACCCGAAAGATTTCGAAGGCGGCACGTTTACCATCTCCAACGGCGGCGTTTTCGGCTCGCTCTTGTCGACGCCCATCGTGAATCCACCTCAAAGCGGCGTCCTCGGCCTGCACGCCATTCAAGACCGCCCGGTCGCCGTCAAAGGCCAGGTCATCATCCGCCCGATGATGTACGTCGCCCTCACGTATGATCACCGCATCATCGACGGCCGCGAAGCCGTCACGTTCCTCCGCCGCGTGAAGGAAACAATCGAAGATCCTTCGCGGATGCTGCTCGAAGTGTAGCAAAGTACTCCTCTCGCTCCGCGCGAGGATATCGTCTCGCAGAGCGAGACGCCTACTCTTAATTGACAACGCCCGCGCCCTCGTTTATCACAGGGATGCGGCCTCTCCCTCCCCATCCGCGGCATGCCGCGCCGCCCCACCCGCGTTGCCAGGCGCCTTCAATGTCTCACCTTCGCCTCAGCTTCGTCGCTCTCGCCGTATTATTTATCTCAAACGGTTTCTCGCTCGCCGATGACAAACCCATCCGCGTCGGCATCATCGGCTGCGACACGTCGCACGTCAAAGAATTCACCAAGTTGATTAACGACCCGAACACGAAGGAACCACTTGCGGGGATCAAAATCACCGCTGCGTATCCGGGCGGCACCGACGTCCCCGCGAGCAAAGACCGCATCGAGGGCTTCGTCAAAAACCTTCGCGAGCAAAATGTCAAAATCGTCGACTCGCTCGAGGAACTGTCGAACGAATGCGACGCCTTCCTACTCGAAAGCGTCGACGGACGCCCACACCTTGAGCAGTTTCGCGCCGTCGCCAAGGGCCGGCCGGTGTTCATCGACAAGCCCACCGCTGTTTCGCTCGCCGATATCATCTCGATTTTCCACATCGCGGACGAAACCCACACGCCCGTTTTCTCCTCTTCGTCACTCCGTTATTGCAACGAAGTGAAGGACGCCGCCGCGGACAAATCCATCGGCGAAATGCT
>JABDGM010000103.1:6355-10892 GCA_013286045.1 Planctomycetota bacterium | reverse complement strand
TGGAGCAGGGGGGCAAGCTCCTTTGCGGCGGCGATCGGGCGGGGCGAATCGTTGAACCGGCCGTGTTGGAAAATGTGCCGCACAACGCCGAGGCCTCGTGCGAGGAGATTTTCGGGCCTGTTACGCTGCTCGAAGCGTTTGACGACTTCGACCAGGCGCTCGCCGTGGTCAACGACAGTCACTATGGTTTGCAGGCCGGCGTCTTCACTCGCGATATTGTAAAGATCCAAAAAGCCTGGGACGAACTTGAAGTCGGTGGCGTGCTCATCAACGAGGTTCCCGCTTGGCGGGCCGATCAAATGCCCTACGGTGGGAGCAAGGACAGCGGACTTGGCCGCGAGGGCATTCGTTGGGCGATCGAGAGCATGACGGAGGTGCGGCTGCTTGTAATTCGCACGCCGCCGGCTTAAGCCGCGCAACTTCCGATGGCTCGCTGGAAGCCTCGCCCTCCCGCAGTCGGCGCGTTAAACTCCTTACGACGATTTGTCGCCACTCATCATTCACCGATTGCGGAGATTCACATGCTCACGACCGTTTGCAAACGCTGGTGGGTGCTCTTGGTACGCGGGATCGCGGCCATTCTATTTGGAATTTGCGCAATCGCGTGGCCGGGCCTCACGCTGCTATATCTCGTGACACTGTTCGGCGTCTTCTCGATCGTCGATGGCGTTGCCGCTTTGATCCTTGGCTTTCGCGGCGAGGCGGACGGTACCGTGTGGTGGACGATGGTTACCCTTGGCGTGCTGGCGATCGCGGCAGGTATCGTTGCTTTTGCATGGCCAGGCGTCACTTTGTATGTCTTGGCGACTATCATCGCCATCTCGGCACTTGTGCGCGGGACGTTTGAAATTTATGCGGCGATCACTTTGCGAAAAGAGATTGACGACGAGTGGATCCTCGGCCTGTCGGGCGCGATGTCCGTTATCTTCGGCGCGCTGATCATGTTTCGCCCGGGCGCGGGGCTGCTCGCGCTTACGCTTTTGATCGGCGCTTACATGTTGGCGCTCGGCGTGTTTGCGATCGCACTCGCATTGCGGCTGCGCATGATGCACCGCAAGTGGGCTGAATAGCGGCCCGTTTGCGACAGAGTCAGATTAGCCGGCGGAAGCGGATTTACCGCCCGCTGCTGGATCAACGCCGTTGATCCATGGCCCGGCTAGCTTTTGGTACTCGCGGGCGTGGATCGTGCTGCCTTCATCGCCGGCGGTCCAGCCGGGGATGTGCTTGGCCGGGGCGCGGTCCTTTGACATCTTCTCCCAGCGTTCGGCCCAACTCTTATTGCCGTCGGACGCGACCAACTTTTCGCCGTCGAAGTGAAATGCTTTGCCTTCGCGGTAGCTTTTCGAGCCGAGCTTCACGATGACCATCGCCGCGGCACCGAGCTCGGGAGAGCAGTTCACTTCTTCCGGTGTGCCGGCTTTCGCGCAGTCGACGAAATTCGTGAAATGCGTAAGCGACGAGTTTTTCAGTCCTTCGACTTCGTAAGTCTCTTTCTTTTGATCGCTCTTATGCGTGACAGGCTTGCGCTCGGGGATGAAATCGTAGCTCGTGAGCTCTTCGCCGTTGCCGAACACGAACGAACCAAAGTGCCCGCGAATGAGTTGCGGCACCGGCGTTTCCTGGCAGCACATCGTGGCGGTGACCATGCCTTGCACGCCCTCGGGGAAGTCAGCGACGACCGTGGCGACGTCCGGCACGTCGCGGTCATCGTATTCGAGATAGATTCCGCCAGCGCCAACGACGCGGCCGGGGAATCGCAGGCCGGTGGCCTTCAACATGGCTGTGGTACGGTGGACGAAAAGGTCGGTGAACATGCCGGCGCCGAAATCCCAGTAGCAGCGCCATTGGTGGTACTTCTCGCGATCGAACGGCATGTTCGGCGCGAGGTTGAACTCGGTGCCCAGGAACATTTGCCAGTCGATGTTCTTGGGGTTCATGTCCTCGGTGAGATCGTAGTACCGCCATTGGCCCATATCGGAGTTGCGGAAGTACGAAGTCTGGTACATCAGTACCTTGCCGAGCTGGCCATCAATAAGGCGTTTGTTGGCGTCCTTCCAAATGGGGAGCGACGTCGATTGCACGCCAACTTGCATGACCTTGCCCGACTTCTTCCACGTGTTGTAAACGTCGATGGCTTCTTCGACGCTGTGGGTCATCGGCTTTTCGCAGTATACGTGCTTGCCGGCGTTGAGGGCGTCAATCGTTTGCTTGGCGTGCCAGTGATCGGGCGTGGCGATGCACACTGCATCGATCGTTTTGTCGTTAATGATGTCGCGGTAGTCCGCGATCTCTTTGGGTTTATCCTTGGTGTTGCGACCGATCTTTTCGGCGGCTTCCGTACGGGCACGATTGAAGACATCGCACACGGCGACCATTTCGACTTTGCCTTCGTTGGAAAGCTTCATGGCCGATTCGAGATGCGTATTCATCCGCCCGCCGACGCCGATGAAGCCGATCCGCAGCCGCTCGTTCGGGCTCGTTCCCGACGTGGCGGTATTCGCTTTGAGGCTAGTGGCCGCGGTGGCCGCTGCAGTGGCTGCGGCCGAGGTTTTGATGAATGTCCGCCGCGAAACGTTTGCTGAATCCATGACGAAGTGTCCTCGCGATAACGCGCTGGAAGTTGCGAAGGCGGACTGAGAAGCCGCCGGGGTGGGGTGAGGCCGTCTATTATGCATTGTTGCAGGTTACCCGGCAAATTGGCTAGTTTTTGGTTAGCTTGCCCGTTGGCATGGACCAACGATAATAGCTGGAGAGCCAATTCCCGCCTGAATCCCGGCCCTTTCGATTGGCTTTCGAACCGCCGGACGGCCTGGTGCCGTAAAAATATGGGGGCGAGCGACGTTATCTTACATGGGGCAGTCTCGATTCATCCTGGCGGCAGTTTGGACCGCTATTGGTCTGGCGTGCGCGCCCGCAATGGCTGCGGCCGCGGATGATTTGCCGCGGTTCAACCGAGATATCCGCCCGATCCTGGCCGACAAGTGCTACAGCTGTCACGGTCCCGACTCCGGTACCCGCAAGGCCGACTTGCGGCTTGATACGGAGGCCGGCTCCCACGAATCGGTCATCGTGCCAGGCGACGCTGCTTCGAGCGAAGTGATTTCGCGCGTTTCGAGCACCGATCCCGATGAGCGGATGCCGCCACCCGAGTCGAAGAAGCCGCCCCTCACGACGGATCAAATCGAACTGCTACGGAAGTGGGTCAACGCAGGTGGTAAGTACGAGCAGCACTGGGCGTACATTGCGCCGGTGCGGCCGGAAGTTCCGGCCATCAAGCAAACGGCGTGGCCGCGGAACGACATCGATCACTTTCTGCTTGCCGATCAGGAGAAGCATGGAATCGGTCCCGGCCCCGAGGCCGATCGCACGACGCTCATTCGTCGTGTGTACTTCGATCTGACCGGATTGCCGCCGACGCCTGCGCAGGTGGATGAATTCGTCAAAGACAAACATCCCGACGCGTACGAAAGACTGGTCGACAAGCTGCTCGCATCGCCGGCGTTCGGCGAACGGATGGCGACGTGGTGGTTCGATCTCATTCGGTTTGCTGACACGGTCGGTTACCACGGCGATCAGGACCAGCGGATCACGCCCTATCGCGACTACGTGATCAAAAGCTTCAACGACAATCTGCCGTTCAACCAGTTCACGATCGAACAGCTGGCCGGCGACTTGTTGCCGAACCCGACGATGTGGCAGATCATCGCCACGGGTTACAACCGCGTGCTGCAGACCACGCACGAAGGAGGCGCGCAGGATGGCGAGTACCGCGCAATCATGCTCGCCGATCGCGTGCGGAATTACTCCGAAGTCTGGCTGGCCGGGTCGATGGGCTGCGCGCAGTGTCACGATCACAAGTTCGATCCGTACTCGCAAGAAGATTTCTACAGCATGCAGGCGTTCTTTGCGGACGTCGACCTGTACGGCTCGTTCCAACCCGTCGGCACTAATGATTTGCCGACAGAGCGTCCGCCCGAGATGCTCGCCTGGACGCTGCCCGTTTATGAAAAGTGCAAACCGCTTGATGAGAAAATCGCCAAGCTCGAGGAATCACTGGATGGGCTGATCAAAAAGGATTGGGAAGAAAAACGCGACGAGCTGATCAAGCTCCAAAAAGAGCGGCTCGATCTCCGAAAGGAATTCGTGCCGACGATGATCACGCGGGCGGTGCCGCCGCGCGAAATTCGCATACTGCCGCGTGGGAATTGGATGGACAATTCCGGCAAAGTCGTCGAGCCCCACGTGCCGCATTTTATGAAGCAGATTGATGCGGGTGGCCGCCGGGCGAACCGGCTGGATTTGGCGAAGTGGACCGTATCGCGCGAAAACCCGCTCACAGCCCGCGTCGTCGTGAATCGGCTGTGGAAGCAGTACTACGGAACCGGCTTGTCGAAGCTGCTCATCGACATGGGCACCCGCGGCGAAGTACCGCCGAACCAGGAACTGCTGGATTGGCTTGCGATCGATTTCAGGCCGGGGCAGCGACGATTGGCGGTATGCGCTCGTGGTCACCATCTGACGGACAAGACGCTTGACG
>JABDGM010000103.1:0-6345 GCA_013286045.1 Planctomycetota bacterium | reverse complement strand
AGCGTCTTGTCCGTCAGATGGTGACCACGAGCGCATACCGCCAATCGTCGCTGCCCCGGCCCGAAATCGACGAGATCGATCCGGAGAATCGTCTGCTCGCGCACCAATCGCGGTTCCGACTCGAAGCGGAGCAAATTCGCGACAACGCACTGCTCGTGAGCGGCCTGCTCGTCGACAAGCTGGGCGGCGACATCGTGCGCCCCTATCAGCCGCCCAAGTATTACGCGGCGCTCAACTTTCCCGAACGGGATTACACGGCTTCCACTGGCGAAGACCAGTTCCGACGGGCCGTTTACATCCACTGGCAGCGGCAATACTTGTTGCCGTTCCTGCTGGCGTTCGATGCCCCCACGCGCGAAGAGTGTACGGCCGATCGGCCCGTTTCCAGCACGCCTTGCGCGGCGCTGGTGATGCTCAACGATCCGTCGTTCGTCGAAGCGGCCCGCGCGCTGGCGGCCAAGGTGCTTACGTGTGCTCCTGGCGATGACAACGCCCGCATCCGTTGGGTGTGGAAGCAAGTTTTGGGTCGCGATGCGGAGCCTTCGGAAGCTGCTGTGCTTGGCAAGCTTTTAATCAAGCACCGCGCCGAGTACTCCAAGGACGAGAAGGCGGCCGACGCGCTCGTGAGCGTTGGCATTTCGGCGCAAGCGAAGGAATTGGACAAGAAAGAGCTCGCTGCGTGGACCTCCGTGAGCCGCGTGCTGTTGAATCTTAA
This sequence comes from Planctomycetota bacterium, assembly GCA_013286045.1. Classification (GTDB taxonomy): domain Bacteria; phylum Planctomycetota; class Planctomycetia; order Pirellulales; family Lacipirellulaceae; genus JABDGM01. The sequence continues at coordinate 5,630 of JABDGM010000103.1, read as the reverse complement.
CGAGACGATTACTCGCAATTAGGCGATCATGGATATCCCTTTCCGACCAGAACAACTCGCTCGCCGCACTTTTCTCGGTCAAGCATCATTGGGCCTCGGCTCGATGGCGCTTGCCAGCTTGCTTGAGCCAAGCGTATGGGGCGCCTCGGCGCCTGCGAGTGTCAAAAAGGGCAAGCAGCCGTATCGCGGCGCCGTGAACCCGCTCCATTTCGCACCGAAAGCGAAGCGTGTCATTTTCCTATGCATGGCGGGCGGACCTTCGCACCTCGAACTGTTCGATGAGAAACCGAAGCTTGCCGAAATGCATGGCGAACCGGTGCCGGAATCGTTCACCAAAGGCCAGCCGATCGCGCAGCTGCAGGGCCAGAAGCTAGTTTGCTTCGGGCCGCAATCGACTTTCAGCAAGTTCGGCCAGTCGCAGCAATCGATCTGCAACTTCCTGCCGCACATCGGCAGCATTGCAGACGATATTTGTATCGTCCGCTCGATGCAGACTGAGCAGATCAATCACGACCCGGCCCACACGTTCATGAACACTGGTACGGCGATCTCCGGCCGGCCGAGCATGGGCTCGTGGATCAACTACGGTCTCGGCTCCGAATGCGCCGACTTGCCGGGCTTCGTCGTGCTGACGAGCCGTGCCGGCACCCGTTCGCCGCAGCCGATTTCATCGCGGCAGTGGAGCAGCGGCTTCCTGCCCGGCAAATTCCAGGGTGTGCAGTTTTACTCGACTGGTGACCCGGTGCACTACGTCAGCAACCCGCCCGGCGTGGATAGCGACGAGCAGAACGATGTCATCAGCTCGGTCAACAGCCTGAATCGCATGCGCGATGCGGTCGAGCACAACCCCGATATTGCCACGCGGATTGCGCAGTACGAGCTGGCCTACCGCATGCAAATGAGCGTGCCCGAACTAGTGAACATTGGCGGCGAGTCACAAGCCGTGATGGACATGTATGGCTGCAAAGGTGCCGACGGCACGTTCGCCTACAATTGCCTGCTCGCCCGCCGGTTGGCCGAGCGCGGCGTGCGATTCATCCATCTCTACCATCGCGATTGGGACTTCCACGACAACATTCGCCTCCATATTCCGGAACTGTGCGAGAGTGCCGACCAGGCGAGTGCCGCGCTCATCACCGATTTGAAGCAGCGCGGGATGCTTGATGAAACGCTTGTCATCTGGGGCGGTGAATTTGGCCGCACGCCGATGGCGCAGGGCGACGTCTCCAAACCGAAAGCGGGTCGCGATCATCACATCCGCGGCTTCACGATGTGGATGGCTGGCGGCGGCATCAAACCCGGAACTTCGTATGGCGCGACGGATGAGCTCGGGTATTACGCCGTCGACAATCCCGTGCATGTCCACGATCTGCACGCTACGATGCTTTATCTAATGGGCATCGACCACGAGCGGCTTACTTACCGCTACCAAGGCCGCGACTTCCGGCTGACCGACGTGGCCGGAAAAGTGGTAAAGGGCATTCTCGCGTGACGCAATTCTCGCGATCTTAAGTTTGTTTCCGATTCGCGGAGCGCGCATAAAACCGCTCCGCGTAATCGTCTCAGTGTTGTCAATCAAAGGGACGACACGCGGAGCGGGCCTGGACAAAACACTCTTCTCTCTTCACTGAACGCTAAAACGACGGAGGCAGCGACTAGCGCCGCGTCATCGACTGGAGTTTACACCCAGCGTCCCCTCGGACCGTTGAAGATGCTGAAAAAACGGCCTTCATCGGGTTACGACAAACCGCGGCAACCTGACGCATCTGATCTTCGTGTAGCTGCCTCCGTCGTGATTAAATCTCGATCGTTTCGAACGTCTGCTTTAGCATGCTTTAGCAAAGAGCATGCCTACTTTGTTCGCGCACCTGATCGTCGTGAAAAACAATGCGCCACGGCGATTTCACGCGTCCGGAATTTTGGGCGGAACACTTTTTGTAACAGGCGGTGACCGAAAAACGAGCCGTTTGGATTTTTATCGACCGACAATCGGCGACGACTGCAATGACGGCGTCGATATCGGCATCTTGCTTCGCGCAACTTCGATAGGCGCGCGATGAATGTGTTGATGGTCTCACCGAGCAAGACAACGACATCGCTTCGTGCAACACGCGGGAATACCTTGCGTGCCCACGCTGGACTTCAGGCTGGATAAGGCTGCTGCACGCCGTTCGCCGCAACGCGTCGAAACTACTTATTTTTCTGCTCCATCGCGGAAAACGTGGGCCGTTGTGTGCCAGAATGCCGCCCGGTAAACTGGGATTCGCATGTCGCCGCCCAAAGCCGGGCTCTCTAAGCGACCGAGCGGGGGTACGAGGATCGAATGACCAAGGTGTTTGAAAACAAAGTTTCGAATATCGGCAACGCCAAGCTCTCCCTCGATGGCAGCACGCTGGACCTGCCGATGATCGTCGGCACGGAAAAAGAGAAGGCGATCGATATCTCGAAGCTGCGGGCGAAAACTGGCTTTATCACGCACGATGAAGCCTATATGAACACCGGGTGTACGACGAGCGCCATCACGTTTTTGGATGGCGAAGCGGGAATTTTGCGGTATCGCGGCTACCCGATCGAACAGCTCGCCGTAAATTGCGATTTCATCGAAGTCTCGTACCTGTTGCTCTACGGCGAACTGCCGACCAGCGCGCAGCTCGAAGAATTCCGGCATTCGCTCCGTCGCCACACGATGCTGCACGAAGACATGCGGCTGTTTTACGACGGCTTCCCGCGCGACGCCCACCCGATGGCGATTTTGAGCTCCGTCGTCGGCGCACTCTCGACGTTTTATCAGGATTCTCTCAGTGTCACCGACCCCGAGCTGGTTCATCGCTCGGTGCTGCGGATCCTGGCCAAGCTTCCGACGATTGCCGCATACGCCTTCAAGAAGTCGATCGGCCAACCGTTCGTCTACCCGCGGAATGATCTCACTTACTGCGAGAACTTCTTGCGGATGATGTTCGCCGTGCCGACCGAGCCGTTCGAGGCCGACCCCGACTTCGTCGACGCGCTTAACCTTCTGCTAATCGTGCACGCTGATCACGAGCAGAATTGCAGTACCTCCACGGTCCGCATGGTCGGTTCGTCCGATGCGAATCTGTTCGCCTCGATTTCCGCCGGTATTTGCGCTCTTTGGGGCCCGCTTCACGGCGGGGCCAACGAAGCGTGCGTTGCCATGTTGCAGCGGATCGTGAACGATGGCGGCAACGTCAAGAAATACGTCGACATGGCCAAGGACAAAGACAACCCATTCTTGCTCATGGGTTTTGGTCACCGCGTCTACAAAAACTTCGATCCGCGCGCAAAGATCATCAAAGCCGCGTGCGACAAGCTGCTCGCCAAGCGTAACATCGACGACCCGATTTTCGACGTCGCCAAGCAGCTCGAAGAAGTCGCGCTTAAAGACGAATACTTCATCGAGCGCAAGCTTTACCCAAACGTCGACTTCTACTCCGGCGTTATCTATCGCGCGATCGGCATTCCGGTGCCGATGTTCACCGTGCTCTTCGCCATGGGCCGGCTGCCGGGCTGGATTGCTCACTGGCTGGAAATGCACCAGAACCCGAGCACGAAGATTTGCCGGCCGCGGCAAATCTATGTCGGCCAAGAAAAGCGCGAATTCGTGTCGATGAACAAGCGCAAATAAAAGTAGCCATCTCGCTGAACGAGATGGCTACGGTTTCGCTTGTGTTTAAGCCCCAGCGCTTACTTCAAATCCTCGATGTGCGTCTCCGAATGCGTGACCCACATGCCGTTCTCTTCGTAGCTCACGCTGGTGGCGCTTTTCATCGCCGAGGCGACGTCTAAAAACTGCTGCACCTGCGGAATGATCATTCCCATTTGCAGCATCGCCGGCGATGGGCCCTCCGGCGGCTTGGGATCCGAATCATCCGACTCCTCATCGTCCTTGCCCTTCTGTGGCTTGATTTTGCCCGTGGCGATATCCAGCCCGTAATTGATCCATGGCCGGATGGCATCAATCGATTTCGCAAACTCGATGTGCGTCACCATCGCCGCCGGGCGATCCAATTTGATCGAGGTGTCGATCTCGAGCGGTTTATCCTTAAGTAGTCGCTCGGTCGTAAGCGGCATCCAGCTGACCGCGCCGAACGTGCTCGTCAGTCCCGCATTGATTGCAACTTGCGGGTCGAGGCCCCACTCCTTCGGCAACGGATACGTGTACAGCTTGCCGCCGCCTTCGAGATCGCTGACCACCGGCGTCGGCAATTTGATTTTCGGCATTTCCTCGCCGTGCACTTCCTTGGCGAGCTTAATCGCCTCCTTGCCAGCATCGATGTACGTCTTCAACCCTTCGCGCAGCTTCTCCGCGTCGTTCACGCTCGCAACGAATGCGAGCTCGAGCATCGGCAGCGGCTTTCTGGCGGGCGGCATCTTCTCAAACCACTTCTGGCTCTTAGCCGTGAAGTCGACTACGAGTGCGCCTTGCCCATCAGCCAGGGCCGGGAACATCTGCTCGCGATTCGCCTTGTCCAGTCGCTCGAGTAGCTCGATACCCTGGCCGCGGATCTTTTGATACTTCTCCCAGTCGTCGGAGTCCGCTTTCTTTTCGGCGATCTTCTCTGCGTGGCCCGCCACACGCTTGAACCAATCGACTAGTTTGACGTAATCATCCAGCCCGTTCTTCGAACGCGACGCCAACATGACCAACGGCGTGCCGCCCACGTGGTTAAGAATCGTCAGCGGCTTGTCGCTTTCCATCATCGGTCGCTTCGAATTGGTGTATTGATAGGCCTCGTATCCGCGCGACGTGAGAAACGCGATTGCGCTCACATCGCCCGGGACGGGCATGAACTTCGATAAGTCGAGCGCGCGGACATCATCTAGAATCGTTTTGCGGTCATCTTCATCAACTTTCGCCTGCACGAGCGCTTCTTCGATCCCACCGGCGATGTCATCCATCGTCTTCTGCGGTGAGCCTAGGCTCTCCATGAAGGCCTTGCTGACGTAGGAGATCGCGACCACTCGCTCGCCGGCGTGCTGCTGAATTGGCTTTAGCGCGGGCTGATCTGCCAGCGTCGGGCCCTGGCCGATTTTTTCCAAGTGGTCGGTCGACGCCCCGACCGACAGCAACACAAACTCGTCCTCGATGCCCAAAGCGATCGCAACCGTTAGTTTGCTGACCGCATCTTTGATTTCGTTGAATTGATCCTCGTCGAAGTCATTCGCCTTCTCGCGAATCTCTTCCCAAGGAATCATCGAACCATCCAGCCGGAAGGTCAAAAACTCATGCCCGCCAATCTGCTCGCGCTGCAAATGCGCCGCGAGATCCGGCTGATGTTCGTCCAACACATTTCGCAGCAGCGAGTGCACTTCGTCCAGCTCGCGTTTGGCCCGCTCCTTGTCCTTGATGCGGAAACCGAGTGTCATGGTCGGCACCTTAAGACCCTTGTCCAACTGGTCCTTGAACCGCGCGAGCATTTTGTCAACCACCGCTTTGCCGGGATCCTCGCCCGCAGCCGTCGCCTCGAGCCGGGCCGAGCGGGCGACCGAATTCGCCTCCATCAACACCTTGATGGTTTCCACGATGTTATTGCTGCCGTAGGCAAAAATCTCATCCGAAAACATTTCATGGACGACGCCAACCGCATCCTGCCCCGCGGGCGATTCGATGT
>JABDGM010000102.1 GCA_013286045.1 Planctomycetota bacterium | reverse complement strand
CTGCGCCCGAAAGATTTCAATCGAGAAATTAGGGAATACCCAAGGGAGGTTCTTCAAATACCAAGCAAACGCACCGACATCGGCGAATGTACAGATTTCAAGGCCCTCACCACTGGCCTCCATTAGCAGACCTGCACCTTGGACTTGGGCTGATGCCAGATCGAGAGTCCAGGACGGAACGTGGACTGGCGGAGTCGGTGCACCGAGAAGTCGGTAAAAGTCGCTACTAAAGCCCGATGCAACCTGCTGAGTCACAAATCGTCCACCGGAAATCAGGATGCGTGCAACCTCACTTGCGACAAATGCCTCATGACGATTGGTAACCAGATTGAAAGACGCATCGGGAAACGGGAGGCGGCCGTAAACGCAGTGTGAATCTTGTTCCACATTGTCCGGCGCTCGTTCGACCTGAATAACCTCTACGCCCAGCGTTTGAAGGCGTTTGCGAGCGATGGGGACATTGGGTTCCCATCCCTCAGTAGCAATCGTGCGACAGGGTCGAAACGGGAGCCGACTAAGCCATTCTCCTCCTCCAGTTCCCATATCAAGCATGTCGGGTGAACAACGGGCATGGGAGACAACAATCGATTCATAGTCCCACGGGAATGTGGACGAGATGCGACCGCTATAGGAAACGTCCCAACCGGAGAAAGATCGCTCGTTCGCCTCATTCAGCAATTGGAAGAAATCGTTCATGAGGTCTTTTTTATCTTCGGGCACTGTCTTAATAACGGCTCCATCTAACATCCGTGCCTTTGGGAGCGTTTTTTGCGATCTCGCTGGCGATCATTCGAATCAATTCAGCGTTTGTCATCGGCTGCCAGCCATGGCCCTTAAGAGGTCGGCCATATTCGAACGTTCCACCATAGTAGGGATTCTTTGTTTGCTTGAGAAAATCTTCCATTAAATAGACGCCCAGGTTGAGGTAGAAATTGTCCATGTCTCCGCAGTAGAAGTGCAATTTTCCCATCAAATGGGGGCCTATTACCGCCCAATTTGACTCCGCGAAATACCGAAGATCGAATCCGTGATCCCGCATATAGGTCGCGACGTCACGGTCGATTTCGCCGGTCGCCTTGTTCCAAAGTTGCTTGGGATAGCCATCGGCTCCAGGCGGAGCAAATGCGGCGTTGAAATCATCTAACGCTGATCCCGATCTCCCCTTACTGCCGAGTACCGCTTCAAAGCGGCTCCATTGGCGAACACTGAACACTGCCTGCCCATTCACATCCCGCATTAGAGTGCGATCAACCGGAGGCCTTTCGCTCCCCTCCTGTTCAGAGACGAATGCATTCTTTTCGGCATATATATTTATCAGGCCAAAGCGACGTAGATCGAGTTGATCGGGGGAAAACACCCATGCGCCGCCAAAAAATTCAGGATGGTACAGCTGCAAAGCTGCCGACTCCCATCCTCCCGTTGAGGATCCTGTCAGAACTCGGGCGTAAGATTCATGAATGGCTCTGAAATGCCCCTCGATGTAAGGAATGAGCTCTTTCAAAAAGGCATCTTCATATGGCCCGTTGTTAGCTGAATTCACGGATTGGGAGGCTTCGTTGTACGGAGTGGGCAGCAAGGGTAGCGCTACGATAACCCGAGGAAAACGATCACCTGTCCATGCCTCGAAGAAGTCATTGCCCCTGCCGGATTCCTTCCCTGGCGGTTCAAACCGGAACGGGTTGCTCCAGCTGAAGTGAGTCTCCTTGTAAATTACGGGGTATCGTGTTTCCGGATGCTCCGCATATCCTTTGGGGAGCAGAACAATCGCCCCAATCCACATTGGACGTCCCCAGAATTTCGTTAGAAGCTGGCTTTGAATTTTAATATGCTTCACCCACTCGCTATCGGCGGGGCTAGAGGCCGGAGGAATCGTCTCAGTCAGACTCAGCTTTATGTTAAATCCAGTCGCGGGATCCAGGTGCAGCTTCTGCGTGTGGCTGCACAGATCGCCGTCTTCCCATTCGTTCAAATGCCCCCAGACGACATGCCCATCGGCCCTGTGAAACTCCGAATAGACGCTCAAAACCGCCTGGACAAAGTAATCTCCTGCAGGAATGTCGCGCAGCGAGGCATAGGGAAAGCCCAGGGCGTTTAGGCCGACACCGATCAATTCGTCTGGCCCAACCCGGTCGATATCGGAGCCAAAGATGATAGAGCCTCCCTCGAGATGCGCCTGGGGATCGTTGTTGCGGTTAAGCAAGAGAAAGACCCGACCGGTGATCGGCCAGCTGTGGACAGACTCCGGAAACGAAATTCTGGCCTGGAGAATCGGCGCGCTCGTTTCAGCTCGCCCGCATATGCAAAGGGAAAAAGCAGCTGCGATGCAAAGAAGACACATTCGGATGCGACCCATATGAGTGGTGGTTTTTAGCCGGGTATGGTTAACTTCGTAACACTTTGTTTAAGTGTATATGCCGCTACGGTTATCCAAGGGAAATCCGTCAGTCCGAGGATTCGCTGGAGAAGGCCGACGTTTGCATGTGTGGCCAACCCACCGACTCCCATCATCAATGCGAAAGTAGCAATCATTAGAATATTGGTGGTGATGAGATAGGCCTTCAGGAGTTTTGTGTCGCTTCGCTTCCAAAACGTAACCGCAAAAATTACCGGCCCAAAGAAATTGGCGTAAAACAGGTAAAATCCACTGTGCCTCGGGTCTGGTAGCGGAAAAAATCCGGCGAGGAGGACGTTCAGGCAAAGCAGCGCAAGAACGGACGATGTGAGCCAAGTCAGTATCGGTTTCGTGCCGAGTTGCTGCAATGCACGGAAGAATCCGAAAGCACTGATCAAAAAAGCAGCCCCGAGAATAAATAGACCAATATTGAATATCTCGGGATGTGGCGCACCTCTAGCCCCCAGCTCGCTGGCAGTCTGGCGTAAATGGCTGTAACCAGGATAGAAAAGCGAACTCAGTCCGATGTTTCCGAAGTAAATGAAGGGAACCGCCATCGCAACTCTGAGGGATATTGTTTCAAGCTTTTCCATAAGACCGTTCTTTCTTTAGCCATGCAATCACCTCGTCTGCACTCTGATCTGGAGGAAAAACCGGATAAAAGACATGCTTGATCGTTCCGTTGTCGATCACGAGAGCCAAACGTTTTAGCAAGATCATCCCACTCGTCTCAAAAGTCGGCAAACGCATCGTCCGAACAAGTGTGAGAGATTCATCCGAGAGAATCGGGAACGGCAGGTGAAGACGTTCTGCTACCTCCCTCTGATACGAAGCACTTTGTGTTGAAAGCCCAAAGAGGCGATCGACTCCCAAGGTCTTCAATTCGGCAAAGTGGTCGCGAAAAGAGCATGCCTGTGGCGTGCACCCCCGCGCGCCGGGTATCAGATCCCAACCATCAGGATTTGTGATTCCCGGTTTCCCCGTTCGAGGATAAGCAAAGATAACAACCCGTCCAGGCAACGAGGCTAGGTCGCATTTTAGTCCATCTGTCGCAGGAAGGAGGACAGAAATCATCCGTGCGCCTTCCAGATGCCTCGCCGCCCCATCATCAATAGGCGCCGGGATCTTTGACCAATCGGGAGTATCAACACTGCTATTCATGATTTTTCTTCTTCCTTGAGGACCACCCTTTTCTCTCCAGACGCGAAATATTGCGTTTCTTCTTGGGGGTTAGTGGCACGAAGTGATTGTACTTTCCCCACTTATCAAAGCCCGTAAAAAAAAGCTCACCGAAGTTGGGTTTCGAAACTCCAAATATTACGAATCCGTCCAATAGAGTCTCAGAAATTACAACCTTAGAATCGTAGCGGCTTTCACGATTCAGAAATAACCCAACAGTGATTCCCTTGGAATGTTTGTATTGCGCCGAAATTCGCGAGATGAGTTCCTCAATAGTTAGAGTGGGATTTAATGCTTCCGGCACAAATTCTTTCAATTGCAGAAGCATCTGGGCTTCCACGCCGTTCTTTTTCCAGCGTAGCGTGGCATCATGCTCGGAATCTTGCGGCTCCATTTGAATCTGCATATCCGAGAAACCGAGGGCGGTAGAGTATGCGTAGGCGAAAATGAGCGCGTGCCACTTCTCCCTATCTTTTTTGCCGCTATTCGTCCGCAGGGCGCGAACCATTGCCGGTGCGTCAATTGCTTTGTGCCGGTCTTGAATGTCGCCTAAATAGGCAAAGATTTCACGCAGGCTTTCGAAGGCCATTTCTTTGGAGATTAATTGAATCTTCAAGGATGCGTTGCCCTCCGGCAAGCATCGAAGGGCCAACCATCTGCGACACGAAGTCGTTTTTTACTTCGAAACCGATGGGGATTCAAATGCTCGTCAGTCTACGGAGAGTTATTCGAAAAATCCTACTCTCTTAGGCGTGCGCTCAAATCCGAAGCAGTCATGATCCGGTCTACATAGGTAAAAGCGCCTTTCTGCTTTGCCTCTCTTGCTGCTTCAAGCAAGCCTGTCATTGCCGCTCGATAGAGGGATGCGGCCAAGCTAATGCGCTTCGCTCCGGCTTCGGCTAGTGCGACCACCGTAAAATGCTTTCCATGAACTGAGCCTATCACGTTGACAGGTTTCGTCACTGACGCACATACCCGCCGTATAGAGGCGAGATCAGGTAAGCCCGGCGCGAAGAGCACATCAGCCCCTGCGCGCTCGTAGGCTTGCAAACGACGAATTGTATCTTCGAGGTCGGGATTACCCCGGATAAAATTCTCTGCGCGGGCCGTTAACGTAAATGGGAAAGGCAATGTGCGTGCCGCCTCAGCTGCGGCGGCGACACGTTTCGTCGCTCGTTCTAAATCGAACAACGGCGCTGCTGGATCGCCGGTAGCATCTTCTATTGACCCACCAACCAAACCCGCACCGGCCGCCATCAAGATGGTTTCGGCCACGGTCTCCGGTGAAGCTCCAAATCCATTTTCCAAATCGGCAGCGACCGGAACCTCAACGACGTCCACGATTAGCCGGGCATGCGCGAGAGCCTCGCTGCGCGTCACGCGACCGTCGCGGCGGCCGAGTGTGGCCGCATGCGCGGCGCTTGAGGTAGCAAGGGCGGGAAACCCCTCGGCCTCCATGAGCCGAGCCGATGCACCATCCCAGGGATTGGGAAAGACAAACGCCCCAATCTGATTGTGAAGGACGCGGAAACGTGCGGCTTTTTCACTTTGATTCATGGCCGGCAATCAATAGCCCTCCAATCGACTTCTTCGCAAGCATCATCCCGATGTTCGAATAGAACTATGCTTCTCTGTTTGAAAATGACCTGTTTTGGAGCAATCGCCGATTTACCCTTGACTATCTAGGTGACGATCCATTAACCTAGATTATCTAGGCCCTACCCACGCATGGAGAAAACTGAACTGCTTTCTGGAACCCTTGATTTGTTGGTGCTCCGCGTGCTCAACGGTGGACCGTTGCATGGCTTTGGCATTGCCGAGCGGATTCATGTCCTTTCGCGCGACGTTTTGACCGTTGAAGAGGGTTCGCTCTACCCCTCACTTTATCGGATGGAGGAGAAAGGGTGGATCGAGGCGGAATGGGGCCAGTCAGACAAGGGCCGCCGAGCCAAATTCTACGCCCTTACAAAGGGAGGCCGGAAACAACTGGCGAACGAGCGTCAAACCTGGGACCGGGTGGCACTGGCGATAGCGGATGTCCTGCGAAACGCCTGAGTCGTTATGAAGTGGTTGCGGAAAATCCGTTTCAAGTTCGGTGCCCTGCTCGGCAAGGGTAAATTCGACACCGAAATGGATGCGGAGATGCGAATGCATCTCGAACTTCGGATTGAGAGAAACATTGACGCTGGGATGTCGGCGGAGGAAGCGCGCTACGCGGCACTGCGCGATTTCGGCGGCCTTGACCAGCTCAAGGAGCGAGCGCGCGATCAGCGCGGTGGCCTGTGGCTTGGACACCTGACTCAAGACCTCCGCTACGGTTTGCGCCTGCTGCGTAAGAGTCCGGGGTTTACCGCGACCGCCATGCTCACCCTCGCGCTCGGTATCGGGGCATGCGCGGCTGTCTTCAGCGTGGTCAATGCGGTTGTGCTGCATCCGTTCGCATACCCCAAAGTTGATCGTCTCATGGACGTGCACAATGTTTTTACCTCGAACGGAATCCAGGACAACGTGACACCAGGTAACTTCGTCGATTATAGGCAACAATCGACCTCGTTCGCGGACCTCGCAGCAAATCACTCATCGGGCGAAAATTTCATCATCGGGAAAGAACCGATGCGCCTGTATACTGAGTACGTAACCGCGAATTTCTTTAGCACCCTAGGCGCGCGACCGTTTCTGGGGCGTGATTTTCGACCGGACGAAGAAATTCGAGGCAAGGGCAATGTCGCCATATTGGGTTACAACCTATGGAGGAATTATTTCGTCGGACGCCCCGACGTCATCGGTCAAACCATCCTGATGGATGATAAGGTGGCCACAATTATTGGCGTAATGCCCCCCGATTTTCAGACGTTTGCGAACCGTAACTACGGCCCGGCACTCTATATGCCTATGACGGATTGGGGCAGCCTGCGCCAAGAGCGTAGTCGGCATAGTTTACAGGTGATTGGCCGCCTGAAGGACAACGTGACGCAGGCTCAGGCAGCCAGGGAACTGAGCCTCATCGCGGGCCACCTCTCACAGCAATATCCTGACACTGACAAAGGTTGGGGTGTGTCGATCATTCCGCTTTTGGATGACACAATCGATTTGGAGCGGCCTCTCCTGTTTACGCTTCTCGGGGCAGTTGGGTTCCTGCTCCTGATCGCCTGCGCCAATATAGCCAATCTCCTGCTCGCCCGCGCCGCGTCACGACAAAAGGAGATCGTTGTGAGAACGGCCCTCGGCGCGAGTCGTGGCCGGATCGTGCGCCAACTTCTGTGCGAAAGCATGCTTCTCGCCTCGTGCGGAGGCGTGCTCGGCGTGCTCCTTGCCCATTGGAGCACGAGGCTGATAACTTCCATATTGCCGCCCGATTTGGTAGGGAGCGCCAACATCGCCGTGGACAGCCAGACTCTGATTTTTACGTGTGTGGTCGTGCTTTTGACCGGGATTGGCTGCGGCCTGGCGCCCGCGCTTCAAGCCGCTCGGGTGGATCTAAATCACGCCCTGAAAGACAGCGGGCGGGGAACCAGTGCAGGTAAACACGGGCTCCGATTGCGCAGCGTGTTTGTCATCTCGGAGATATCGTTGGCACTCATTTTGCTCATGAGCGCGGGATTGCTGGTCCGGAGCTTCCTCGCATTTGAGAATATGGATCGGGGCTATCAGGGAAGGGATGTTTTTGGAACCCCGATGTTACTGACTCAAAATAAATTCGATGTCTTGCAAAACAGGATCAACTTTGTCGATCAGGTCTTGGAAAAAATTTCCCATTTGCATGGCGTCAGTTCCGCCGTGTTTACCAATAATGGCGACCCGATCGGAGTATTCGAGATTGCTGGCCAACCCGCCGCCGCACCGAGATTCGGCCCGTCCGCGAGATATCAGATTGTTACACCAGAGTATTTTAAGACCATGGGCATTCCACTCCTTCGCGGGCGCGCCTTTACCGCGCACGACGCCCCCGCCACTCCCTTGGTTATATTGATCGATCAAGGTTTGGCCAAAAGATTTTTCTCCGACAAGAATCCGATGGGGCAGCGCATAAACCTACCACTCACCGACGGTGCACCCGCGGAATGGAGGGAGGTTGTCGGTGTCGTGGGTACCGTTCGGTTCGAAAATGACAACTACTACGGCGTTCAGGACCGGGTATACATCCCTTATAACCAATACCCTACCCGGGACCTGTTTCTGATAGTCCGCACCACTCCCGGCACACCTCTAAATATTCGCGCGATCAGCAGCGCTGTCCACTCCGTAGAGGCGGATGTGCCCCTGACTGCTATGTTTGGGAATGATCCTAGTGGGCAAGGTGGCACGCCGGGCATCCGGCGACTATCGATGCTACTTTCCACCGTATTCTCCGCAATCGCTCTTCTCCTAGCTGCAATTGGAATCTATGGCGTTATGGCATACAACGTTGCCCAGCGCACGGGAGAAATAGGCGTCCGCATGGCGCTCGGCGCACAGCGAAGTGACGTGCTGCAACTCGTTATGACGAGCGGAGCGCGCATGATCTGCCTTGGTATTTTATTCGGTTTGGCCGGGGCACTTGCAAGCGCACGGCTGCTAGGAACACTGCTATTCAACGTGGGCGCCTACGATCCGGTTACTTTTGGCGGCGTCACCTTGGCTATTTCATTTGTCGGGTTTCTCGCCTGCCTGTTGCCCTCCCTTCGCGCAACCAAGGTCAATCCGATGGTGGCACTTCGGGCGGAATGACAGGAGGGTTCCCCCCATTGCACTTGCGCTGCTAAGCGCTCTGTTCCCACGCACGTCGCATTTCAGGAAGAGAGTCATCTTCGCAAATTTTACGCCATTGAACTAGCACATCTGGTAACGGCTGACCTCGCCTCTTAAAGCTTGCTGCCATCTTGCCAGCTAGTAATGCCACCCATTCGCGGGTGTGAAGTCCCTCCACTATGGTAACACGCTCAATTTCGCCGGCTTCAAAACGTTCGCGAAGTCGCGCCGGTGACGTATCGTTTGCCAGTTGTGCCAGTGCCCTAAAAAGCAAATGTTCATGATGCTCGGTAATCTGTCCATCGCCACTATCGATAAGGCGAACTAAACAAGCGATTACGCTATCGAGTGAGGTTGTTTGACGTAGCATAACGCGCGCGACCAACAGCTCAATAAGTGACCGTGGTGGTGCGGGAATCATGGAATGTCGCGCCGCCTGGGTCCAGCTACTCATCGCTTCTGTAGCCAATTTCACCTGCTCTGCATCATTGGAAATGAAGATCCCTTCCATACTCTCCACAACTGAATCCAGCAGTTCTGCTCTCTGAAAGAGCCTTCCCGGAATCGCACGGGCCACAGACAACCCGCGACTGATGAGTTGTTCCAAATTCTGTTCTGCCACAGCGGCCAGTTCATGGCCGCGAGGCAAATAGAGAAGCAATGATTCGCCTAGAGCTTTGCAGAATTCCTTAACAACCGGCTCCAACTTAAAATCACCTAGTGGTAGTTCGCTGTACTTAGGGTCGCCTAAAAGCGCTATAGCAGTTGGCCACCAAGCAAGTAATCGTTTGAGTAATTCAGCAGCCTCGCTGGCTTCAAGCGGGAGCACGATGCTACCCGGCGATGCAATAGCCGGATGACAGAAGACGTGCGCGACTTCATTCATCCAAACCCGAAATGATCGCACGTGATCAGAATTGAAGCCACCTGACTCGATCTTCCAAGGTCGGAGCTCTTTGTTTAACAAACCTCTTTTTAAGATATTTTTTGCATCGTGCTCGATTGCGCACGGCAAATGCAGCACTAACGAGAGACGAAATCCAAAAATCTCTGGCAATCCGGTTGCCGGATTGCTTCGAGACCAAACCGCCTCACCAAACGCACTCTGCTCGTCTTCACTCAGCCAATGATTAAGATGGAGGAAATAGGCGCGAATGAATGCGCGTCGGCGGAGTGTCTCATTTTCGCTTCTGATACCCATGATCAGCCGCGCCCACACTTCAGGCCAATATGCCGGTTTAGCTGTCTGTGACGAATTATTTCGATTGCGATTCAGCAATCCTTCAAAGGGCTCGGGCCACATCTGTTCGTGGGCCTTTGGGTGATAGCCTGGTTCCCCATAAATAGGTAGAGGGAGCAAAAGTTCCGCGGCGCGGCCGACAGCGTTGTCAGGAAGGGACTCTAACACGCGACTGAGGAGTGTTCCAAGCGGTTCCGCCAAGACAAAGCCCGTTGTAGCGACGCGCGCGACTAGCCACCCGGCGAGTTTGGTCAACAGTGCATCAAGTTCGTTCGGCGCCAAACGCAGAGCTAAGCGTGATATAACATCCATTCCAACACGCAGTGCGCGGAGGGAAAGCGCATCACTATCTCCCACAGTCGCAGTAACCAATTTAGCGATTTCGCCATCCACCAATCGAAGCAGCTGCGTATAAAGTTGCTCAATTCGTGATGGGCTAAGCATCGCAATTGTTGCCCGATCGAATAGCTCATTTACGATTTCGTCACTTGCTCCAGCGCGTAAGAGGGTCACAACTGACCAAAAAGGTGCGACATCAGCTATCCACAGCGCGGCGTGTGCAGCCGTTTCACCCAATAAGCTCATCCCCCCGGCATACAACGGACATGGAGCCTTCTCTACAAGGCGTAGAAGTTGATAAGCCGGCATTTCTGGTGACTCGCCGCTGAGAAAATGAACCGTCCGGCGAATATCTCCCGAATCAAACCCAGCTTTGAGTTCAACCCGCCGTGCCCATTGCGGCCTTGGTGCCTTCAATTCGGCGCGTAACACGTCAATTGTGCTCCATGGATCGTATCGCTGTTCTTTCGCTAACTCGATTCGCTCACGCAGTTCGGCCCTTCTCGCATCATCACCCCAATTCAAGGCATGCAGCATCAAGCAGCACCACGACTCCAATGAAATTGCCGCTGGATTACGGCGGCCTGAGCGCAGCGCATTGATAGCCGTCATCCCGAGATCATTAGAAATTTCTTTGTGGTCTGCTCGACGCTTCACCAGCCATGCGGGCGTTGCTCGATTCGCGCCGAGTAACGCCGATTGATCTTTCCGAAGTTGTCGTTGGCTGCGATGCGAATGAACGGCACGCCCGAGCGTTAGATTGGTTCATCACGGCATTGGAGACCGGGAATCCAGGGCGCGAAATAAATTGGGCGCCTTCAAAGTCGGCTGAGTTGCCAAAACGCGATCCGCCGCTCCCCCCTGCCCGGGTATTTACGGCATTCTCGAAGTCGCCGAGTCTTACTCCCGGAAGGGAAGTCGATCTCGAACAAATCAAGGAAGCATCCACTGTTTGGCGGGCACAGCGTAAAGAATATCCAGGGTGGCATCTGCCGCCCGAGAGCGTACGCGAACGCCTTTGGCAGTCCACGCATCGGTGGCGCGCAGTAGTTTTCTCAAATGCTGGAAGACTCGCCGTGGCCGAACGAATCCTGATTGTATACGAGTTGTGTTGGCGACTTGAACTATGTTTGTCGCCAATATTTACCGACGAAACTGACCGACTGGCAATTT
>JABDGM010000101.1 GCA_013286045.1 Planctomycetota bacterium | reverse complement strand
ATGGAATTAAGCCGTTTGATTCGAAAAAACTATGTACCCGGGCGTCAGGCGAACGATGGGCATGCGGCCTACACGCCTATGCCACCTTCCGCAACACGATCGCAAAAAAAGAACTGGTCTGCGATCCAAAGAAGATTTTGCAAAACGCGGTCAGCGCAGTCTGTCACAAGGGGAAGATCGACGTTGCACTGATACTCGTTCGCGATGGGCTGGTAGAGATTGAAGACAATGTCGACGATGCTGAAATGGTGAAAGCGCAGGCTTTTGCAAAAAGTAGAAAACTAGGAATCTGGGACCGCTAGGTTCCGTCATTTTATGGCGGTGGCGCGTTCAAGTCGTTGATCTCCGGTGGCTCTTTACTGCGCGTTGCTGATGCAGCGCCAGATTCGCTCCGGCGTTCCCGGCATATCGATGAACCGAACGCCGGCCAGTATCGACTAACGTCGAATGCCTAAAAATGCTGCAGCGCGAAAATATGACGCCTTTTGCTAGGCACCTATTCGATTTGGGTATAGTCTCTGTGCAAAATAACAATAGCTCATCGCCAACGTTAAGGGAGGAATGCCCCGATGCTAACAAGGACCACTCGCAGAACCGTTCTGAAAACTGCAGCTCTCGCTACAGCAGCTGTCATCACCGCTCCTTATGTTAGAGGTGCTTACGCTGCCGGCAAACTGACGCTCGGCTGCTGGGATCACTGGGTGCCCGGCGCCAACAAAGCTCTCGACAAAATTTGTAACGAGTGGGGTGAAAAGAACAGTGTCGAAGTTCACATCGACTATATCACCTCGCAGGGCGAAAAAGACAAGCTGACCGCGGCCGCAGAAGCGCAAGCCGGTACCGGCCACGACATCATGTCGCACCGCGACTGGAACATCCGGATCCATCAGGCAGTCCTCGAGCCGCTCGACGATGTCGTCGACCAACTCATTAAGCAGTATGGCCCGATCAGCCCGGTGGCCGAATATCTCGCCAAGATCAAAGGTACCTGGCGCGGCGTGCCGACAGCGATTGGCAGCCAGGTAAAGCCCTGCTGCTCGCGCATCGATCTCTTCAAGGAACACGCCGGCCTCGATCTGCTCGAAATGTTCCCCGCCGACGAATCGAAATGGGACAAGCCAAAGGTCGATGCTTGGACCTGGGATGCCTATGTCACCGCGGCGCAGAAACTTTACAAGGCCGGCTTCCCGGTTGGTCAGCCGATGGGGCAGACCAGCGACGCGGTCGACTGGGTCGGTGGATTGTTCAACTCCTACGGCGTGGTATTCGTCGACGCCAAGGACAACATCAAGATCAATTCCGATCAGACCCGGCAGGCGATGGAAATCGCCCGCAAGATCATGGAAGTCAGCCCGCCCGAGGTCTACGCCTGGGACGATGCCGGCAACAATCGCTGGCTCATTTCCGGCAAGGGCTCGAGCATCATGAACCCACCGAGCGCCTGGGCGGTCGCCAAGCGCGACAATCCGAAGGTGTCGGAGCAGTGCTGGACGCATCCAGTGCCGAAAGGCCCGCAAGGCCGCTTTGTCGGACAGCTTCCGCAGTTCTACGGCCTCTGGAAATTCTCCCAGAACAAAGCGGCAGCGAAAGATCTTTTGCTCCATATCTCGCAGAAAGAATCGATCGCCCAGTTGGTCGAGGCCTCGGTCGGCTACGACCTGCCGTCGTTCAAGAGCATGTATGACCTTCCCACTTGGAAGACGGTCGGACCTCCGGTCGGCACCGTCTATGGCTATCCGCCGCGCGGTGACGAACAGACTTCGATTGCCGGCGCGCCGGCACGTTCGGAAGTTGGCGCCCAGATTTACAATCAGGCGATCAACACCGTGATGATCTCGAAGTTTACGCAAGGCAAAGAAAAACTCGAAGACGTGATCAAGTGGGCCGAAAAAGAACTCGAAGGCACCTTGCGCGTCTGATTGATCTTCAGGGCTTTCGCAAACAATCGCATGCCGGCTGCTCTAGCCGGCATGCGTGATTAAGGCGCACTCGAAGCGAGATCAGAATCATGGCCGATATCGTCCAATCATGGATGCCAACGGAGTTGCCGGAAACTGAAAAGGCGCCTGCCAAAAAGAGCGGCTTGCGGCGCTTGATGCGCCGTCACTCCACGACAGCGGTCCTGATGTGCTTGCCCCTGATTGTGATCGTCGCCGGCCTCATCATCTATCCGGCGTTCTATTCGATTTATCTCTCGATGCTGAATAAGTCGCAAACCCATTTCATTGGTCTGTCGAATTTCAACTTTTTATTGTCGCGTGACACGTTCTGGATGGTAGTTGAGCAATCGGCCATTTTTGCACTTTCCGCCGTGTTCTTTAAAGCGCTGATCGGGCTGATTACCGCGCATCTTGTCAATAATCTGCCGGCCAAGGGCCAGCGAAAATGGCGCGGCATGCTGCTGGTGCCATGGGTGATCCCGCTGGCGCTCTCCACGCTCGGATGGTGGTGGTTATTTGATCCCACTTATTCGGCCATCAACTTTATTCTGTCGGGCCTCGGCTTCGAGAAAATTGCGTGGCTGAGCACTCCTTATTGGGCGCGTTTCTCGGTCATCCTCGTCAATGTCTGGTATGGCGCGCCATTCTTCCTGATCATGTATCTGGCGGCGCTTAAATCGGTTCCCGAGCAACTCTACGAAGCTGCTTCCATTGATGGCGCCACAGCCTGGCAGAAATTCCGGCACATCACGCTGCCGATGATGCACAACATTATCGCAATCACGGTCCTGTTCTCGCTGATCGTCACCTTCGCCAATTTTGACGTCGTGCAGATCATGACCGCCGGTGGCCCGCGCAACATGACACACGTGTTCGCCACATATTCATTCCTGCTCGGCATCCGTTCTGGCGACTTGCCACTCGGAGCCGCGACATCGCTATTCATGTTCCCGATTCTCGCGATTGCCGCCGTCTTCATTCTGCGCGGGGTGCGCAAGCGCGGGAGGGAAATCGGATGAGCACGGCTGCGATCGCTGTTCCCACCACGAAGCGCATCGGCGTCGGCGCCAGCTTACGGCGCAATCGTCGCTGGGCGCTGATCACCTCCTATTTCTTTCTAATCTTGTTCGCGATCTTCTTCCTGATGCCGCCCTATTACATGATCGTGACCGCGCTCAAAAGCGATGCCGAGGTCGCACATATGGCGACCAATCCTTGGATTATCGCCAACGGTCTTACGCTCGATCAGTTCAAGATTCTGTTCATGCAGACCGACTTTCTCATCTTCTTCAAAAACACGGTGATCGTCACAGTATGCGTGGTGGCAATCACCATGGTAGTGAGCGTGCTGGCTGCGTTCTCGCTTGGCCGCATGAAGTTCTGGGGCTCCAGCATCCTGGCGACCGGTATCTTCCTGACTTACCTCGTGCCTGACACGCTGCTGTTCATCCCGCTTTTCCAGATCGTCAAATCCGTCGGCCTGCTTAATTCGTATTGGGGGATGGTGCTGGTCTATCCGACCCTGACGGTACCGTTCTGCACCTGGATTATGATCGGCTATTTCCAGTCGATCCCGAAAGAACTCGACGAGGCCGCGCTAATCGATGGCGCCAGCCACATGCAGATGCTTACGAAAATATTCATTCCGGTCGCACTGCCTGGCATCATTGCCGCGATGATCTTCGCATTCACCGTGTCCTGGGCGGCGTTTGTCTATCCGATGGCATTCCTCTATTCCGCGGATCAGCAGGTGCTCACTGTGGGTACGGTGACGAGTCTCATTCGCGGCGACGTCTACAAGTGGGGCATGCTGATGGCCGGCGCGCTGGTCGCGGCCGCCCCGCCGCTGGTGATCTACGCGTTTCTCATGGACTACTACATCGCCGGGCTCACCGCCGGTGCAACAAAAGGTTAGCGCGATTCCGGAAGGTAGGAGCCTTTTCTCGGAAAGTTCGCGCGATAATTAGCAGGGCGTAACGGAGACGGGAACGGTTATGGCGGAAGTAACGTTGCGGAACGTGGGGAAACGCTACGACGACGTCGTCGCCGTCAGCAACATCAATCTCGATATACCCAATCACGAGTTTGTCGTGCTGGTCGGCCCCTCGGGCTGCGGCAAAAGCACGACGCTGCGGATGATTGCCGGCCTGGAGGAAATCAGTGACGGCGAGATTTCGATCGGCGGCGAAGTGGTCAACGACCTGCCGCCGAAGGATCGTGACATCGCGATGGTTTTCCAGAATTATGCACTTTATCCGCATATGACCGTCGCGGAAAACATGTCGTTCGGGCTCAAGCTGAGGAAATTTCCCAAAACGGAAATCAAGCAGCGAGTCGACAATGCTGCGCGTATTCTCGACATCACCGAACTTCTCGGTCGTCGTCCCAAACAACTCTCCGGCGGTCAGCGCCAGCGCGTTGCCATGGGCCGCGCTATTGTGCGCAATCCTAAGGTGTTCCTGTTCGACGAACCGCTGTCTAATCTCGACGCCAAATTGCGCGTCCAGATGCGCACCGAAATCAAACGCGTGCACCAAAAGGTCAAGACAACGACCGTTTATGTGACCCATGACCAGGTCGAAGCGATGACGCTAGCCGATCGGGTGGTAGTCATGAACAACGGCAAGATCGAGCAGATAGGCACGCCCAATGACCTGTACCACCATCCCAAGACCCGCTTTGTGGCAAGCTTTATCGGATCGCCGGGGATGAATCTTATTCCGGCCAAGTTGGAAAGCAACGGCAGTGGGCTGAATATCCGGCTGTCCGAAAAGCTGTCATTCCATATACCGGAAAGCCGCGCCGCGCGATATCGCGCGCATACCGGCAAGGACGTATTGTTCGGCTTGCGTCCGGAACATCTCACCGAGACGCGCGGCAGCGAGAACGGCGTTGGTCAGGAATTTCCAGTCACGCTCGACGTAGTCGAGCCGATGGGCATGGAGACGATGGTGTTTTTCAAAGTCGATGGCACCGAAGTCTGTGGCCGTGTCGAGCCTACCGCCGCTAAGAAATCCGGCGAGGAAATGCAATTACGCGCCAACCTCGACCATATGCACCTCATCGATCCGGCGACCAACGTCGTGCTTTGAAGTACGCTAGGGGCACCGGCTGCGGGATAGATGATCGCAGGCGTTATGTCTTGGGAGTTTTTGGCGTTGCAGCATTGATTGTAAATTGGCTCAAAGGTGAAATTGGGCTAAGTCATAGATGAGAGTTGGATCTCTCGGCGCATCGCCGGACTATGTATCGGGGGTTTGTCACCATGAATAAAACGCAAAAGAAGTCGGGTGGATGGAGTTGGTGGTACCTGCTCTTTGCAATCCAATTCGTGATTGCGCTCTGGCCGCCATTTTACAACAAGGCCGAGCCCTACTGGATGGGCATTCCGTTCTTTTATTGGTCTCAGCTACTTTTTGTGATCGTGGCAGCAGTGCTCACTGCGGTTGTCTATTTTGCCACCGACGATTAGCGCGAAAGCATATCGCTTAGTTTTGAATATAAAATAAAACGAGGGGGAATGCCGTGCAGAATGTCAATTGGGTCGCGCTCACTATTTTTGTGCTGTTGTTCGGGTTCATCACCTGGCTTGGCTTTGCTGCCGCCAATTGGCGCAAGGGCGATCTTGATCAACTGCACGAATGGGGGCTCGGCGGGCGGCGTTTCGGCACGATCGTGACGTGGTTTCTGGTCGGCGGCGATTTATATACGGCCTACACCTTCATTGCAGTTCCGGCGCTTGCCTTCGGTGCCGGTGCCATTGCGTTCTTCGCGGTTCCTTACACGATTATGATTTATCCGATCCTGTTTTTGGTGTTCCCGCGACTTTGGAATGTCTGCAACAAGCACGGCTACATCACGGCGGGGGATTTTGTGCGCGGTCGTTTCGGCAACCGCTGGCTGGCGCTGGCCGTTGCAGTCACCGGTATCGTCGCCACAATGCCATATATCGCGCTCCAACTCGTTGGCATTCAGGTCGTGATCGGCGCCATGGGCGTTTCCGGCACAGGGTTTGTCGCCGACTTGCCGCTGATCATTGCCTTTGTCATTTTGGCCGCCTTCACCTATTCAAGCGGCCTGCGTGCGCCAGCCTCGATCGCTATCGTCAAGGACATCCTTATCTACATCACCGCATTCGCAGCTGTAATCATTATTCCGATCGAACTTGGCGGCTTTGGCAAAATCTTCGCTGCTGTGCCGGTACAAAAACTGCTGCTGGCGGTTCCTGGTCCCACGACGACCGGCGCCTACGGCGTCTACGCGACGCTTGCGCTAGGTTCGGCGCTGGCGCTCTTCCTTTACCCGCACTCGCTCACTGGGATTCTGAGCGCGAGCAGCGGCCATGCCATCCGCCGCAATGCCGCGATGCTGCCGAGCTATTCCTTCATGCTCGGCTTGCTCGCACTCATCGGCTTCTTTGCCATCGCCGCCGGGGTTTCCGGCCTGCCGGAATATGGCGCCGGCTTTAAGCAGTTTGGCAACAACTTCGCCGTGCCGGCGCTCTTCCTCCACAGCTTCCCGTCTTGGTTTGTGGGCATCGCATTCGCCGCCATCGGAATAGGTGCACTGGTTCCGGCAGCGATTATGTCGATCGCGGCGGCCAACCTCTACACGCGCAACATCCACCGCGAGTTCATCAACAAAAAGCCCAGCGACAAGCAAGAAGCGCAGATGGCGAAATGGGTCTCGCTCATCGTCAAGCTCGGCGCACTTGTATTTATCCTGTTTATTCCGACCCAATACGCCATTCAGCTGCAACTGCTGGGAGGAATCTGGATCATCCAAACGCTGCCGGCAGTGATGCTTGGTGTCTATACAAGATGGTTCAACGACTGGGCACTGCTTGTCGGCTGGGCCGTTGGAACAGTCGCTGGGACGACGATGGCCGTTGTGATGAACCTCACGCCGTCCTATCCGGTCGCGCTCGGCGGCTACACGTTCCCTGGCTACACAGCCTTCTATACCCTGATCCTCAACCTGTTGCTGGCGGTCATTCTCACGCCTGTGTTCAACGCCTTGGGCACAAAGCGCAAGTCAATCGATGAGACGGTCACTGCCGACTATTACGCCTGAGGACGTCGACGGTTTGGAACGTGGTCGGCGATGAAGTGACGACCGTCCGACAAGATTAGGTACGCAATCGTTCGCGTAAGGGACCAGCGTGGATGGCGCTTGGCGTCGCTGGTCGAGTTTGGATGATTGGCGATTTAGTTGACGCCGCGCTGGCAATGCGGCCGATTGATCGAATAGTAACCGCCTGAGATCGGCGCAAGCGGTTCACGATAGTAGCGTGAGAAAAACAACTAGCCGCTATTGATGGTGAGAGAAAGAGATCCAAAAAGCCAAGAACACGCCGCCCCACCAACCAATCCGGCCAATAGCGGGATAGTACCCATTACTGGCATAGCCCACGTATCTCGGTGTTTGAAATCCAGCCACCATGTTGGTGGCAAAACCTCACGCAAAAAAATGGCGGTCACACAATATGCGATAAAGAAACCAACGACCCCTGCTGCGGCGGCAACATAATTCATGCGAAATTTATGAAAGCTGTGCCGCCGAACTTGGCCGCAAACTCGATCGCTGTGCCAGGATTTGCAAAGCGCCACCGGACGTGATGCTTGCTTTCGTCGTGCTGGCCACCCTGCGCCCAATACCAAGCGTGCATAGCGTCTAACCGCCCACCCAGGACGCCCTCAGCCATTGTTGTCTCGACGATGTGCGGGAGAACTTGCCCCATCGCTTGGTGAGTTAAGCGGGCTCCATAGAGTGCCATTACACCTTTTAGCACTTATGTACGGTAGACGACAGAGCTATTTACAGAAATATTACGCCTTCATTGGCCGGTCCAATAAGTTGATCTTACGGGTGGCCTATTTCTGCCGGTACCAGCCAGCAGGTACACAACTAGCGTTTGCGCCCGCGCGCCGTTATTAGCACTTATCAGACACACTAATGTCGCACGCCCATACGCTGAGGACCCGTTCGCTCGCACATTTAATTTCTGGTCGTACGCAGGCTAAAGGAATCGCGATGCGCGTCATGAGAGGGTCATAACATTATAATATCGTAGAGTGCGCCACGCCGACCGGCTTCGCCGGCCACGCAGGCGCAATCGCCGACTTTAAACTAACACCCAACCTGGATCACTCGGTGGGGCCGATGAATAGGCTCCCTGGCCAACAAGGAGCACCGCACCGCTGTGACCACACAGGACACCGAATTCAACCTCGAACTCAGTCGCCGCAAGTTGCTCGCCGCTGCAGGCATCGGCGGAGGCGCCGTGGTGGCGGCATCCCTCATCGGAACCGGAAACGCTGAGGCCGCACCGCCCTCACACCTAACGCCCGACCCAGTGGCGACGCCTCCGGTCGCCGGGCTGCATCTGCAGTTCGGCGCCGATTCATCGTCAGAAATGGTGGTGTCCTGGCACACGCTGCAGCCCGTTCGCAATCCCCGCGTCGTGCTCGGGCGTCTCGATGGCAAGCTCGAGCAAACGGTCGAGGCGAAAACGACGAGTTACATCGATGCAAAGTCCCGGCAGGTTGTCTACGCCCATCATGCGAAGCTCAGTCGACTGCGGGCCGACTCGAGTTATCTTTACGGGGCAATGCACGACGGGACCGAGCCAGAGTTCGCTACGTTCCGCACTTCTCCACGTGGTCGCGCGCCATTCACGTTCACCAGCTTCGGCGATCAGGGCACGCCGACTCTCGGCAAGAAGTATGTGCCGCCTGCGGGGGTGATGGTGCCGAATCCCCCATATGTGAATGACAATCTCGGCTCGCCGGCGGCGGGCGACACCACGCTCGGCGTGGAGCGGCTGCAACCCTTGTTCCACTTGTTCAACGGTGATCTCTGTTACGCCAATCTCGCCGAGGACCGGGTGCGGACCTGGTGGGATTTCTGGGAAAACAACAGCCGCAGCGCCCGTAAACGTCCCTGGATGCCGTCGGCCGGCAACCATGAAAACGAGCTGGGTAATGGACCAATCGGCTATCAAGCTTATCAGACCTACTTCTCGGTGCCGGAATCGGCTGGCCAGACGGATGTGACGCGTGGGCTTTGGTACGCCTTCACCGCCGGCTCAGTGCGCGTGATCAGCATCGCCAATGACGACGTTTGTTATCAGGACGGCGGCAACACCTACGTCCGGGGTTATTCGTCTGGAGCTCAGAAGGCCTGGTTGGAAAAGGAATTGGTCGCCACCCGTCGCGATCATGACATTGACTGGGTCGTCGTGTGCATGCACCAGGTCGCAATCTCGACGGCTGACATGTTCAATGGCGCGGACCTCGGCATCCGAGAAGAATGGGTGCCGTTGTTCGACAAGTACGACGTCGACCTCGTGGTGTGTGGGCACGAGCACCACTACGAGCGCTCGCACCCGATCCGCGGCCGGGAATCGAACGCCACCCTGACGCCGGTCCCCACGGCGACCGCCACCGACGTGATCGATACCAGCAAGGGAACGGTGCACATGGTCATCGGCGGCGGTGGAACGTCCGTCCCGTCGAACCAGCTGTTCTTCGACCCGCCGCAGTGTCGGGTGATCACCGCCGTCGGCGAACCCGACCCAAAGACTGGCAAGCGTCCGCCTGTCTACGTGAAGGAGCAAGCGCCTTGGGCGGCGGTGCGAAACGCTGCGCATTCCTATGGTTTCGCGGCATTCACCGTCGATCCGGGACCACAACGCGGTGGCCTCACCTCGATCAAGGTCACCTATTACGACGTCGTGGGGAAAGATGGCCAGTTGGCCCCGTTCGAAACCTTCACGCTGCGCCGCCCTCGCCGCGACTAGACTAGTCGCCTTCGTGGCTATCGGCCTTTCCCAGGAAGGCGAAGGGATGCCTCTAAAGTAGAGGCAAAATAAAGCAAAACACGGCCGGGGGCATATTGCGCGGTAGTGGTCTGCGGTCGCTTCCTATCCGTCTCTTCACACTCTTTGCTCTCCATCAGTTAGCACCAGGTCTAGGTTGTACGAAAATTTGAATGGTCAGTAGGTCGCGCGCCCGCCCGAAATGTCGAACACAAAGCCGGTCGTAAACGAGCACTCCGCGGATGCCACCCAACTCACCAGGGCCGCGATTTCTTTCACATCGACTGTCCTGCCGCGTGGGATCTTCGCTATCATGTAGTCGATGTGCTCTTGACTTGTTTGAGTGAGAATATGCGTTCGCGCCACCGCAGGAGCGATCGCATTGACTGCGATGTCATAGGTCGCAAGCTCTTTGCCAAGCGACTTCGTTAAACCGATCAGAGCCGCCTTCGACGCGGAGTACGCCGAGGCGTTTGGGTTGCCTTCCTTTCCGGCAATTGAAGCTATATTCACCACGCGGCCGTAATTCTGCTTGATCATCGTTGGAACGACGGCGTGACAGCAGTTGAAAGGTCCCTCTAGATTGACCTGCATTGTTTTTTGCAGCTCTTCGAGAGGATATTCCCACAGCTTGGCAGTGGGGCCGGCGATACCCGCATTGTTGACCAAAATATCTACGCGGCGGAAGTCTTTGAGCGTGAATTCAAATGCGCGGTTTACGCTTTGCGCGTCAGCGACATCGACCGCATAGGGCTTTGCGTTTGCGCCAATCGCAGTGGCCGCTTGCTTTGCTAACTCAAAATCACGATCCCAAATTGCCACCTTCGCTCCGGAACCGGCCAAACGTTCGACAATGGCCCTGCCAATTCCCTGAGCGCCGCCGGTCACGATCGCTACCTGTCCGTCGAAACTGATGCTTTTGGCCATGTTAAATCTCATGCTTGATTGAATTGCCGTAATCTGCACGTCTAGTCGGAACGTTAGAGGGAGAGGATTGCAAGAGGCAAGGCCGGCATCGCAATAATGGATTCTCCAATACGCCCGTTCGTTTCAAAGGCTTACGTTCATCTCGAGGCGAAGGCCCAGATCGGTATTTCGTCGGCTTAGCCGGAATGATCGGGATGGTCGCGGACGCCTTCCAAGTGTTAGTATTGCTTCATAAAAAAATAGCCACCCAGGGAGGAAGTACGATGAAGGACATATTGGTTTCCCGCCGCACCGTTCTCGCCGGGTCCGCCGCAGCAGGCGCGCTCGGCCTCACCGGCCTGCCAGCCTATGCCGACGTCAACTGGAAGAAATACGCCGGCACCACGCTCGAAGCGAACTTGATCAAGGGACCGCGTGGTGAGCTTCTGCAAAAATATGCCTCCGAATTCACCGACCTCACCGGCATCAAGGTCGAATCTGAAGTCATCCCGGAGCAACAACAACGGCAGAAGGCCGTCATCGAGCTCACCTCGGGCAAGCCAAGCTTCGACGTCATTCATCTGAGCTATCACGTGCAGAAGC
>JABDGM010000100.1 GCA_013286045.1 Planctomycetota bacterium | reverse complement strand
GCGTCGACTTCGGCGCTGGCCCCTTCGAAGACGTCGGGGCACCAGAAGTGGAAGGGGACGGCGGAGAGTTTGAACGCGAGGCCGACCATGATCATGAGGCCGGCGAGGACGAGGACCATGATGGTGCCGCCGTTGCCGGATGCGATCTGTGCGGGGATGTCCATCGCAGCGAGTTTCGTGGCGATGGTTGGTAAGTGAGCGGAGCCGGTGAGGCCGGCGAGGAGGCTGATGCCGTAGAGCATGACGCCGGCGGCGCCAGCGCCGTAGACGGCGTACTTGAGCGAGGCTTCGCTCGCCCGGCGGCGGCCTTTGATGATGCCGGCCATGACGTACGACGGCACGCTCGCCATTTCGACGGCGAGGAAGACAGTCATGAGGTGATTGGCCGAGGCCATGAGGCACATGCCGAGCGTCGAGCCGAGCAGGAGCGTGTAAAAGTCTTGGCCATCCTGGCGGTCGGCGAGGCCGGTGACGCGGACGAGGATGATGAACAGGAATGCGAAGGCGAGCAGAAATAAGCGGAAGAACGCAGTCATCGAATCATAGACCAGCATGCCGGTGAACAATTCTTGATGTTGGATGGTGCCGAGGGCGCTGATGCCGCCTTCGGGGATGGCGTAGTAGATCGCGACGCCGACGCCGATGAGAGCGACGACGAACGGGTCAATCCAAGCCAAGAAGCGCGGCATGCGCGCCAGCAGCATGACGACGATCGTGACGCAGATCACCAGCTCGGGCAAGAACCTGGGGAGGCTCGTGTGGAGCGTGTCGGACGTCAGGGCTTCGGTTAGGGAGTGAAGATTCACGATTAGGTCTTAATAATTTTTATTAACCACGGAGGCACGGAGGACACGGAGAGGCAGCAGAGAAGACTTCTTTGCAATTCTCCGTGAACTCCGTGTCTCCCTGGTTGTTTAATTCTTATGAATTGTGTTTGTCGGCTGGGGTCGCATCCGCGGTCGCGGGTTTGGCGGCGGCGGGTTCGTTCTTTTTGGTCCAGTCGGTTAGTTCGATGACCGTCTTATCGACGGAGGGTTGCATGTATTTGAGCAGAGCGTTTGGGTTGACGCCGAAGTAGATCGCGAGGGCCAGGAGCGGGGCCGCGATTGAGAATTCTCGGAGCGTCATCGGAGTGAGCGCTTCGGGGTGCGGGCCTTTGTAGGTGGGGCCGAGGTAGACTCGCTGGATGGCCCAGAGGATGTAGCCGGCGGTGAGGATTACCACGAATGCCGAGATGACGGCGAGTGTGATGCTGAAGTTCCAGACGGAGAGGACGACGAGCACTTCGCCGATGAAACCGCACAGGCCGGGGAGGCCGAGGCCGGCGAAGAAGATTCCTACTGCGATGCCGCTGTAGACTGGCATTTTGGCGAACAGGCCGCCGAACTCGTTGAGGTTGCGGTGATGGACGCGGTCGTAGACGACGCCGACGAGGAAGAACATGCCGGCCGAGCTAATGCCGTGGGCGATCATTTGGAACATCGCGCCGTTCATGCCCATCTTCCAGTAGTCGGGGTTGTATTGCGTGCCGGCGAAGGCGCTCCAGACGCCGAGGCCGAGGACGACGTAGCCCATGTGCGAAACGGAGCTGTAGGCGACCATGCGCTTGAAATCGGTTTGGGCGAGAGCGGCGAACGCACCCCAGACCATGCTGAGGACACCGACGCCGCAGACCCAGTATGCGAGCTCGTAACCGGCGGCGGGGCAAATGGGGTAGCAGATGCGGATGAGACCGTAGCCACCCATCTTCAAAAGCACGCCGGCGAGGATCATGGAGATTGGCGTGGGTGCTTCGACGTGTGCATCTGGCAACCAGGTGTGGAGCGGGACGCTGGGGACTTTAATTACGAAGCCGATGCCGAGCAGTATGAATGCCCAGTATTGGAGCGAGTGGCCGTGCCAGGTGACGTTCGGGTTCGTAAAGAGGTCGGTGTGTTGGCCCATCAATTGAAGGGCCAGGATGTTGAACGTGTGCTGGGGAGTTTCGGCCGAGACGATTTTTTGCCACTCGGCTTGTTGGGCGGCTTCATCGAGCCCGGGCGAGACGACGCCGGTGGCGAGGATTTGCTGCGGTGTGACTTTGTTTTGCAGGGCGCGGAGGTCGCTATTGAAGTACAGCATGAGGATGGCGATGAGCATCAGCACGCTGCCGACGAGCGTGTAGAGGAAGAACTTGATCGCCGCGTACTCTTTGCGGGGGCCGCCCCAAATGCCGATAAGGAAATACATCGGCAGGAGCATGACTTCCCAGAAGACATAGAAGAGGAAGAAATCTAGTGCGCAGAAGACGCCGAGCATGCCGGTTTCGAGGAGCAGAAACAGGATACAGTAGCCTTTTTCGTATTTTTTGATGGGCCAGCTGGCGCCCATGGCGAGGAGGCTGACGAAGGCCGTGAGCACGACGAGCGGAAAGCTGATGCCGTCGAGGCCCATTAGGTAATGGATGTTGAACGACGGAATCCACGGAATGGAGAAGAGGTGCTGCATCCCATCGACGCCGGATTTGAAATTGACCTGGCTCCAACCGAAGATCATGCACAGGGTCATGAAGAAAACGACGGCAGTGACGCCGAGCGAGATGCGCTTGATCGTTTCGCCACGTGCGGGGAGGACGGCGATGACGAGCGCGGCGATGGCCGGCAGGAACACAAGCCAGGTTAGGAAAACCGATGGATTGGTGAATTCGAGCATGACTTGATTCGTATTAAGGTTGGACGGTATTTGCTGTTGTTATCTTGTCGTATTAATCGGCGGTGCGGTTTCTAGCTTAGCTATCCGGCGACGGCGAATTTCACCAAAAGGCTGGCGACGATGAACAGGACGATCATGCCGACGACGATGAACATGACGTATTGCCGCAAGCGGCCGGTTTGCAGTGAGCGAAGGGACAGGCCGAGGTCCCAGGTTTTTTCCGCGAAAGTGTCGACGGCGTTATCGATGACGTAGCGGTCGCCGCCGATGCCGACGACTTGGGCGAAACCGCGGACGATATAGGCGAGCGAGTGGATGATGCCGTCGATGATGCCGCGATCGAGCACGCGGGCGATGAATGCGGCGATAAGGTGCGTCGGACGAACGAATAAGTAATCGTAGAGCTCGTCGAACCACCATTTGTTCCACGTGGCGGCGTAAAGGAGGGACATCGAGCGGCGGAGCGACGCGGCGCTGATGGATTCCCAGAGGTAGACGATCGTGGCGCCGAGGACGCCGGCGAGCGCCACAAGGATGGCGGAAACGCCAGCAGGGACCTTCACCGCCGTGGCGTGGCTGGCGTGCTCATCGGGGATGACGAGCGTGGATAGCAGCACGCCGGGTTTGTTGCCGAGGATGCCGATTGGGCGGGCTTGCTCGAGTAAAGACTCGACGCCGAAGTTTTTGAGGACTCCGGGGCCGACCCAGCTTAGCGACCAGCCGGCGCAGACGGCGAAGATCGACAGGACGATCAGCACGTTGGCCATGACGGGCGGCGACTCATGAGCATGATCGTATTTGTGGGGATCGCGCGGCGAGCCGGCGAACGTCATGTACCAGAGGCGGAACATGTAGAACGAGGTAAGGGCGGCGCCGATAAGCGGGATGACGACGTAAAGCCACATCCAGGGGTGCGTGCCGCCGTTGGTGCGGGCGAAGTGGATGGCTTGTTCGACGATCGCGTCTTTCGAGTGGAAGCCGCTGAAGCCGAAGACGAAGGGGATGCCGATGCCGGCGATCGCGAGGCAGCCGGCGAGCATAGTGTAGGCGGTGATCGGCATTTTGTGGCGGAGGCCGCCCATTTGCCGCATGTCGTTGGTGTGAACGGCGTGGATCACGGAGCCGGAGCAGAGGAAGAGGAGGCTTTTGAAGAAGGCGTGCGTGATGAGATGGAACAGGCCGGCGACCCAACCGCCGAGGCCGAGCGCGAGCATCATGAAGCCGAGCTGGCTGATGGTGGAGTATGCGAGGACGCGCTTGATATCGACGGCGGTGAGGGCGATCGAGGCGGCGAGAATTAGCGTGATGCAGCCGATCGTGGCGACGACGAGGAGCGCCTCGGGCGAGAGCATCGGGTAGATTCGACCTACGAGGAAGACGCCAGCGGCGACCATCGTGGCGGAGTGAACGAGGGCGGAGACGGGGGTGGGGCCTTCCATCGCGTCTGGCAACCAGACGTGGAGCGGGAACTGCGCGCTTTTGCCCATGCAACCGCAGAACAGACCGACGCCGGCGATGAGCAGAGCCCATTGTCCCCAATGGGCGTTGGTGTCGTTGCGGAGGTTGGTGATTAAGTTCTTCACCGCGGCGTCGTCGCCGCCGTTGCGGACGACTTCGGCAACCTGGGCGCGGGCTTCGAAGGCGATCATCCCATCGGCGGGAGCGAGTTCGTAGTTGTTTTGCTTGAGGCGAAGCTGGCTGAAGATGCCGGGGTGGACGGTGCCGTCGGCGTCTTTCATATCGCCGAAGTTGAATG
Source organism: Planctomycetota bacterium (assembly GCA_013286045.1). Classification (GTDB taxonomy): domain Bacteria; phylum Planctomycetota; class Planctomycetia; order Pirellulales; family Lacipirellulaceae; genus JABDGM01. The sequence continues at coordinate 7,005 of JABDGM010000100.1, read as the reverse complement.
TGCCGAGTGTGGTCCAGATCATCATCAGGCCGATGAGCATGCCGAAGTCGCCCACGCGGTTGACGATAAAGGCTTTGTTGGCGGCGGTGCTCGCGCTGTGGCGTTCGATGTAGAAGCCGATGAGGAAGTAGGAACTGATGCCGACCAGCTCCCAGAAGACGAACGTCATCGCCAAGTTACCGGAGATGCAAATGCCAAGCATCGAGAACGAGAACAGCGAGAGGAATTGGAAGAAGCGATGGAAGCGGCCGCGGCGGTGGAGATGTTCGTGGTTCGGCAGGTGGACTTCGTGGTCGACGTAGTCTTCGAGCTCATCGTGCATGTAGCCCGTGGCGTAGATGTGCACGCAGGAGGCAATGAACGAGACCATGCAGAACATGGTGACGGTGAGGGTATCGATGTAGTAGCCGATCGTGAGGCGGAGATTTCCGAACTGGCCAAGGACGTACCAATCGCCGGTGAGGCTGGTGGGCGGGGCGTTGGAGCCGGCGGCGGTGCGTTCGGTCTCGGTGGGCTCGGTTGCGGTCGCGGCTGAATCAGATGGTTCAGATTTTTCTTGGGCGACGAGTTTGAATGGCGTGTGCTCACCGACTGAAGCGGGGCTCGCCATCGCGGTGTGTTCGGCGTGGCCTTCGTGTTCTTCGGAGGATTTGAGGGGGTTGTTGGGGAGCCAGCACCAGAACATCGCGGTCATGCTGAGGACGCAGGCAGCGACGATGGCGGCTACGGAGATATACGCCCCGTACTTTTGAGTGCTGTAGCGGACGCGGATGCCGAAGAATTGCGGGACCGAGTAGCCGATCGCGATGATTGCGAACGACACCAGCGGCAAGAGCCAGGCGACCAGCAGTAGTAGCGGAATTCTGTCCATATTGGCTATCGCACACTCGCGGCGAGTGGCGAGGCTGGTTCTATCCTTGGAGCTGGTCGGCGCGGTCGACGTCGATCGTGTTGAAACTGTTATAGAAGTTGAGCGCGATGGCGAGGGCGACGGCCGCTTCGGCGGCGGCGAGTACGATCACGAACAGGGACATTAGCTGGCCATCGAGGCCGATCGATTCGGAGGCTTGGCGTAAGTACGGACTGCCGAAGGCGATGAAGTTCAGGTTTGCGCCGTTGAGTACGAGCTCGATGCCCATCAGGATGCCGAGCGCATTGCGCTTGGTGGCCATGCAGACGACGCCGCAGATGAACAAGAACGCGCCGACGACCAGGAAATGGCGGACGCCAACCGGTTCGGTCAACGAGCTGGCTAGCAGGTAGGGTGTCATTCGACGGCGAGTGTCTTTCTGCGGCGGGCGCGGGCCAGGTAGGCAGCGCCGATCAACACCACTAATAAATGGACGGAAATGATTTCGAACACCAGTAAGTAGCCGGAGTGATCGGGTGCGTCGACGCGCACGCCTAACAGGCCCATGCCTAGTTGCGTGGCGGTGGGTTGAAGTTGCGATTCGGCAGCGGTGGCTTGTTCGATGGAGAGTCCGCGCCAACCGGGCACGCTTAGTGCCGAGTACCAAAGGAGCAGGAAGAAGCAACCGCCGACGACGCCGGTTACGCCGAGGTCGAACGTGCTGGTCTTCATCGAAATGAAGCGGTCCTGGGATGTGAGCATAACGCCGAATACGAGCAGCACGAGCGTGCCGCCGACGTAGATCATGATTTGCATTGCGCCGACAAAATCAGCTCCGGCCAGGAAGAACAGGCCGGCGGTCGAGGCGAGGGAGAGCACCAAATAGAACGCCATGCGCACGATGTTCGGGGAGATGACGACCGCTAAGGCGAATGCGCACGCGAGGCCGGCGAACAGGAAGAAGAAAACCGACGGCCAGTAAATGGGTGCTTCCATGGCGGCTTAGTTCACTGCCTCCGCGGAGACAGGGGCGGAGAGCATTTTCACGTTTTGAGCGCTGGTGTTCGCGGCCGGCGTCGTAGGCGCGTTTTCAGCGTGCTGATGCCAGTGCTCGTAGACGCTGTAGCCTTCGGGTGATTGCGACAGAATCAGACCGTTGGGGAAAGCGTATTGCCACCAGGTAACAAACAGGAATGACGCAGCCGCGATGGGCACGCAGTATTTCAAGCAAGTCGTGATGACTTGGTCGATGCGGAGTCGAGGCAACGTCCAGCGGACCCACATCATCACGGTGACGCCGACGACGCCCTTGTTGATGAGGTTGATCATGCCGAGGAAGTTGCCGGCGATGCCCCATGCCAGGCCGTGTTGGAAGGTGAGGCCGAGCATGTGAGCGATTGGGATGGGGCCATTCCAGCCGCCGAGGAACAGGATCGAGGCGAGCAGGCTGACGGCGAGCATCGAGCCGTATTCGGCCATGAAGAAAAAGCTCCAGCGGAGGCCGGAGTACTCGGTGTGGAAACCGGCGACGAGCTCGCTTTCGGCTTCGGCGAGGTCGAATGGAGCGCGGTTCACGCTGGCGGTTGCGCAGGTGAAATAGACCCAGAACGTTACAAAAGTGCCGGGGTCATGGAAGACGTACCAGTTCCAGAAACCGCCGGCCTGGCGGTCGCCAATGACGACGAGGTCCATTGAGCCGGCGAGGAGGACGGGGACAACGGCGCACATGCCGAGCGGAACTTCATAGCTAACGACTTGGGCGGCTTCGCGCATCGCACCGAAGAGGGACCATTTTGACGCGGACGAGTAGCCAGCCAGGATGACGCCGAAGACTTCGAGGCCGAGCACGGCCAGGATGAAGAAGACGGCGGCATTTAAGTGGAGGGCGACGAACGGGTAATCGCCGCCGGCGAAGGGGATCGCCATAAATGCGGCGAGGGAGGCGCAAAAGCTAACATAAGGTGCGATTTTGAAGAGGAATTCGTCGGCCCCCTCGGGCATTAAGTCCTCTTTGGTGAGGAGTTTAAGGCCATCCGCAAGGGTTTGGAGCCAGCCGAATTTGCCGCCCACGCGCGTTGGGCCGAGGCGGTCCTGGATGCGGCCGGAAACTTTGCGTTCCATCCAGATGAAGAGGAGCGCGCCGACGGCGACCAGATTCACGATGAAAAAGATCTGGACGAGCGCAGCCAGCGTGTAAGGCAACCAAGGCCCGAAAAGAGTAAAGGGCCAAAAGGGATGATCGATCAAAAACTGGGCCACAGACGGTCCGTCCTAAAACCGGCAACCAACAAGCAAACCCCGCCACAATTCAGATGGCCCGATTGTAACGAATGAGGCCGGAGGGCCGAAAGGGCCTTAATTCGCAGAATGAGATTGGTTTTTCATCGTGCTGCGGTCGGGTGACGGGGCACGAGCAGGGAATTTGGTCGTTGTCGAGTCAGAGGCTGTAACAGTCATTGAGTTGCTCGTCTTTAGATATAGTGGGGGGAGGATCTTACGCGGGATTGTCGTATGCCGACGCCAGGAGTTCATCATGCGTCCTCAAATCATTTCTTACAGCCTGTTCATTGCGATATTCATCAGCAACACCGCGCACTCGGCGACAGGAAAAGTGGACGAGGCGGCTGGCAAAACGGCATTTAAGATCGATCCGCTGACGGCGCTGCAGTCTTCGATTTTGGCGACATCGGAGACCGCGATGACGGCCACGGAGCTCGACCTGCTGCAACATGCGCGTCGCGGGAAGATGGAGCACTGGTCGATGGCGAGGGCCGCGTTGGTTATTTCTGGCGTGACGGATGAAGACGAACAAAAGCCTTACTTAGCAAAGATTGCGGAAATTGCGAAGGAAAGTAAAGAAGCGACGGCCGATGCACACACCCAGCTGGCGAAGGCCAAAGCGTTGGGAAAATACCTAATCGAGAATCCCCTGAAAGCTGGTTACGAAGCGGGGAGCTATAAGTTGCCGGCCCTGCTCGATACGGGACATTTCAATTGCGTTTCGTCCGCGATTTTGTACAGCATCATGGCGTCGAAATGCGACCTTGAGGTTCGGGCGGTCACGAAATCCGGTCACGTATTCTTACGAGCGCTCGATTTCGATATCGAACCAACGAACGGGCATGTTTACTCGATCGGCGACCGCAATGACCGACTTCTCGCGCAAGAAAAGGGCGAAAAGCCAACTGGGGCCTACGCGACATTTCCATACCGCGAAACGGGCCAATTGGGTTTGCTCTCGACGTTGTACCAGGATGAAGGAGGCGTCTATCGTCGCGATAAAAATTACGAAGCGGCGATCACCTGGTATCTGAAAGCTGCTTGCTTTGATCCGAAAGATCCATCCACACTGCAGAACCTTCGCACGACGCTGCAGAATTGGTCCAAGGACTGCAAGAAGAACCATCAAGACGCGAAGGCAGCGAAGGTCGATGAGTTTGCCAAGAGTATGCTTCGCGATCCCTCCGTCTTGAATAAGTGGAAGTCGCTGTAAGAACGTCGCTGAACGATGCAGTTCGTTTGCGAATTGTTGCTCAAGTTCGCGGCCGCTTGTATTCTGAGGCGGTCACGCGATTTGAAGTTTCACGTGCCAGGAGGACCGGCGGATGGCATGGCGACGTTCACTTTTTCTCTGTTTAGTTGTTGCGGCGGCGACGTCGGTATTTTGCCCTGGGTGCCAACGCGCGGGTGGCGGCGGGGAACTCGGCGTGGTGCTGCTGCGGTATAACCCCGGCAGCGAGAGCACAGAGCAGCGCGAGAAGGGGTTTTTGGATACGCTCGCGAAAGAATTTCCGAAGGTGAAGGTGCTTTCGTCGGACCAGTATGCCGGGACTACGCCCGAGTCGGCGCTGGATAAGGCGACCGATGTTCTCAATAAGTACCAGGACAGCGTGGGCGGCGTTTTCGCGGTGTGCGAGCCGAATGCGAATGGGTTGCAGCGAGCACTTGGGAACACCGGATTGGCTGGCAAGGTGAAGTGTGTCGTGTTCGATCCGAGCCCTGATCTCATTGACGGGCTGACGAAAGGGACCGTCCACGGAATCGTGCTGCAGGATCCGGTGACTATGGGGTATGAGGGTGTGAAAACGATGATTGCCCATTTGGAGGGCAAGCCGGTGGAAAAACGGATTGTGACTGGGGAGTTTGTGGCCACGCCGGAGAATTTGAAAGAAGCGCGGATGAAGGAGCTGCTCGATCCCGCGCAATTCGAGAATGACGAAGCCGCGCCGGCGAATCCGAAGTATCGGCTCGCGGTAATTCCCAAGGGGACTACGCACGAATATTGGAAGAGCGTGCATGCGGGGGCAACGAAGGCGGCCGAGGAGGCGGGCAATGTGGAGATTCTCTGGAAGGGGCCGCTGCTGGAGAACGATACCGAAGGGCAGATCAACGTAGTGCAGGACTTCATCACGAAGAAGGTCGACGGGATCGTACTTGCGCCGCTCGATTCGCAGGCGCTGGTGCAATCGGTGAAGGATGCGAAGCAGCAGAAGATTCCGACGGTGATTTTCGATAGCGCGCTGTCGGATGAGGGTGTGATCGTGAGCTACGTGGCGACGGATAATTATCGCGGGGGTGCGCTGGCGGCGCGGCGGTTGGCGGAAGTGCTGCAGCCGGCGGCGAAGAAGTAGCACGCAAGGTTCGTTGCGATGGAGCTGAACTCGCAAGAGTTCGGGTCTGCAAAGCGGTTAGGGGCCGGATTCTTGCGACTCCAGCTATGAATACTCTGATGATCGAATCTTCATCGTCGGCGTTGCTGTTGCGGATGGAGAATGTCTCGAAGCGGTTCGGGGCGACGCGGGCGCTTACGGACGTATGTTTGGAGCTTCGAGCGGGGGAGTCGCTCGCGCTCATTGGCGAAAATGGGGCGGGTAAAAGCACGCTGATGAAGGTGCTCAGCGGTGCGGTGTCGCCGGATGAGGGCCGGATGACGCTCGACGGCGCGAGCTTTCGGCCGAGTGGGCCTCAGGCGTCGCGGCGGGCCGGCGTGGCGATGATCTATCAAGAGCTTACGCTCGCGAACGACTTGAGCGTTTGTGAGAACGTGATGCTGGGGCAGGAACGCGTGCGCTGGGGGGTGGTCGATCATCGCGGGCAGCATCGGATCGTGCAGGGTGTGCTCGAGCGGCTTGGTCACAGCGAATTGCCGCTCGATAAACGCGCGCGGGATTTATCCGTTGGGCAGATGCAGATCGTCGAGATTGCTCGCGCGCTCGTGAATCAGGCGAGGCTTATTATTTTCGACGAGCCGACCAGCTCGTTGGCGCACGCAGATGTGGAGAGGTTGTTCGAGACGATCGCCCGGCTGACACAGCAGGGCTTGGGTGTCATTTATATCAGCCATTTCTTGGAGGAAGTTCGGCGCGTATGCGATCGGTACACGGTGTTGCGAGACGGTGCGTCGGTGGCCAATGGCGTTCTCGCGGAGACGAGCGAGCAGGAACTGATCGCCCGGATGGCGGGCCGGGCACTGGACAAGTTGTATCCGCAAGTGCCGCACACACCGGGTAATACGATAATGAGTATCAGCGAGCTTACAGGGCGGACGAAACCGCGCGAGGTGTCGCTGGAGTTGCGTGAAGGGGAGATCTTTGGTCTCACTGGTTTGGTCGGGGCGGGGCGGACAGAACTGTTGCGAGTTATTTTCGGGCTCGATGCGCTGCGTCGTGGAGAAGTTCATTTTCGAAGGGTCGCTCGCAAGTGCACGCCGCGAAGGATGATGCGAGCCGGCGTTTCGCTGTTGTCTGAGGATCGCAAAGGGGAAGGCCTCGCGCAGAATCGGTCGATCGCGGACAACGTCACTTACGGGGCGATGAAACACTACAGCCGGTGGGGATGGTTGAATCTGAGAAAACGCCGGCAGGCGGTGGCCGAGTGGATGGATCAAGTTCAGATTAAAGCGGAGTCGGTCGACGTTGCCGTGGAATCGTTGTCGGGCGGCAATCAACAGAAAGTTGCGCTAGCGCGCATCTTGCATCAGTATTCCACGATTCTGCTGCTCGATGAGCCGACGCGCGGAATTGATGTGGGGACGAAGGCGGTCATCTATCAGATCGTGGGGGAGCTGGCCGCGGAGGGGAGGACGGTGCTCTTCGTGAGTTCTTATTTCGATGAATTGCTGCGGATCTGCGATCGGATCGGCGTGATGTCGCGAG
>JABDGM010000099.1 GCA_013286045.1 Planctomycetota bacterium | reverse complement strand
GTCGGGCTGGTTCAGATCTCGCTCGGCGAGCGCGACCTACGTTTTGGACACGAGTCGAGTTCCGCTGCAAGAAGGTCGGCGTCGGCTTGTTTGGTGAGTTTGTCGAGGCGACGGAGGATGCGGCGGCGTGTGTTGCGGTCGGTGATTTCTTCCCGCAATAAAGTGCCGATGGTTTCGGTGAACTGCTGCAGGTGCTCGGGTTTGACGTGGCGGACATTTTGCCTGGCGAAGCGTTGGGCGTTCATGCGTTCGAGCAACCACGCGGCGGCGCGCCAATGTTTTTGCGCGGCGAGACGCATGGCGTTGAGCGGGCCGAGTTCGGCGGAGAGATGCGCGCGGCGAAGTTGTTCGTTGAAGTCGGGATTGCGGCGCGCTTCGCGGCGGATGGTGCTGGCGGCGCAGCCGACATAGCGGGCGGCGCCTTCGAGGCCGCAACCGGCTGAGATTAGCGCGGAAACTTCACGGAGTTTGACGTCGTCGAGGACGCGGGGGCGGCCAGGACGTGAAGGATTCGTGGGGACAGGTTGGTGCATGGGAGAGGTTCCGATTTCGGATTGCGGAGTAGTGGTCATGTGTATAGATGCGGCACGATCTGGTGTAGCACAGGTGCTGGCCTAAATTCAACAAAAAAGTTGGGGACGCTAGGCGGCCAATAATCGTGGGTAGAAATGAGGGGAAAACATATCACCGCCGGCGTTTATTGCCTCTAGTGGCTGCGCCACCTAGGTTCGAGGAACGTGAGATATGCGTTGGACAGCGATTAAATCAGATTGAGTGCAAGCCTCGATTAAAGGCACACTGCTGGAGAGCCAGCAGTGGCACCCGGGGCCAGCGGAAATTTGACCGAGTCAGAGATGCAATAACACAGGCAAACCGTGTCGATTTACAGCCGCGGAATTGTTATAGTCTGCCCGCCCAGTTTGGCTAGTTTGTGAAAGTCTGTTGCAGGAGTTTGTCTATGTGCAACTTGCTATGGATCGTCGTTTTCCTGCTCGGCTTTTCCTGTTCGCATGGACGAGCAGAGACGCCATCGGAATCAAATCAGCGGGTCGCGACGAATGCCGCCAGCCCCACTGACAACATGGAGACGAACGCTCTGGTGCTGAAGCTTTCTGCTAAGGCACAAAAAGCCGCTGCAGTCGCGATCGATGATTTAATCGAGTTTGCTAAGAAGGCAGGCGATCAGAACAAAGCGACGATATGGCAAGCGCGGAAGGGGCGACCAGTCACTCTTGGCGATGTTCGCGCCATGTTGGATGTGTCGAACCGCATGCTAGATAAGAGCGAATTGCACTCAGCGCAGCAACTCTACGCACAGTTGCAGATCATTGCTGATTCGGTACGAGACGATTTTCCTGCACTAGGTTTTGTTATTCAATTGGACCTTGCGGGTGTGGACGAGGCTTTCGAACGTTATGACGTTGCCTTGCACCGCATCGACGACATGGAATTGATCGTGCAGAGCGCGGGGACAAAAGCGCCGCCATACGAGTCAATTGCCCTCTATCCGATGCGTGGGCATTTACTGCGCGAACTTGGCTTGTACGACAAAGCGGAGCAGGTCGATCTTCGGTTTTTGCAAGAGGCTAATAACTATCCCGAGGAGATTTCGAAAGATAGGTTGCGCGTGATGAGATTCGAACTGCGAGCCTTATATGCTGATCTTGGCGCATTTGATAAGCTCGCAGAATTAGGTGCTGCTCAAACGGCTGAATTCACTGATGAGGATGGCCACGTCGTCTCATATCGAATTTTTTTGATGGAATCGAGCATCGTGAAGTACCATCTGTCAGGCGACAGAAACCTGGCCGACGCCGAAGCGAAGTGTCAGAATTTGATAGACCTAATGAAGTATTATCGAGGTGTTTCAAGCACTTCGTATATCCAAGCGATCGAGCTGATGTCCAAGGTGAAAATTGCGCGGTCGCGGTATGACGAAGCGATTGAACTATTGAAGAAGTCGTCGGAACTGCGAGCTGGGTTGTTTGGTTCGGATCATCCCTCTGTTGCGCGTACGCAAGCCGAGATTGAGAGGGTGAGGAAGATATCAGTGGGCGTTGCTGCGGTAAGCCCGTAGCGAACCAGGCGATGCAATAACTAGCGGTCTTAGTCAGCGAACAGACGCGGGTTAGGTTTCTGTTTTCCGGCGTGGTCAATCGAACTTTTGTTTCGATACATCGAGTCCGGGAGGCAGAACGCGTTCAATGCGGAGTCGATCTGGCAAACTGCGGAAGTAAATACCGTATCCACGATAGCTGAAAACGCGAAGGTCGGGCGATATATCGTCCAGGTTGATGCCCGATTCAGGAAAGCGAGCGAGGAAATTACACTGCTCGCGGAGTCGATCGACAAACGCGACGCCGGCCGTCGGCCGGTCGCACGCTATGTACCGTAGAATCTGCAGCAGATCGTCGTACGCTTTTTCTGATACGACCAGATTTTTCATGCACCGCTGCCAGCCAGGCGTTGGGCCTCTGATCGAAGATCGGAAAACGCTTTTTCGGCCGGTATTTCTCCGCTATGAATGCCGTCTTCGATGAGCGAGCGAAGTTTAGAGCGGCATTCGTCGTCGTGCGCTTGTTGCAGGCCACGCAAATGAGCGAAGGCCTCTTCGTTTAGCAAATAGTAAACCTTGCTCGTCGCATCATCGGCAACCACAACGGGTTCGCCAGCACAGGCTTCGATCGCCTTGCGCTGTTCGTCGGTAAGTTTCGTGGTCATCTTGGAATTATAACGAAAAGAGAAGCGTTTTGCACACTTCACGCTTCCGCTACGAGACTTCCATCATCGGTCGCGTTCGCGGCGACGGGAGCTGGCGGCCTGTCTGTTGGAAGTGATCGATGACTTCTTGCACGACCTCGCCAAGCTCCTCGTAAACCTTGACCGGGTCGTCGCCGTGGATGCCCGTGATTAGGTCGGGGCATTTGCCGATTTAGACGTGGTCCTCGTCGCTCCATTCGAACCAGCGATGATATTGATCAACGGCGTCCGCATTCGCGGCCGGGCGTCTTTTTCCATGGTGGAACCGGTACGACCGTTAGCGTTTCACATGCGCGCCGGACTGGTCGTTTTTAACTCTAACGACTGAGCGGTTCGTGTTGAGCGTAGGAATGGGGGAACGCCGATAGGCTAATCGTTGCCTCATAGCGACGACAAATTGTCCCCGCCTGCCACTCGCCGAATCGGCTGCCTACACGTAGTTGGGCATAACAGATTCATGCCGGCGCCGCCCGCGACCTTCAATGGACTGGAGGAATTGGAGCATGAAGCGCTATACGTTGGTTTTTGCAACCGTCATGGCCGGCGGGATCTTCGCGGCCGCGGCCGTTGCCGAAACGGCCGATAACGCGTCGCCATCACCCGCCGCCTCAAGCGGCTCGGGCGATTGCGGCAATTGCGGCTGCAGCTCGGACTGTCAGTGCGGCTGCGGTTGTGGAAGTGCAGTTGGTTGCGGTGACGGTTGGTGTTGCCCGAGCGTTACCACGGATCGCTTGTTCGACGGTTGTTGCTGCTTGAAGCAGTGCGACACAACTTTGACGGGCTGGGTCGAAGGCGGCATCATGGGGAATGCTGACGGCCCTTCCACCCATTTCAATGGCCCGACGACGTTTCCCGATGATGATCGAGGCCAGTTGAACCAGTTCTACGGCGTGCTGCAGCGGACGCCAGCCGACATGAGCAAGAACTGCGGCTGGTTCCTCGGCTACGACGTGGACTTCTTCTACGGCAGCGATTATTTCTTCACGACCGCGGCCGGTTTGGACGGCACCAAACACGGTAACACGCCGCGCTGGAACGGCGACCCGGATCAAAACTACGGCTTCGCCATGCCGCAGTTGTACTTCGAAACCGACTACAACGACCTGAGGGTGAAGTGGGGTCACTTCTACACGATCATTGGTTATGAAGTGGTGCCGGCGATCGGCAACTTCTTCTACACACATTCGTACACGATGCAATACGGCGAGCCGTTCACGCACACCGGTATGCTTGCCAGCTCGAACATCAACGAATGTTGGTCGTGGAGCGGCGGTGTCGTGAGCGGATGGAATGATTTTTCCATGCAAGAAGGCGCCCAGTTCCTGGGCGGCCTGACATACACCGAGAAGGATTGCACCACCCTGGCAGTTTCGGTAGTCACGGGCAACGAGAGCGACATCAACGTTCCTGGCGTGGCGCCCGAATCGAACCGAACGATGTACAGCGTCGTTTGGTCGAACACCTTGAGCAGCCGGCTGAGCTACGTGCTACAGCATGACTTGGGCGTACAACAAGATACACAAGGCTTCAATGCCCTCGGCGATAAGACGTGCGAATGGTACGGCATCAATCAGTACCTGTTCTACAAACTCAATTGCTGCTGGACTGCCGGTTGGCGATTTGAATGGTTCGACGACCCTTCGGGCTACGTCGTCACGGGTTTGCGACCAGGCAACGGCGACGCGCGGTTCCGCTTCCCCGGCGACTTTTACGAAACGTCGTTCGGCCTGAACTATAAGCCCAACGGGAATTTCACGCTGCGACCGGAACTGCGCTACGATTGGTATCACGGCCAAGGTGGTTTCAGCTCTCCGGGAGTGCCGGTTGCTGGGGCTCAACCGTTCAACGACAGCCAGGATAAGGACCAATTCCTGTTCGGGTTGGACGCGATCTACCAGTTCTAATCGTTGGTCATTGGTCCGTCGCGACTGTCTTGGACTTCAAGCGGTGACGCTCGATTCGACCCATCGATGACATTGGTCGATTGGTTTCATTTTTCTGGTTGCGACCAGTTGTTGCCTGGGCCCTTCCCGAGAAGTGTCCGTTCGTAGCGTGGGTTTTTTGCGAAGCAAAAACCCATTGGATCTGCGCCGAAGGCTGATGGGTTCCCGCTGCGCGGCGAACCCATCCTGCTTTCTTTCCGGCGACCCGAAACGCTTGCGTCATGACAAATCACGCTTCTCCAGGCTGTGCCGCCTAGGTGCGAGAGCCTGAGCTACTCGGGACTCGTTGCAAGTCGTTGTGGGCCGATCTTGCTGTCAAATGTTTGACACACGGATCGGCAATCGATATGTTGCGGCGGTCGACGGGCTATGAATTCGCGGGTGCGACACCGGCGGGTGACGCTCGTCGCCGGAACAGTGGCAGGCATCGGTCCGTTCAGGCGTAGTAATTGCGCACCTTTCTTCAGGCGCGCACTGTTCCGGAGAACGCTAATGATAGGAAGTTCGCTCGCTCTTGGCCGCCGCTGTGCGCCGGCCTTCGCTGTTCTCGCTGCGATGGCATTCGTCGTCGCTCACGTTCAACACGCGTATGCCATCGTGCCGGTCGGCACTACGGTGGCTTCTGGAGATTACGACGAGGCGGTTCGAATCACGAATTCTCAGGGCTCGCGTGGCACGGCCACGCTATTTGGCAAGATGTATGAGGCCGATCCGTTGAACCCGGCCGGCAATCCGGCGCGTTACCTTGATCTCTGCTTCTTGACGGCCGACCACGTGCTGCGGCCGCTATTGCCAGGTGGCATTGTGAATGATCCGGATAACGACAGTTATCCTGGCAGCAGCTCGAGCGGCCAAGACTCGCCCCAGTATGGCGGCTTCCTCGATCCCGCGGTTCAACCCCAGGCAGTTCTCAATGGATATCTTTCGAGCGTTGGTTTTCGCAGCGTCGGCGATCCGACAGGGTTCACGCTGAGCGCGGCGAACGGAGTTGTCGCGAAGAAAGTTGTGATGGGCGACGGCTTGAGCGGTGTTGGGAACCTTCGAATTGATGCGGCGTTTGCTGCAATTCGCGTCGATCTGAACAACCCTGCCCTGACGGCGGCCCAAAAAGCGGTACTCAATGCGCTCACGCCCGAGCAGATCGCGGCGCAGCCGCAGGTGCCACTGCCTTATCCACAAAATATCGCGCCAGTCCCGTTTAGTATCGAAGGGGGTTATGGACTTTCAGGTCGGCCCGATCCGGCGATCCCTGCTTACGACTATGTCTATCACGCGGGCGTGCCGGCCGACGAGCAATACGGCGTCGAAAGATATCTCGACAACAACTGGACGCGGTTCGTGCAAACCCAGGGTTTTTACAATTACATTGCGTCTCAGTGGTCGCTGCAAAATATCCCGGGCGTAGGAGTCGCAGGCGTCGGGCTCTCCGGCGACTCGGGCGCAGGAATGTTTATCGACGGTGGCGCGGCCGTAGGCCCGGTGCTCATCGGCCCGCTGACCGCCGGTCAAATGGACAAGCTCGCGGCTGGCAACGTCGGCCTGAAGTTTGGGTACACCGAAATTGGCGCGCCGCTGACTCTGGCTGCCGCCGGAACATTCGCCAATGCATGCCTTTCGTTCACGATTCCGGTGCCAGAACCTACAACGATCGGCTTATGTTTAAGTTCGATCGCAGCTATTGTGTTGCGACGTCGAAGCCGGCGGTAAAAGGCGCGTGGCGATCCCAATCTATGCGATGCATGCTGGTGGTCACTTGCCTTTCGGCAGTTTATCCAGCGCTTTGTCCATCAGCTTGAGGAGCGTGTCGTTATCCTGATCGAACGACTTCTCGCGCCGGTTGTTGCAGAGCACGGCGATGTTGTAGCCGTCTGGCCGCTGGTGGACCATTGAAGTCGTGCCCGGCAGGCTGCCGAAGAACGTCCAGGTACCGCGCTGGTTGGCTTGCCGCGGCTCGCCGTTGATCCAGTAGTGATCCAGGAACGTGCACAGCGCCGGGGCCGTCGCAATCAACCCGCCGTGCGAGTCCATTACTTCCACGAGAACCTGAGCCGGGTAATACGTCTCTTCGGGATCGCGATTCGTCGGGTTGTCGCGCGCGAGCTTGATATCCGTAATTCCGATCGGCTTCAAAATCTCATCGCGAATGTAATTGAAATACGGCTTGCCGGACGCCTTTTCAATCACGCGACCAAGCACGCAGTAACCGAAGTTGGAATACTCCAATCGCGAGCCCGGATCGAACTGCAACGGCTGGCCGAGCATGTAGCGCACTACATCGGCAGGCCGCGCGGGATGTTTCAGGCCGAGTGCTTTCTCGATCTTTTGCGTGCTGAACATGGGGTCGAACGCTTTGTTGCGGTCCCAGCCACCTTTGTGATCGAGCAGTAGTTGCACTGTGATCTCGTTTAGCCGCGGGTCTTCTTTCGCGCCGGCTGGCGGCGACATCTTCAGAAACTCAAAGGCCTTGGTGTCGTAACTCAGTTTGTGATCGCGGACCAACTTTCGCACCGCCGACTCGGTGATCGGTTTCGTTACGCTGGCGATCCGCATAAGCGTTGACGATTGCGCGGGCACTTTATGCTGTGCATCGCGCCAACCGAATCCGCGAGAGTACAAGAGCTTTCCTTCTCGTGACACCGCCACCGTCAAGGCGTCGCAACCGATCGTGCTTTTGAATTGCTGCGCCGCTTGATCGACGGCCGCAAACTCAGGCGGTGCGGTGCCAGCAATAGGGGGTGTCGGCGAAATGGCCGCAATTGCGGGTGCAACCGCGCCGAATGCAATTATTAGGAAACTAATCCGCTGACGACTCCGAAGCCCGTCCATGTGTTTCTCCGTTGAGAGCCGTTCATCCGCCAAGCTAGCACGAGAGGCGGAGGCTGCCACCGATTAGCGACTCAACGTCGCAGTATAGCCGTTCGGTTTTCCCGGCTTCAAACGGGAATTCCCGAGAGCGAATTCACGCAACGCTAAGCCGTTTTCGCGTGCACCCCTTTCCCTCGGCACGTGATCCCGCTTCAATAGCAGAGCTATGGCAAAGAAAAAACCAATGAAGTCGACGAAGGTCGCAAAGCCACGTGCCGCCGCGCGGAAGCCCGCGAAAACAATTGATACGGCCGGCGAACGTGTGCTTGAAACGGATGCCGCCACGCCGGTGGGCGAGACGCCGCCGGCTCCGAAGTCGGCTCCTGCCGCGCCGCGCGAATTTGGTGCGCTCACCGGCATCGAAATTGGGCACGCGGCCGGCGACGTGTGGGGCGCGCTCAGCCGCAAAGGGCCGCTTACGCTCGCGGCCATCAAAAAAGAAGTCAAAGCGCCCGCGGATGTTGTCGTTGCCGCCATCGGCTGGCTTGCCCGCGAAGAAAAGCTCGATTTCGACACGGCTAGTCGCACCGTCAAGATCTCGCTACGGTAACGGGCGCTCGATCGGTGTCTCAGGAACTCGTCAACTTTTGGACGAACGCCGCGCCCGACTACGATCGTGTCGTCGAACTGCAAGTCGGTGCCGGCACGCGCGCTAAAGTCCGCGAACTTGTCGACCAAGAAACGGCGCTGGGCGATGTTGTCGAATTTGGCTGCGGCAGCGGGTTCTTTACCGAATCGCTGGCCCGCAACGCGACGAGCGTTATGGCCACCGACTTCTCGCCCGGCATGCTCGCTTTGGCCGAGGCGCGCGTCCGTGCCGCAAACATCAAATTTCAAATCGAGGATTGTCAGAACGCGACGCTCGGGAACGAATCATTCGACACCGCATTCCTGAGCCTCGTGCTGCAATTCGCCGATCACGATCGCACGCTCGCCGAAATGCACCGCATCCTGAAACCGGGCGGACGGCTTCTTATCGCGAACCTCGATGTGCTTGCGCTGCCGGTTCCGCATCGTTTGCGCACCTTGTTTCGCGTCGTCTATCAGGGTCGTCGCGGCTATCGAGTGCGCCCGCCACGGCAGTTCGGCCGAAACGTGATTGGCGAGCGCGAGCTGTGCGAGTTACTCGAGCGAACCGGATTTAGCGTCACTCGCATCGACACCTTCACCAATCCGTCGCGAGCTTCGTACATCCCGATCAACTACATTCGGGCCGAGAAGCGGTGAGGCGTCATTCGACCGCGACATCCCAGTCGGAAAGTACGACCGTATAGGGCAGCTCGGGATGCTCGCTAATGACTTTAATCTTGACGGAGCATGCACCTGCTGGCATTTTCAGCGTCGCCTCGTAGGTTCCGTACCACACGACCTCCTCTGCGAACGGTTCCTTCGCCTGTGACCTCGGCAAATCCTGGCCGTCGATGTGGACGAGCTCTTCGACCAGCTCGCACGCAGTCCAACTGCCCGTCGAATCGTCGTATTCTTCGCGCGAATTCTCCGGATCGCGGGCGCGAACAAAAAACCGAGCTTCAGCGAACGGTCCGTAGTAATTCGTGTGCGTGAGCCGCACGATGGTCGGCTTCTTCGGTTGCGGCGGGTCGGGAATCGTCGTGGCACGCAGTTCCGATTCGCCCGGAAGCTCCCAAAAAACTTCAGAATCTCGAATCGCTTTTCGGTCCGTCGGTTTCGCCTTCGATTTTTGCTTCGCGCCGCTCTTCGTCGGCTCCGCTTCTTGTCCGCTTGCGATCGCCGTCAGTTTGTCGACGGCTTTTAGATCCGCCTGGCTCAGCGATTTCTCTTGCAGCACGTTCTCCAGAAACTTGCCGAGCGCTGCCCGCGTGCCCGCATCTCGCGGTATCTCTTTCGAATGCGACGCCAGAACATGGAGCACCTTTGCGCGGCTCGCCATTTCACCGCCGTCCATGCTGCGGCAGCCGGCGGATGCGTGCGTTAGCGCCGAGAGCTCCTCTGGTGGGTAGCCCTTGAACTTGCCGACCAGATTGACCGTCCAGCCAGCGGCGTTGCGCGCGAGTTGACAGCGGGGCATCCGGTCGTTTGTCCACTGCTCCATTTCTTGAAGCCAGGACAAAACTTGCATTGCCACGACAATGTGTTTAGCTCTGTGTTCGGGAGGCAACGCAGCGAGGCCGGCGATGAGCTCGTTCTTCTTCCAGTTCCCGCCCCACAGACCTTCGGTGGCCGCCTGCGTCATGAGAGCCCAAAAGGCGTCAAATTCAGCCTGGTACGCCTCGAAGTCGACACGGTCCGTCGCAGCGGTGAGCGCCTCTTCTACTGCTCCATCGACAGGCGGCAAATAGCTGAAATCTTCTTGGGCACGCCAGGCGAAATACGAAAGGAACTCGGTTCGAGTCATCACTACTCGCCCATCTTCAGTACAACGCGGAATCGCGCCTTCCCGCTCATCATCCGCTCGAATCCTTCTTTGGCTTTTTCCAGCGGGTAGACCTCGTTCATCGATTTCACGCCGGTCCGCGCACTAAACGCGAGCGTGTCTTCCGAGTCGATCGAAGTGCCCGAGTACCAGCCTTTGACGGAGCGGTCGCCCATCAGCAGAAAGAGCGGCGAAACTTGCATCGACGGCACTGCGCCGATGAGCAGCATCGTGCCATTGATTGCGAGGCCGCCTTCGACGGCGCTCATCGCTTCGCCGCTGGTTGCGGTCGCCAGTATCGCCTTCGCGCCGCCGAGCTTCTGCAACTCGGCGGCGGGGTCTTGTGTCGTATTATCGATATAAATATCGGCCCCCAGATCGTGCGCGAACTTCTCCTTGTCTTTTCCGCGCGCGATTCCGACCGTGAGAAAGCCCATCTTCGCCGCGTATTGCACGCCAAGATGACCCAAGCCGCCGAGCCCGAGCACGGCGACCACATCGCCGGGCCGCGCGCCGCTATTCCGCAGCGCGTTGAATGTCGTGAGTCCCGCGCACAGCAGCGGCGAGGCATCGCTCGACGACATCTTATCGGGCATCGCGGCCACAGCGCTCGCCGGCGCGATCATGTACTCCGCGTAGCCGCCATCGAAGTTGATGCCCGTCACCTGCGTCGAGTCGCAGGCGAAGAAATCGCCGTGGCGACAATGCTTGCAGTGACCGCAGTAACCACCGTTCCAGCCGACACCCACGCGTTGGCCAACTTTCCATTGCGGCACGTCTGCGCCAACCGCATCGATCACGCCGGCAACTTCGTGGCCGGGTACGCGCGGGTAAGTGATTCCGGGAAACAGCGCTTGGTAAGTGACCGTATCTGAATGACATATGCCACACGACTCGACGCGAATTCGCACGGCGCCCTTTGGCGGCGCTACAAGCTCGCGCTCAACGAGGTCCAATTGCCCGGGCTTCGTAACCTGAACCGCGCGATACGTTTTTCCGGCCATGATCCTGCTCCTTGATGACGCGTGAACTCGCCTGCGAGGTCGTATTGTCGTACCACGAAGCATCGAAGAAAAGCGGGCGGTTTTCGGGCGGCGTGGCTTTGATTGTGGGAGCAGCAATCTACCGAGGCTGCACCAGGTCCCACAAGTTTCCCCATGGGTCACGGAACACGGCGACCGTCCCGTACGAATGTTCCGCGCGCTCGCGGACGAACTCAACGCCCTTACTTTTGAACGCGTTGTAATCGCGATCAAAATCATCGGTGTGCAAGAAAAGGAAGACGCGCCCGCCGGTCTGATTGCCAATGCGGGACGCCTGCTCCGCATTCGCCGCCCGTGCGAGCAATAGTTTTGCTCCTACCGAACCAGGTGGCTCCACAACCACCCAACGCTTTTGCTGTTCCGGCACAGGCGAGTCCTCGACCAGCCTGAACCCGAGCACACCGACATAGAACGCAATCGCGTCGTCGTAATTCGGAACCACCAGCGAAACAAG
>JABDGM010000098.1 GCA_013286045.1 Planctomycetota bacterium | reverse complement strand
AGGCG
Source organism: Planctomycetota bacterium (assembly GCA_013286045.1). Classification (GTDB taxonomy): domain Bacteria; phylum Planctomycetota; class Planctomycetia; order Pirellulales; family Lacipirellulaceae; genus JABDGM01. Next base: position 11,700 of record JABDGM010000098.1, on the reverse strand, counting down.
CTTTTGCCGCGCGTTTGCCGCTGGTATACCCCCTTTACGGCTTGCGCTGGTGCATGATCTTACTCAATGAGTTCCTACCCGAACGTTGGGAAGCACGCCGCCGCGCCGGCGCGCATGTTGATCATGATGCCGCGACGGCCGGTCAGTTGGAAAAAGCCAGAGAGAGAATTTCGATTGTGCGCCAGTACATGACGGACCACGCGCAATGAACGTAGCTGTCGCAAAAGCGACGCCGCCGCTGGACGCACGCTCGCTGCATTTGCGCCGTCTCGTGGTCAAGGCGCTGGAAGGCGGGGGCCGCGGTCACATCGGTTCGTCATTGTCGCCACTCGAGATCGTCCGGGTGCTGTTCGACGATATCATGCGTTATCGCCCGAAAGAGCCGAACTGGCCGGATCGCGATCGATTTATCCTGTCAAAAGGCCATGGCTGTCTGGCGCTCTATGTGATGCTTGCCGACAAAGGCTTCTTTCCGGAAGCTGAGTTAGCAACGTTCTGTAAACGCGACTCAATTCTTGGCGGCCATCCGGAGCATGGCAAGGTTCCCGGCGTCGAGGCCTCAACTGGGGCATTGGGGCATGGTCTTCCGATCGCGGTCGGGATGGCGCTGGCGGCCCGCATGCAGCACAAGGATCATCGGGTGTTCTGCGTTATGGGCGACGGCGAAACCAACGAAGGTTCGGTGTGGGAGGCGGCACTTTGCGCAGGCAAACACAAGCTTTCTAACCTCGTCGCCATCGTTGATTACAATAAAGTTCAATCTTATGGGCCGACTAAGGTTGTGCTCGACATGGAGCCGTTCCTCGACAAATGGCGCGCGTTTAATTTTGCGGCTATCGATGTTGACGGTCACGACGTCGGCGAGCTACGGCGGCTGTTCAAGAATCTGCCGCTGGATCCCGCAAAGCCGGCTGCCATTATCTGCCATACAGTGAAGGGGAAGGGTTTGCCGTTCGCCGAGGGCAAAGCCGAATGGCATCACAAGTCGAAAGTCACCGAGCGGGACGTGATGGCGATGTATGACGCGCTTGGGGGCCGTTGATGCGCCAGACCGCGATCCAGATGGTGCACGAATTGGCCAAGCGCGACTCGCGCGTGGTGTTTCTCGGTTCGGATCTCGGCCCGGGCATTCTCGAAGCCATGCGGCTGGAATTTCCCGAGCGCTACTTCATGGAAGGAGTCAGCGAGGCGAATTTTGTCGGCATGTCGGCCGGCCTCGCGATGGAGGGCTTTATCCCGTACCTAAATACGATCGCACCGTTTTTTACGCGCCGGGCGTTCGAGCAGATCGCGGTCGACTTGTGCCTGCATCACTTGCCGGTGCGTATGCTGTCGAGCGGCGGCGGATTGGTTTATGCACCGCTCGGGCCAACTCATCTGGCCATCGAGGACATGGCGGCGATGCGTGCTTTGCCGAACATGACGGTGGTCGCGGTCTGCGATGCTCCCGAAATGCGTCGGCTCATGGAGCAAAGCCTGACCTGGCCCGACCCGATGTATATCCGGTTGGCCAAGGGCGGCGATCCCGTAGTCTCCGATCCGGCGCGAGGCTTCACCATCGGCAAGGGCATTTTGGTCCGCGAGCCAGGCACGGTGCTGTTTGTGAGTACCGGAGTCATGCTGGGTCAAGTGATACAGGCTGCGGACCTGCTGGCGGAATCGAATACTCGTTGCGGCATCCTGCATATGCATACGATCAAGCCGCTCGATACCGACTTGCTGAGCGAAGTCGCGGCCGAGGTGTCGCTGGTGGTGACGGTAGAGGAGGGTATTCGCGCCGGCGGCCTCGGCAGTGCGGTGCTTGAAGCGCTTTCAGAAGGCACCAACATGCCTCGCGTACTGCGGATCGGCCTGCCAGATGAATTCCCGCACGAATATGGCTCGCAGGACACGATGTTCGACACCTATGGTCTCAAGGGCCCTCAAATCGCCAAGTCCGTCAGCAGCGAGCTTGCGAGCAACAGCCGTTCCATCAAACTGACTGCATAAAGGATTGTTATGGGCCGCCTTCTGAATATCGTGACGCCGCTGCATAAAGCCACCAAGCGCGATTACGTCGCCCGCATGATGGACGACAAAGTCAATTGTATGATGAAGGCCAAGGAGTATGAGGCCGACTATTGGGACGGCGACCGTCGCTACGGCTATGGCGGATACAAATACATTCCCGGTCGCTGGAAGCCGGTGGCTCAAGCGTTGATCGACATTTACGGGCTCAAATCCGACGCGCGCATTCTCGATGTTGGTTGCGGCAAAGGCTATCTGCTGCACGAATTGAAGCTATTGCTGCCCAGTGCGCATGTCGTCGGTTTCGATGTTTCCAAATACGGGCTTGCCAACGCCAAAGAAGAGATTCGCGATAGTCTCTTCCGTTATCGCGCGCAGGATCCTTATCCGTTTGGCGACAAATCGTTCGACCTCGTGATCTCGCTTACGACGCTCCACAACCTGCGCCTGTTTGAACTCAAAACAGCCCTGCAGGAGATCGAGCGCGTCGGAAAAAATAAATACGTGATGCTTGAAAGCTACCGGAACGAGCTTGAACTGTTCAATCTGGAATGTTGGGCGCTGACGGCGGAAAGCTTCTTCGACTCAGCCGAATGGATATGGCTCTACGAACACTTCGGTTACACCGGCGATTACGAATTCATCTATTTTGAATGAGAAAGCGGCGTCAATGAAAGTGAAGACAGCGAAAGCGGCGATTCTGGTCGAATCGCGCAAGCCGCTTGTGGTTGACGAGATTTCCTTGCCGGAGAAGCTCGGGGTTGGCCAGGTATTGGTCAAGGTGCTCTACACAACAATCTGCGGTGCGCAGATTAACGAGATCGACGCCGTCAAGGGACCAGATAAATTTCTGCCTCACCTTCTCGGACACGAGGCTGCCGCAACCGTTATTGAAACAGGTCCGGGCGTGGGCAACGTGAAGCCGGGCGATACGGTCGTCTTGCACTGGCGGCCCAGCCTCGGCATCCAATGCCCGCCGCCGTCATACGGTTGGAGGGGCAAGAAACTCAATGCCGGTTGGGTAACGACCTTCAACGACTATGCCGTCGTATCGGAAAATCGGATGACGGTCATTCCCTCCGACTTCGATCTCAAGGTGGCACCATTGTTCGGCTGCGCCGTGACAACGGCTGCCGGCGTCATTTGCAACGACGCGAAGGTAAAGATCGGGGAATCGGTCGTGGTTTTCGGCGTTGGCGGCGTCGGTATTCCGCTCGTGCAGTTTGCGGCATTGGCAGGGGCTAATCCGGTGATTGCGGTCGATAAGATTGCCGACAAACTGGCCATGGCCAAGGCGCGCGGCGCGACGCATTGCATCGACGCGTCGAAGACCACTGATCTTGTCGGTGAAATACACAAAATCGTCGGCTCAAAAGGTCCGGACAAAGTGATTGAAGCCACCGGTGTGAAGTCGATCATCGAACTTGCTTATGACATTACGCATGCGGACGGAACGTGCGTATTGGTGGGGGTGCCAGCGGAAAAGGTGACGATCTCCACGCTGCCAATCCATTTCAATAAAGTGCTCACTGGCTCCCATGGTGGCGATGCGCGGCCGCATATCGACATTCCGCGCCTTATCGGGCTTGTGAAGGCCGGCCGAGTATCGTTCGACGGCATCATCACGCATGAGTTTCCTCTCGAAGAAGTCAATGCAGCGCTTGATGTCGTGCGCAACGGGGCTGCCGGTCGCGTTTTACTAAGAGTGAACAATGATGGTCCTTGAGCTTCGCCCCGCCTGACTTGACGGCGACTGCCCCACAAGTTGAATGTGCGAGTATAACTTGTGGCCACAATCAATATTGCGAACAAAATGACCCGCGTACCTTTCAACGTACCACCAGTGACGGGACGCGAGCTTGAATACATTGGTGAAGTCATCAATCGCCGGGAGTTCTCCGGCAATGGCACGTTTACGGCACGATGTCAGATCTGGCTAAAAGAAAGGCTCAACGCCGTCGACGCGATTCTCACACACTCCTGCACGGCGGCTTTAGAGATGGCAGCCATTCTCTCCGAGTTGGAGCCGGGGGATGAAGTTATCATGCCATCGTTCACGTTCGTTTCCACGGCAAACGCGGTTGTTCTGCGCAGAGCAGTGCCGGTTTTCGTCGATATCAGACCGGACACCTTGAACATCGATGAGACTCGTATCGAAGCTGCGATCACGCCGCGAACCAAAGCCATTTGTGTGGTCCACTATGCCGGCGTCTGCGCCGAGATGGACACGATCCGCCAGATTGCGGCCAAGCATAAACTCATTCTGATAGAGGATGCGGCGCAAGCTCTGTTGTCCACCTATCGTGGCACACCTGCAGGTCACCTCGGGGATCTCGCTTGCTTCAGCTTTCACGAGACAAAAAATGTTACGACTGGTGAAGGCGGGGCTCTGGCTATTAACAATCCGCGCTTCAGTGAACGCGCCTATATCATCTGGGAAAAGGGAACCAATCGGCGCGCACATAAGCTCGGTGCAGTCGAAAAATATTCGTGGGTCGATTATGGATCATCATTTCTCCCGAGTGAGTTTATGGCGGCTATCCTGCTCGCGCAGCTTGAGCAGATCGAGCGCATTACCGAGGAGCGCCGCGCGATCTGGCGCCGCTACCATAACGGTTTCGCCGACCTCGAAGCTGCAGAAATCGTCCAGCGGCCATCCGTGCCGGCTCATTGCACCCACAATGGCCATCTCTACTATCTGCTGCTACGAAACCAGAAAGAGCGAGATCGCCTCATTCAAAGTCTCGGGGTTGAGGAAATTGGAGCGCCTTTTCATTATGTGCCGCTCCACTCATCGCTAGCAGGATTACGGTACGCGCGTACGCATGGCGATCTTAGTGTGACGGACAACGCAAGCGCCGGGCTTATCCGGCTGCCCCTTCATGCTGGCATGGCCGCCTCGGCCGCAGACCGCGTCATCGACAGTATTCATGCTATTCTCAAAAGATAGTTGCGAATTACCGCCTGCACCCATTTCCGTGGGCGCGGTATATGTAGCGATTATCGCATCGTTCGAAGCGGTATTTGGCTTGGTCGGTCGCGACACGGGCTTCCAGTGCGACGGCTGGTATCCATTGTAATAATAAGAAGCCCCCGGCTGCTGAGTCCGGGGGCTTTGTTTTCTTCCTATCGCCAGCCGTCTCGATTGTGAGGCAGCATATGGAAGTAAATGTGAGGCGTCCTAAGATCGTTATTGCTGGCCGTGGTCTGAGGAAGCCGCGCCCAATGTCGGCGTGGTACCGACCGACCCGTTGCCGAAGATTCTGTTGTTTCCGAACGAAGTGGTAGCCCCCGTAATTGCCGTTGTGTTGAAGACAACGTCCGAGTTGGCCAGGAGAATGGTTCCTCCGGCGGTGACGCCGGTACCATTTTGGCCTATCTCCGTGTTATTGACGAACACTTGGCCGCCGCTATCCGCTTCGACGCCGGATGTCGCATTTCCAGACATGACGGATCGGTTGACAGTCACGTTGTTGCCGGTGGCCACCGCAACGCCGTATGCATTACCGATCGAATGGACGTGTTCGAGTAAGGTAGTGCTCGTAGCTCCTGCCCCTGCGCCGACGCCTGCGCCACCATTGTTTCTGACGGTTGTGTTTCTGATAAAGAGCAGGTTGCCATTACCAGTACGTCCATCGACGATGCCCTGTTGCGTGAACCCAAACACCGTCACGTCCTCGATGGAGACTTTCGCCGCAGCGAGGATGCTGACGCCTTTGAGACCGGTGCCAACGCCATCGATATTGAGATTCCGAAGGGTGACGGCGCCGTTGGCGGCATTGATCGTAATGCCATTGGTCCCCGAGACAAGAACCGATCCGTAGACTTCGTGGCAGTCGAGGGTTATCGATTTCGTGATCGTGACGCCGCCAAAGCCACCTGGATCAAGGCAATTGATTTCGCCGCCAGTGGCGGTCTTGGAAATCGCTCCGGCGAAGGTTTTGCATGGAGCGGTGCGGCTGCACGGATTGGCGTCGTCACCAACGCCGGAAACCCATGTCCGGGTCGCTTGGGCGTGAGCAGGAGCCGTGTACAGCGCGGATAAGAGAATTGTCCCCAAGATAGCAATCGAAAGTGCGATCTTCCTCATTTTAGGCCTCCCGTTGTTGAACTTCGGCATGGAATGCTTACGCATTCCATTTTTCGAATGATGTCGTGATTGTCATAGCCAAAAGCAATCAGAGGCAGTGATCCAGCTCGCTGTGTATTATTCTACCTATCGAATAGGCAGTCAACCGGGAGTTGTCTATCGGAGTGATTTCACGTTGAGATTAGGCAGATCGGAGTATTGGCGAAGCCTAAGCCTGCGCGAATGGTACGATGAGCGGCAAAACTGCCGTCATCCATTCCGTGGTATAACCATGCGGCTATTTCGATTTGTTGCGTTCGGCCGATGATCTCGTCCTGCTCGACAGCATTCGATACATGCGGCGCGAATAGCGCACCGCAATCAGATCATAATGCCGCGTAACAAAGGCAAAATCCGGTGAGCCGCGCCGGACAGATACGCTACATCCAAGCTGCAGATATGACGCAGCCCTAAATCAATGCCGCAGAACCAAAACCGTCTTTTCCATAAGCATTACCGTTATACAAAAGAAACTTGCGCTGGCCTGCATCCAGTATGCTGCCGTAACACACCATCTCAGAATCCCAACCCGATTGCGCGACAGTGAGGAGAGGATCCGGCTCGCGTTTCCACGCCAACCCATCGCGTGATGTTGCGCCGTATATGCGATATGTCTCGCCGAGGCGCCGCGCCGAATAGATCATATAATATCCATCCGCAGCAGGCATGACGACCGGTCGCGCGATTGCATGCTCGTTTTCAAGATATGGCAGGCACAAGTGGTCGTTGGTCGTCCAAGTCACTCCATCCTTACTTGTTGCGTGTTTGATGGAATAGTAATGGACCGGGCCCTCGCTTTCGGCCAACCCGGCGACCCATTCGGTCCCCGAGATATACCACATCCGCAACAGCCCATCTTCTTTGATCACCCATGGCGCTCCGGTTAGGAAGGGGTCATGTCGGTTTCGGCCCAAGACTGGCGCTTCGGAAAGGCGGTGAAAGGTTTCGCCGCCGTCGCGCGACTCTGCAAGACCGATGAAAAAGAAAAACGGCACTGAGCGCGCCAGTGTCCACCCGGTATAATATAAGAGCAATCGACCATCATGCTCGACTAGGCTTCCCGGCATCGCTCCACAGTCATCAAATGCACCGAGTCGACCAAGATCAAGAGATGGCGACTTTGCCGTACGAACTAATTTGAATTTACCTTCGGCGATTTCAAATTCGGCCCACCCGCCGCGCGAACGATTTTTGTCATCGCGGCAGGCAAAATGAATGCGGTGGCGCGAATTTGAAAGGGATTGCACGAACGGGTTCTGGCAGTGCGAAAGATGCCAAGTCACGCCGGTCGGCGCACAGACGAGGCCAAGTCTTTCGCTTACGCCAAGCATAGCGGGGATCCTGCGGTTCGTTCTCGACCGAGAATTACATAAAATCGCGGATAAGCCGAACGAAACGTAGGCTGTCCATTCCGAGGGGCGGCGTATGCTCGATTACATGCACGGAGCACTCTTCGGTGTCCTTGGTGATCAGCGCATTAGCGCCGATAAATGATAGCCGTGCGACTCGGGCTCCATTGGAAATATTGCAGTTGCTTCCAAGATATGCGCTCTCGCCGATTACCACATCGCCATTGATGACGACATGCGCTGCCATGAATACGTGATCGTGAATTTGGCTACGGTCGCCAATCTGGCAGCCGCTCCAAATGACCACATTGTTGCCAATGGCAGCGTCAAAGTTCACTGATTGATTTTCCAAAATGAAGCAATTCTCGCCAACCGTGCACTTGCCGGCTATCCTGTTTGACGAGTGAACGTAGCTAATGAAAGCATAGCCCATCGATTTCAACAGTGCATACTTCTCGGCGCGCAAAGCATTCATACGGCTTGCGCCTAACGGCGCGAACGCAACAATCTCCGTTGGCGGGAACGCTTTAACAGCATCCTCGACTGCGACGACCGGACGATTATTGAACTTCGCCGTCCCGAGAAATTCCCGGTCGACAACGTAACCCACCACCTCGTGCCGCGTATCAGATTCAAAGTAGCGCCGTGCAGTATCCGCTCCCTTGCCGATACCGAATATCACAATTCGTTGCGGCCGATCTGTGTAATTTTCGGGAGCCATTTGTTTGCCCGGTTATTGTCTCAAGTAGCTCTTGTGCAGACGACGATCCAAACGTGTTCTTCGATCCCCCAAAAATCGTTACGGCACGAGCCGATTGAAAATGTTTCGAACATCGGCGAAAGCGCCGTTTCGATATCAGCGGCGCTATCAAATTTTTTCAAAATGCTGCCGTTCCGGATCTGGTACGGGTCATTGGCAATCTCCATGTGGCCATCGCCGGTATCTTTGGCGCCCCGCATGATGTAACTCGTGCCGATCGGAGCAGAAAATACGAATGTACCGCCCGGCTTAAGGACACGTGCGATCTCGTCGATGTTGTCTTTGAACCGCGAGACTGGATCGACATAATAGCAGGCGTGGCAAGCCAGGACAGTGTCGAAAAATGCATCGTTAAATGGGATAGCCTTGTTGCTGCCGACTCGCGTCTCGACCGATATGCCGAGTGATAGCATGCGCGCCTGGGTCAGATCGCAGATATCCTGCGATATTTCTACGCCGAAGACACGCATCCCGAGATTGTAGAGTAGCGGCATGTTACGGCCATCGCCAAATCCCATGTCGAGAACATATTTTCCGTTATAGGGCGATGTGTTTTTTTTGCGGCGTGGATAATCACCGAGGAACGCGCGCACGACGAACTCGACAGGGTAGACGCACCGCGGATTGCGTTCATGATAAAACGCACTATAGGCATTGCCGAGGTGCTGACCCGCGCCGCTAATCATTAGTGGCCCCGATAACAGGTAAGACTAGTCGTTAAAAACGATTCGCAACCCGGATATGCAGCTTGACATCATCCGAACTACTGGTCGGAAACAATTCGTAATCTTCCACTAGAAGACATCCGTCGATGCATGAGACTACGAATTTCATATCGTTCATCACTTTGCATATGATACCTGCGCCCTGCGCTTTATACCCGTCTGGATTATAGAATGAGACTTTGTTGAAAAGTACGCACCTATTGAACAGATATGAATAGGCAGGGAAATACGGTTTTGCGTGTACGCGCACTTGGTTTCGAATGGCTTGGCGCGGCTGATGCCAGTCGATCATGTATTGACGATCGATGAAGTTGTAGTACGACCCTCCCGGGCGCTGCGGCCGGGCGGTTATTTCCTTTCGCAGTATCTGGTCAAAACTTTCGATCAAGAGATCGGCACATAGTCGCATGGATCGGCGATAAAGTTCATGGCCGGTCTCGTCAGGGCCGATCGCGTGGCTTCGCTGAACGAGAATGTCGCCGGTATCAATATTTTCGTCCATAAAATGTATAGTAATGCCGATTTCTTTCTCGTTGTTAAGAATGCACCAGGGAGTGGGGAATGTGCCACGATATTCCGGCAGCAATCCGGGGTGCACGTTGATGCATCCGAGAGGCGGAATCTCAATCAAGCGTGGAGGGAAAATACGTGGATAATACGCGCAGATGATAAGATTGGGGGCAATTTTCTCGATTTCAGTCAAAAATGAGTTGTCGAAGGTGCTCGGAGTCAAGACGCGCACGTTTTCTTGCAGACACAGATCTAGTGTGGCGCGGTAGCCATAGATTTCATCGCGCTTGGTGCGCTGAGTAACAACCACAAGGTTAATGTCCGGGCGAGCGTGCAGATAAGCGAAGATATCGTTGCCGATATCTTGGGACGTGAACAAGACAACTTTGTGCATTGCTATCCCTTGACGAAATACCCGCCCGGCCGAATCGAATAAGGCAACTTGTGCAGGTGCGGCTGCGGCTGCCCAATCTCCTCGAAGTAGTGCTCGAAGGCCTTAGCTTCGCCGAGCCAAGGCGGCGAGCCGTAGCCGTTCAGCGCGACGATGCCTCCGGGCACAAGTAGAGGATAAAGTGCACGCAAACCAGCCAATGTCGGCTTGTACAAATTCACGTCAAAGAACAACAGATTGAGGCGTGTGCCCTGGTTCTTCTCCGCGAAATCAGGAACGGTTTCTAAAATGTCACCGGAAACTAAATGGCAGCGCTCTACTCCGGGGATTAAATTATCAAGATTCGTCAATTTTATCATGCGCTCCAGATAACCATCGGGCGCAATCTTGCGCCCGACCACTTTCGCGATCCAAGGAGTCGGGTCGCCGTCTTCAGGGGCAAAATCGCGATAGCCCGCGCCACTCTCAAATCCGAAAACCTTGCGTGAGCGGTCACCCGGCACGAACGTTTCCAACAGCTTTGACCACGTGAACAAGCCGGCACCCAGAAAGACGCCCAGTTCGACAATTGAGCCAGGCAGATCGACGACCATGCGGAACAGATCATAGTCTGCCAGCAGTCGTGTCATCTCGCGGCGGCGAATGAAAGCGGGAAAATTGACAAGTGTTTCGGGCAATGAAAGTTTGGAATCTGTAATGATGCTCTGGAGTTCTTCCCAGTGCTCCTCATCTCTACGCTGATACATTTGATGTGCTGCATCTATAGAAGGTTTGTCTTTCATCGAATTTCACTCTGGTGGACTTTGCGCACAATCACGTAGGGCCGATTTTTGGTCTCAACGAATATGCGTGAGATATATATTCCGATAATGCCGAGGCAAAACACTATGATGCCGCCCATAAACCAGATTGACGCGATGAGCGACGCCCAACCGACCGCAGAATTGTAAAGCAGTTTCTGTAGCACTACAAACATGCCAAATAGGAACGACGTAAATGATACGGTCATTCCCATGTATACCATTAGGATCAATGGCACGGTGCTGAACGAAGTGATGCCGTTCAGAAGTGTCACGATTCTCCGCGCCAGCGTGTAGCTGGCGCCGGCGCGGTGACCCTTCTCAATTGGCACTCCGATTTGACGGAAACCGGTGATTACCCATAAGCCCCCGATGACTGTATTAGATTCGCGGTGCAGCAAAAGTGCGTCGACGTAGTCGCGGCGCATCAGCCGAACTGTAGACTGATTGGGTGGAATCTTGGTCGCATACAGTTTATTGATAAGATACCAGGCAATACGACCACCGCTGCTCTCGATGAGGCCCCCTTTGCGTCGTGCTTGGTAACCAAACACGACGTCGCAATCGTTCTTTTCCAGCTGATCCTGGAAAGGCTTTAGGAGTTCCGGGGCTTCCTCCAAGTCAACATCAATCAAAAAAATCAGTTCCCCTTGGGCATAGCTCAGACCCGCCATCAGGGCCTTATGGTGACCGAAATTGCGCGACAGCTCGACGACCCGCACGTGCGGGTCTCGCTTGGCGAGGGCGACGGCAATTTGCAACGATTCATCCGGCGAACCATCATCAACCATCACAAGTTCATATTGGTCGGTGGCCTGTTTTGCGGCTTGCGAGGCTCGTTGATAAAATTTGTCGATGAATGGAGCCGAGTCATACAGGGTAGTTACTATCGAGAGTTTCATGGCTTGGTCTTCTCCAACAACGCTTTTATTGCTCTGCGATCAACTTTGCCGTTGGCATTTCGCGGGAGTTCGGAGAATTGGATAATAGCCGATGGCTGCATGTAGTTTGGCAGCTTCTCTTTGCACA
>JABDGM010000097.1 GCA_013286045.1 Planctomycetota bacterium | reverse complement strand
CCGGAACGCCGATACGAATCGGCCTCGGCGCTGGCGGATGATCTCAGGCGGTTCGAGTCGAACGAGCCGATTGTTGCCCGTCCGACGGGGATCGTCGAGCGGGCAATGAAGTGGGTGCGGCGCCATCCCACGCCGTCAACAATATTGGCCGCCAGCGTGTTATTGACGCTAATGCTAGTCTGTGGAAGTATTTGGCTGGCATTGCAACAAGCGCACTTGCGCGGTGCCGTTGAAGTGGATCTTAACGCCATGCGCGCGCATCAAGAACATGCTCGCTGGACCGATGCGAGATCGGCGCTCGAGCGAGCCGAAGCCCTACTCGGAGACAGGGGACCTGGCGACCTTCGTGACCGCCTCGCTCAGGCGCGCCGTGACCTCGACTTCGTCATCCAGTTGGATGACATTCGAATGAAGCGAGCGACTCGTGGCGAGCTCGCCTTTTACAAGTCGCTGGCAGCGCGCAGCTACGCAGACGCATTCCGACAAGCCGGTCGAGGAACATTCGACGACCGACCGGAGGAGATTGGAAAAGCAAATCAAGCCTCTGCCATACATGGCGCACTGATGGATGCAGTGTACGACTGGGCCGTTTGCGCCGACAGCAAGCCACAGCGCGCTTGGCTGTTGCAGGTGGCACGTGATTCTGATTTGCATATTAGCCACTGGCGAGAACGGGTGCTTACGCCGGACGCATGGGAAGATCTCAGTAGTATTTCAGCGCTAGTACGAGACGCGCCGGTAGAAAACGAGCCTGTTTCCTTGCTACTCGCGGCAGGTGAACGACTTTGGATGCTCGGCGGAGAGCCTTCCTCATTCATTCGAACGGTCCAAAATGGGCATCCGGCCGACTTCTGGCCGAACTTGATTCTTGGCAACACTCTGTTGCAGATTGCGCCCGGAGAAGCGTCTGGCTACTATCGGGCAGCCCTCGCCGCTCGGCCAACCGCGGCACTAGGTTACTGCGTTGTCGGAGATTCACTTCGACTACTCAACTTTCCGGAAGCTGCGATCAGCTATTACGAAAATGCAATCAGAATGGACCCAACCTATGCGAGGACGCAAAACAATCTTGGGCTCGCACTGCAGGCACAGGGAAGAATGGATGATGCAATCGCACATCACGAGAAAGCCGTGCAGCTCGATCCTGACTACGCATGGCCCCACTACGATCTTGGCAACATCCTGCGCATGAGGGGACGTCAACAGGAAGCGCACCAACAATATCTAGAAGTGTTGCGGCTCGATCCAAACAATCGACAAGTGCAAGGTCCTCTGAGAACCCTGCTGATTCTCGAAGGGCAGGGGAAAGAAGCGCTGTCCCTGTGGAAAAGAACAATCGATTCCAATCCCGCGGAGTACGCCACTTGGTCTGGCTACGCGGAACTGTGTCTGTTTCTGGGTCAGGAGGAAGACTACCGACAAGCTCGTAGTGAGTTACTAAAGCGTTTTGAAAAGAATGGCGATCCAATGCTCGTAGAGCAAGTAGGGCGGGCGTGCATGCTGTTCCCTTGCTCGGATGACGAATTGAAACAAGCGACGTCCCTCATCGAACATATGACGGCTTCCAAGGGATCGGTGCCGGCGTGGTTTCACGCTTACTTCGAGTTGGCAGAAGGATTGTCTGAGTACCGTAATAATCGCTCCGCCAAAGCTATCGAGTTGATGCAGGGAGACGCATCGAAAGTTATGGGCCCTACACCGCAACTCATCCTCGCCATGGCCCAACAACAAAGCGGACAGAAGGACGAAGCGCTCCAGACACTCGCCGCTACTGTAGCCGGTTTTGACTGGCGTAAAGCGCAAGCGGATTCTCGCGACGTCTGGATTTGTCATATCCTCCGCCACGAAGCCGAAGCTTTGATCGTGCCGAATCTGCCTGCCTTTCTTGACGGAACCTATCAGCCCACCAGCTCCGCGGAGCGACTCGCGCTGGTGGGCATTTGCCAGTCTGAAGACCGTAACTACGCCGCGGCGCAATTCTTTGCCGATGCGGTCGAGAGTGATCCGAAACTTGTCGAACGCCTAACTTCCAACTGCCGGTCCCGCGCGGCGCGTGGCGATGCGGCCGAACGCGTGGGTGAATTGGCCGCAGTGTGCCGCTACCCAGCGGCCCGCGCCGCGGCGCTCGCCGGCTGCGGTGAGGGCAAGGACGCGGCTTCGTTAAGCTCGGAGGAGCGTGCACGCTGGCGCAATCAGGCACGCAAATGGCTTCAAGACGACCTTGTCATGTGGACCGACGCACTTGATAGCCAACCTCCACCAGCACAGGCCTTCGTCAGGAAACTGATGATTCGCTGGCAAAATGACGGCGACTTGTTGGGAGTTCGCGAACTGAGCGCTATCCACAAACTACCTGCCGATGAGCAAGCGGAATGGCTCGCCTTATGGAAGAGTGTTGATGACATGATTAATCGCGTAAAGCCCACCGGCTGAACAAGGAGATGCAACGTCCAATTACGAGCCCCGTTTGCTAGTGCGTAAATAAAGCCACCGACGATTACATCCGTCGCGCATCCGAAAACATTGCGAGTCCATAGGTAGGTGCGAAACTGTTTCGAGGGGTAGGACAGTTGTGTCATATTCGTTGGTTAGATGACGCAGCCGGCAGCCGTTATTGGCAGATCCGTCTCAAAAGCCTCGCCCCGACGTTTCCTGGCATTGATTTCGTTTGCCAGAAATCGTGTATCACAACGGTCGTTTTACGAGGATCTCGGAAACAAGCAGGTTTATTGACGGCAGGTGCGCAAGCGTCCATCTAAGTGTCTAGCGATGCCGGAGTGGTCACGTGTGTGCTTTTGCGCGGCGGCTGAACGCGCGGACATTTGAGACTACTGCCAGGAGTTCCGCAGCTTCCACGGGCTTCGGTAGGTGCATCTGGAAGCCGGCCATCAAAGCTCGGCGGCGGTCTTCCGATCGCGCGAAGGCAGTGAGCGCGACGGCGGGCGTATCGCCGCCTTCTACACGAGACAGCTGACGCAGTTTGGCGAGGAAGTCATAACCGTCTTCAACGGGCATGCCAATATCGCTCAGAATCATGTCTGGATGATGCTGCCTCACAGCTGCGATGCCTTCGGCGGCCGTGGCGGCCGTCGTAACCCTCGCGTTGCATTTTTTGAGGATATGTTGGATCAAGTTACGGGCGTCGGCCTCGTCGTCTACCACCAATACATGAAAGTCGCTTAGATCGGGGGAGGATCCAGAGACAGCTGTCGCCGGGGCAGGCGTTAAGATCGGCTCGATGTCCTCACGGTAAACCGCAGTCAACGGCAGTGACACTACGAACGTCGAGCCCTGACCCTCGCCCTCGCTGGAAGCTTTCACATTGCCGCCGTGTAACTCGACCAGCGATTTGACCAGGGCCAATCCGAGCCCCAATCCACCATGTTTACGAGCAGTCGAATTGTCGGCTTGCGAGAAGCGAGTAAAAAGATGCGGCAGGAACTCTGGAGAAATCCCCTGCCCGGAGTCCATCACACTAATCTCCACATGAGAGTTAACGCGGCGCAGGAAAACTTGGACTCGCCCACCCTTGGGCGTGAATTTGACGGCGTTCGTCAGGAGATTCCATAGGACTTGCTGAAGGCGGTTCGGATCTCCGGTGATTGGTCCACCCTTCGGATCAAGGACATGAGTGAGCCGGATTCTTTTAGCGTCAGCTGAAGGGCGAATTGACGCAACCGCGTCGGAAACAACGACTTGCAGGTCAACAGGCTGGACATCGAGCCTCAGTTTGCCATTAATCGCGCGGGACATGTCGAGAAGTTCTTCTATCAACTGGGCTTGAGCTCGTGCATTCCGTTCGATGATCTCGATACCTTGCTCGAACTCTTGTTGGGTGGCCCCACCTTCCGAACGGAGAAGCGTGGCCCAGCCGAGAACAGCACTAAGCGGCGTCCGCAGTTCATGCGATAGAGTGGCGAGAAATTCGTCCTTCATCCGACCGACGCGTTCGGCTTCGGAGCGGGCCGCTGTCTCACGTTTGAGAAGCTCATCCTGTTCACGCAAAACGCGTTTGATACTGCTGATGTCGCGGGCAACCTTGGAAACGCCAATAATTCGCCCCGTCGGGTCCTTAACGGGTGATATTGTGACTGAAACGTCCAGCTGACGCCCATCCTTGCGGGTACGAACTGTTTCAAAATGATCGACGCGCTGTCCGCGGCGAATTTGTTCAAGAATCTTGGGTTCCTCATCAAGACGGTCGGGGGGAAACAAGATGGTAATCGAGTTACCCACCATCTCCGCCGCGGTATAGCCAAACATTCGCTCGGCGGCTTGATTCCAACTCTGGACGATGCCATTGAGGTCTTTACTTACAATGGCGTCGTCTGATGAAGCGACGATGGCTTTATACTTACCCTCGAGTTCAGTGCTTTGGGTGATGTCGCGGGCGACCTTTGAGGCACCGACCACTTTGCCCTCAGAATTGCGAATCGGCGAAATCGTTACCGATACCGTGACGTACCTTCCATCCTTACGCTGCCGGACTGTATTGAAGTGATCAACTCGTTCGCCCTTTTGTAACCGGGCGAGGATTTGATTTTCCTCTTCCAGCCGGTCCGGTGGGAACAGCACCGTGATGGGCTTTCCGACAATCTCCTCCGCGCTGTAGCCGAAGATCCGTTCGGCGGAAGGGTTCCAGCTTCGCACGATCCCCTTAAGATCTTTGCTGATGATCGCGTCGTCGGACGAATCGATGATTGCAGCCAGTAAAGCCTGGGCACCTTGCACATCTTGCAGTGCCGCTTGTTCCTTTTTTAGCAGCGCCTCGCGGTATCGTTTGACATGTTCCGTGTAACTGCGGACAGCTTCGGTCAGCGATTGGTCGATGGCTTCGTTGAACCGGATGAGATCTTCCACATCGCGCCGATCGGGTTCGGGACAGCTTTCCTGCCAAAGGCCAATCACGCTGGCGCGAAGTGCGCGGTACTCGGCCACCACCGCCCACAGCTCGAAACCAGAGCCTACCCTGCCGGAGCCGTGCTTTTCAGATGCCCGATCCAATTGGCCGCTTGCGACGCTTTCGTTCCCGTGGCCCTTGGACTTGTCTGATTGCTGAAGGGCGGTCTGGTCGGACGCCATATCCGCAACCGCCGTACGAAGCATCTCCTCGGCGTGGTCGCGCAAATTGGAAAGATCGGTCGCGGGATCGTTGAGGGCAACTGGCCAGATGCTGCGCGCAAAGACTTCCCACTCAATGAGAATCGGTTCGATGTTCGTCAGTATGAATTCAGCGAGCCGCATGAAGTCGTCGTTCGCCCTTAGTCTCTACGTGTTGTTCGCAATTCTGGACGGTAGCAGCGGCATCGTTCAAGACAGCGAGCAAAGATTGTGCCGAATCATAGGCATACGCCTCATATTAAGTGATAACGAATGGCTCGCGAGCTAGGCATGGGCTAAGTCACCCGGCCGCGGCACTAAGTCGTCCAATCGCGCCGCCGTGACAGAATCAAATTGACTCTCAGAAATTCTTCGTTTTCCGGCACCGCGTCCCCAGCTTGGCTTTTACGCGATCAGAAGTTTCTAAACTCATGCCAGCAATCAAAGTTCTGGGAACTCAATTCGAGACAGCTTGATGAGACATAAAGTATCAGGTCGTGACGGCAGATTCATTACAACAGCGTCTCCGAACGCAACCTCCCGCAATCGCGCCTGACACCCTTCTACACAGCCAATAAAAAAGGCGAACGTCGAA
Source organism: Planctomycetota bacterium (assembly GCA_013286045.1). GTDB lineage: Bacteria > Planctomycetota > Planctomycetia > Pirellulales > Lacipirellulaceae > JABDGM01. The sequence goes on along the minus strand of JABDGM010000097.1, from coordinate 6,318 downwards.
GACGTCCGCCTTACAAGTATATTGGTTTTTGAGTTGTTCTAGCCCTCGACCGCCTTCAGAATCCCAATCGCATTGGGAACACTCCCAGTAAGCTTTACTAGTTGCCGGGCTGACTTGATTGCGTCGACCCAACAGAGCAGCGGTCGTCATCGGCGTGCCGTTGTTGGAAGGATGGGCCAACCACTACGGCGTAGCCGTGTTTAAGCTTCGTATATCGTCACCTTCCCACAAAGGCATCTATAATCTGAAGTTCGTTTATCCGGGAAGCCGCTTTTATTCCCCGTCAACTGGCTATGGTTCCGTAACGTGCGTTAACGCTACGCAGACGAGCAACGAATATACGGTCGTAAGCTAAGGAACTGCTCCTCCATGGAGGGGCAGTTCCTTTTATTTTGCTTTGGCGCTAATGAACTGACGGCATAGGGACGTTTAAGTCAGTGGCCTTTTATGCCGGTCTACGGCAGCGCTCGAGAGGCGCCAACGTGGCAATATGCCCGCTCGGGATATCGGATCTTAGCGTGCGGCCTTGCACCATCGGCGGCGGAGCTGCGTTTGGCGAGAGATCAACTATGGCGCCTGCCCACCATCTGGCTGCAATTCCTCCAACCGCCTGTTCAATGTGTCCAGCGAGTCGGCGCTCACGCTATCGATTACACGATCGTCGTGGTCGAATGCCGTAATTGTGACACCTTCCGCCTGAAGAACTTGCACCCGCTTCGCATCGGGCCAAATACGCCGGCCTTCTGCTTCGATTTGTGATTCGTCGGCCATGGCTTCCTCGTAGTACTCGTCGGCGCGCTCTACTTAACCTTCCCCACTCGGTAATTGTTCGGTCGTCACGTGGACATTCATTTCAAGACAGTCGGATGACGTTCCGGTGAACTTTCCTGAAATTGGCATGACGCCGCGAGGGTGATTACTGACACCCGTGACGACGTGTTTCAATGATGTCGGCTCTCCTAGGGTAGGGTCGAATCCTCTCCAGCCGAGTGCGGGAAGGTAGATCTCCGTCCACGCATGCGTGGAGGCTCGACCTGCGAGTGAGGCCGCGCAATCCAGATATCCACTTGCAAACCGGGTTGCGAACCCCAGCACTCGCGCCGCGTCCATCATCAACGTCGCCATGTCCCGGCACGATCCGCTCGTCAACCCTAATGTCTCGGCGGGCGACTGGACCCCCTTGCTACTCCGACGCTGGTAGGTGATCAGCTTGTGAATTTCTGTGCCCAGAGAAAACAACAGGCTTTCTGCATCACTCGAATCAGAATCGAGCGCTAGCGTATCCGTCCAATCGCGGAGTATACCGACGTCCTCCGGGTAACTTGCCGCCTGATACGCAGCGACGACTTCAACTTCCAAAGGTTCGTACGCAACTGGGTAGAGTACCCGCCAAGGTTCGTGCGGTGTTTGCTGCGGAAATGGTGCGGTACGAACAACGACAACGTTACTGGTCACTGATAAATCCGCAGCCTCTTCAATAAAATCAACGAGTGCGACAGAGTTACCAAAAACATCGCGTGACCACACTAACTGATGCGCGGGGGCAATACCAAGTTGCATGCTTTCGACGCGCAGATCATGCCCCTCGCGAGGTCGCACGACAAGGCGATGGCGTCCAAATTTCACGGGCCGCACATATCGGTATTCAGTTCGGTGTTCGATCCGAAGCCGTGTCATATCGCCGCCCGTTAGCATACGTTCGAGAGTAATTTCACTTCAGGCTTTGAGCAGCTCCAAAGATACGCCCTTACGACCGATCTGTTTTCGATCTAAGGGAGTATATTTTTGGCCCGCAACAAGCTGACAATCGACGTGCATCTGAGTGCAGCGGACACGGCCAAAGAGACTCGCCACGGCCGCGTCCGCCGCGTCGCGACCATTGCCGATCCGGACCAGGCCGTTAAGATGTGCAAGCCGTGTGGCATCAAAAATCAACCACCGGCCGCCAATGTAAGCCTCAAAGCACGCATGGAAATCAGGCGGTTCAAGTTCGTACGCATAACCCGAAAAGTATCGTGCAGAGATATTTAGCGCGCGACACAATGCGATGCCCAAATGGGCAAAGTCTCGACAGACACCGGTGCGCTGCGTGACAGTGTCATAGGCCGACGTTTCCGAGTTGGTGCTGCCCCGTACGTACTCGACGTTGGAATGAATCCAGTCGACGATGGCCACAACCTTTTCGTATGGATTTGCGATCTTACCGAACAAGTCCCACGCTAGGCGACCAAGTCTGTCAGACTGACAATACCGGCTCGGAAACAAATACGGCACCGCCTTGCGATCCATCTCAACGACAGGCGTGTAGTCGATCTTGCTGGCTGGAATAATTTGGTGTTCACAGTCGACGACAGCTTCGTAGTTTATTGAGAGGTGTTTCTTTCGGCCTGTTTCGAGTCGCACGAAGCGGTTCGCGTTGCCATCGGCAATAAACTCGTCGGTCTTCACCCGTGGCTCGACGGAGAACTTCTCTTCGGCAATAATTTGCGCCGCATTTCGCTGAGCGTGCATGTTCAAGATCAATGTGGAGGGAAAGGAAATATCATATTCCACATGGCACGAAACTCTAAAACGCATCAGATTATTGCCTTCATGATTGTTTCAGCCACCGCGCCAAAACGCTGATGTACTCATCTTGTATTCGATTTGTCTGCGGCTGCGGGATCCGCCTCTGTAAAGTCCATTACAAGCCAATCGCGGTCGATCGACCACTTGGTAGCCGCCGAAGTCGACTCCGCTTCTAGACCTCCTGCGGCAAGCGATTTTGCCATTACTCTTGCTTCCAGTAACTTAACGAGCGACGGCGCCAGCTGTTTCACCAGGTCGGAATCACCGATCGTGGTGCCGAAAAGCGAACGGTTTACCCGAATGGCAAAATCAGGATTCCCGCTGATTGTCGGAGGACGAAGGTCGATTTCTTCCGAAGTCGCCCCATCGCGGATCATTGCCATTTCGACGTAGTCCGTCGTGGAGCGATACCGCATGATCGACTCTCGGCCACGATCAACTTCTAACCCGGGCACCTTTAGCTCGAACACCTTTCGTACCTTCGCGACTGATTGGTCGATCCGTTTGTCGAGATCTTTGTCGATATTGGCTGCCGTATGCTGTGATGCAATCGCCTGCGCCTCGTCGTGGGAGGCTGCATTACGTCGGGTTGCAATTCGCGCGGCTATACGGCCTCGTAGGCGGGGAAGTGTTGTTTCGATGCCCGTCGTATGCAAATTGGTAGGAGCGTTTGCCGTCGCAGGCCCAACGTTCAACCCAGCCGGCCCCATGCTGATGGGTTTGCGGGCGCGAAAGCTCGCATCTGAAATCGAATGGATGATTGCCGGTCCGTTGTATCCAGTCGAGTGTGAATGCACGGTTCCATCAAATGCAATTTCCCCGGTTACCTTTCCGAACGCAGGTCGAAGCAGAAGGCGGATCTTACCATTAGTATCCGACTCCCCGACAATCCGTGTTCCCAATATGCAATCGGTTACAGGTTTTCGATCGTGGACGGTCCGATCAACATAATCTTCAAGAAAGCCACGGGAGATCCGAACGTAAATAAGCGCGGCAGGCACCACTCTCCGAGGAGCGTCCGAATTTTTTGCTGTGAGCCATTCCTGCGCTTGCTTCAGTGACGGTAAGCTTCCAACAGCTTTCGAGACAGGATTATCAGAACCTTGCATATCCGTCTCGTTGTTCGTTAGCCGTTGGTCCTCAACATACCGTTGATCTGCTTTGCTTAAGCCGGACAATGAAGTCGATGTGACTCGGCCATCAGCGCCTTTAAACCACAGTTTCCGACCATCGACGCGGACTAATGCCGCGCGCGCGTGTCGTGTGCCGCTTGCGTCGGACCAATCCCGAATGAGTTCCCTGGACGAACTTTGCTCTTCGTTTTGAACTTGGGGGCTTTCGTTCGAACTCGGGGCGGCGGTAACAACGAATATTAGAAGAAAAAGAACAGTCAATCCACACCCATGAACTCGTTAGAGGACACCAGTCGTTCGTCGCTCGTTTTTGGCCGCTCACTCGATCGCTTTCGAGTCTGCTCATTCGCTTCGGTCGCGCGACGTCTATCGACATGCTGACTACGGGAGCCCAGCTCTAGTTCGGCACGCGGGGCGGTCGCGCCAGTCCCACGGAACAGCTGCTGCATTCTGGCGAACTTTGGATCGTACATACCGTCGCACTGCCGAGACAGGCGGGGATTCATCGGACTTCTCCGCTCAGCCAAAGAAGTTGACCCCGGAATATCTTACTACTCTGTTGCGACGGCTATCAATCCCATGCGAACTGCATACCGACGCGACGCCGCCGCCGCCTCGCGACTTTCGTCTAACCGACATCAAGCAATTTACCCTCGACTTAGCACTCTTCAATTGGCGCCGTTCAAAATCGGCAAGTGATAGCCGCGGCAGTTTTTGACATGACTCAATCCGAAGTAAGTGATAAGCAACTATTCGATATCGCTTCCTGCTAAGATGTGCCGCCAGCTGCCAGCGTTCCCGTGTAGCTAGGCTGAAAAGCTTCCAGTCTGCCACCGCGGCAATGTGTTCCAACCGGACACTAGTTTACTGCTGCTCTGCTCTTTTAGGCGTGATTTCGCTCCGCCTGGCGGGGAACTCTTTTCGCGAATCAGGGCAAAGCTCGACCCTGCGGATATATCGGGCCATAATCAGATCGCTAAATCAGCCAAGGCTCTCAAGCCAATTGCGACAATCGCTCGGGAAGACGTTCGCTGTTAATCCGTCGACGAGCACAATTCGTTTCCAGGAGACTATGCGATGCGTATTTTGCTGCGGCCCAAATTGTTAGTGTTAGCCCTGCTAATTGGATTCGCGGCACCACTGTCTCAAGCGCAGGACGGATTACTAACGGCGGTCCCCTCCGACGCCATTGGTTTTGCGGTTGTTCATAACTTGACCGATTCTAGCCGCAGCATCGAACAAGTGGCGAAACTCGTGCAAGCGCCGGCTTCGGATCTCGTCCAACTTGCAAAGAATTTTACCGGCATCCAGAAGGGACTCGATGAGCAAGGCGACTTAGCGATTGTGCTAACCACGATCGAACCTTCGCCCAAAGCTGTGGTACTTGTCCCGGTATCAAACAACGCGGAATTCTTCACCGCGCTCCACGTGAACGAGCCCGGCACTGACATCGTCGAAGTCCAACTAGCTGGCAAGCCGGCACTAGTCGGCCAAAAGGGGAAATTCGCAGCATTTGCAATGAGCACAGATCGCGACACTCTGGCACAGTTTCTCGCGTCCACGACTAATCTAGCCACCGACGCCCCTCTGACGAAGTGGCTCGACGAAAACAAGATTAGCGTCGCATTGACGACGAATGGTATTAAGCAGCTGCTCCCTAAACTCACCCATGGCGTTCGGACGATTCAAACGCAGCTGCGTCAAGCGCCAGGTGTAAATGGGCCGTCCGCAGCCGACGCGCTCAATATGTACCTGGACTTGTTCGCCGCGGCCGAGTCCGAGGTACAACAGTTTGGCCTTGGATTGCGCATCGACTCGGCTGAAACGGTCGAACTAGTTAAGCGGGTCCAATTCACACCAGAAGGCGCGTGGGCCAAGTGGGCCGCCGAAACGAAGGCCAATTCGAAAGATCTTCTCGCCGGCCTTCCTTCCGCGCCGTTCGTCGCCGCGATGGGAGGCGTCGTACCTCCAGGAGCAACGGAGCACTTGATGAAGTTCTCCGTACAAATGATGCAAAATCAGCCCCAGTTCAAACTCACACCCGAACAAGCGCAGAAATATGTCGAGCTTTCCGCGGGTTTAATGACCGGAGTACACGCCATGCGCATGGTGCTTGGCGTTCCTGAGCCAGGCACTGGCCTGTACAGCAAGATGTTGGCAGCACTGAGCGTCGACGATTCCAAGAAATTTATGGACAGTTACGAAAAATCCCTCGCAGGCATGCGCGATTTTATCAAAGAGACGAAGACTTCTGCCATTCCGGTTGCGACAACCAAACGAATTAAGCTGGGCGAGACCGAAGTCTTAGAAGTCTCGATGAATACTTCGAACATGAGCAAATTGGCGCCAGCCGGCGGCCCCGATCCGCAAAAAATGATGAAGCTTATGATTGGCCCTGGTGACGAGCTCAAGGTCTACGTTGCGCCGGCAGACGAACACACGGTCGTGATGGCCTACACATCGATCGAACGGTTAAAGAACGCGCTGGAATTCTATAAGGCGAAGAAGCCTGGGCTATCGGGGGACGCCGGCGTCGCTAAGGTCACTGCCGCGTTGCCTCCCGGTTCTCAAGTCGTCGCATATGCCACGCTAAGCGGCGTCGCCGACGTCGTCCGAC
>JABDGM010000096.1 GCA_013286045.1 Planctomycetota bacterium | reverse complement strand
AACTTCGTAAAGACCGAGGAAGGGACCGACTCGAATGGGACGAATGGCAACAAGCGAGCGACGGACTCGAGTCCGTGGTTCGTCGAGCAAAACTTGGGATTGGGGAAGCTCCGGGCGTACCGCGATCCGAACGACGTGGCGTTGATTCCTCTGTTGCCCTCTTCAGCGAACCCGAATGTGACCGCTGGCGGAGGCGACCCGATGGAGGATTTGCCGCAAGGGGTGGCGTTGGGGCTGCGGCGCACGCAACGGTGGGAAACGCGTCATGGGATGACGCCTGATAGCGCGAACACCGAATTCGCGAAGTTTCTTGTGCCTGGCGTGGGGATGGCGCCGGTTACCTATTTCCAAGTGCTCATCACGTTGTTCGTGCTCTTGATCGGACCGGCGAACTATTGGGTGTTGAAACGGTACAAGCGTTTGCACTTGATGGTGCTCACCGTGCCGTTGGCGGCGGGGATTACGACGTTGGCGCTGTTCGCATACGCAATTCTGGCGGACGGATTTGAAACGCGGGTAAGAGCCGATAGCTTTACGACGCTGGATCAGCGGACCGGCGAGGCCGCATGCTGGTCGCGACTGTCGTATTATTCCGGGCTGGCGCCGGGCGCCGGCCTTATGATGCCGACGGATGTGACGTTGTACCCAATTCTGCCCGCATGGGCTGGCGACCTAAGCGCGTGGGAAGAGCGCGACATAGTTTGGAGCGACGAGCATGCGCAGCTTAAGCAAGGCTGGTTAAACTCGCGGACACCGACTCAGTATCTGACGATTCGTTCGCGGAAGACGCCGCACTCGATTGAAATGCTTGAGTCGGGAGAGAAGCTGCGGGTGAAGAATCAGCTTGGCTCGCCGATCAAGACGCTTGTGGTCGTCAACAGCGAAGGCAAGTATTACTTGGGTGAGAAAATCGCAGGCGACGGTGCGGCGGGGCTGAAGGCAGTTAGTCGCGAAGAGGCGGCGAAACTGATTAACAAGCAGATCGCTGACAATGCACCCCAAGCGCCGGCGGAATTGGCACTGGGCGACTCGGACGTTTATGCCTTGCGTTCGCGGCAGCGATACCAGCCGTATTGGCGATACGGGTTGCAGCCTGGCACGGCAAAACTCTCTGAGAATTTGGCGCGGGCTGAATTGTCGAATTTGACGGGTGTGAATGGTCAAGCGGCGCTGGAACTGCCGCCACGAAGTTACGTGGCGATTACGGAAATCGGGCCTGAAGTTGAGCTTGGCGTTTCGTACGCCAAGGAAGAAGCGAGTTTTCACGTCGTCGAAGGTCGCTGGTAAGGACGTTCGGTCATGATTAGCGCGTCTCCGCCACAAATCGAGCTTCGGCATTTGCACCGCGTGTTTGAGCAAACGCACGCGGTGAATGATGTGTCGTTCGAAGTGTACGCGGGCGAGGTGTTTGGCTATATCGGACCGAATGGGGCAGGTAAGACGACGAGCATGCGGATTCTGGCGACGCTCGACGAACCGACGGCGGGCGATGCGTTCGTCGATGGTTTTTCGGTGGTCGATGACCCTGACCGGGTGCGGCGGCGGCTCGGGTTCATGCCGGATTATTTCGGCACGTATCAGAACGTGAACGTGCTTGAGTATCTCGACTTCTTTGCCCGCGCGTATGGGCTCGCAGGGAAGGAAAGGCTACGGGCGATCGACGAGGTGATGGATTTCACGGCGCTGGATACGCTGGCGTACAAACCGATCGATGGATTGTCGAAGGGCATGAAGCAGCGGCTGTGTTTGGGCCGCACGATGATTCATGATCCTTCGGTGCTGATATTGGATGAGCCGGCGGCGGGGCTCGACCCTCGGGCGCGCATCGAGCTGCGCGAGATGATCGAGCGATTGGCGGCCGCGGGAAAAGCGATTTTGATTAGCTCGCATATTCTTACGGAGCTGGCGGAAATTGCGGACCGGGTGGCGATCATCGAGCAGGGGCAACTGCTGGCCGTGGGATCGGTGAAGGAAATCAGCGACGGTGTGCAGGTTCGAAGTACGGCCCGAGTTCGTGTGCTGCGAGATGGAGAGCGCTTACGGAATTGGCTTGCAGCACGCGAAGGAATCTTCGATCTGAAAATCGAGGGTGACCTAGCGATATTCAATCATGCGGGCGATTCCGAGGCGGAAGTGGCATTGTTGCGCGCGATCGTTGAGGCAGGTTTTCCCGTGATCGAGTTTGGAGCGCAGCATAAGACGCTGGAAGATGTGTTCCTGCACGTGACCGAGGGGCGTGTGCAATGACGATAGATGCAACGACCCTGGAGGGCACGAAACGAGTGGATGGCGAAGCTATCCACCCAATGCGGGCGCGGGCGGAAGCGATTTGGTCGGCGATTGATCGGTTTCTCATTTACGCGGGGGATTGGCTCAACCCGATTCTCGTCAAGGAAACGCGGCAGGCTCTGAAGAGCTCGCAATTTACGATTACGTTCGTGCTGATGCTCGTCGCGTGCTGGATCGCGACGATTGGCGTGGTGGCGTACGTTGGACCGCGGATTTTTTATTCGGCGGAAGGTGGCACGCTGCTGGTTTGGTACTACGCTATTCTCGCGTTGCCGCTGATGGTGGTGGTGCCGCTATCGGCGTTCCGATCGTTGACGGCGGAGCGTGAAGACAACACATACGATTTGTTGTCGATCACGGCGCTCAAGCCGCGGCAAATTATTAGCGGCAAATTGGGCAGTTCGATCACGCAGATGGCGGTGTATTTTTCCGCAATTACGCCGTGCTTGGCATTCACCTATTTGCTGCGCGGCGTGGATTTGCCGACGATCGCGGTGCTGCTCGTATACACGTTTTTCTGGTCGCTGGGCCTGTCGATGATTGGGATTTTGCTCGCGACGCTGACGCCACAGCGGTTCGTTCAAGTCATCATTCTGGTGGCATTTGTGGCCGCTCTGCTGCTCATGTTCTATCTCTCAATTGTGATGGGAGTGGGCGCGGTGAACTTTGGGCGAGCTGCGATTTTCGGCGTCGATAGCGCGTTTTGGATCGCAACGGCGGCGATGGCGACGGCGTACTTCACGTTTTTTGCGCTCGCGTTTTTTGCATCGGCGGGGTTGATTACGTTTACGAGTGAAAATCGCTCGACGCCGCTGCGAGTTTGCATGATCGCGCAGCAGGCGGCGTTCCTCGGCTGGATGGGATATGCGTGGATCAGTGATTCCTACGCCGAGGGAGCGGTGGCGGCAATGATAACGCTAAGCGCTATCTACTGGTTCGTGATGGGCACGCTGCTGACGGCGGAACGGCCTGGGATTTCGCAACGCGTGCGACGTCGATTGCCCCAGAGCTTTACCGGGCGGATGTTTTTCTCCTGGCTGAATCCTGGCCCGGCAAGCGGGTACATGTTCGTGATCGCGAATATTACTTCGCTGGCTGCGTTGGGCTTCGTCGCGGCGGTGGTGTCGAGTTATAGGTCGGGCGCAAGCAGCGGCGGGCCCCATGCCGAGGAATTATTTTATTTGATCGTGATCGGTTGGGGTTACATTGTGGGGTACCTCGGCCTCGGTCTAATTGTCATCGGCGGCTTGCGGCGGATTGCGACGGTGACGATGCTAGCCAGCGTGCTGATTAATTTCTTGCTGGTGTTGTCGGGGTTTGGCATACCGTACGCGATTAAGTCGATGTCGACGAGGTTGCGCGATGTGGACTACAGCTTTATTCAAATCTCCGATCCGTTTTATTCTTTGGCGCACGTGGCCTTTGGAGGCGTGGTTAGCGATTCCGAAGTGATTGCGCTTGTCGTGCCGGGAATCGCCGTTTGCGTGCTGCTGTTGAACATGCCGCGAGTTATCGGCGAGCTGCGCGTGGTTCGGGAGTCCGCGCCTGCGCGGGTGATTCAGGATGAGGCGGAGCTGCATCCGGCGCCGGAATCGCTGCCGCAGAATCCTTGGGAAGAGACGGGTTAACAGCCGGCGGCGGCGTGGTGTGCGTTGTGGTCGAGCTAAACCGCAAGCGATCGATTAGGCGGCAGGTATTGAGCCCCGTCGCAGGAGTCGCTATTCGTATTATTCGAGCGTCGCGGTCCAACGGTTGCGGCCGCGTTGGAGGACGACGCTTGGCGGTTGGATCGAGATCACGTGGACGCCATACTTCTCGCCGCCTTCAGGGACGGGCGAAACGACGCCATCAATCGATAGGATCACGCGCGGTTGGTCGACGTCGATGAAGCCTTTGAGCTCGACGGATTGGCCGTGCTCGTCATCCCGCTTCACCGAGGTTTGAGCACGCTTGGGTGGCTCGAAGATTTCGAGACGATCGGGAAATGGTGGCGCGAACGCGGCGGGCTGGGCTGACGTGACTTTTGGATTGGCGAGGTCCGGCGTGGGATTAGCCGGTTTCGCTTCGGGCTTTGGCGCTTCGGTCGCCATCGCGGGGGGCTCCGCTTTCGGGTCCGGCTGGGAGTCCGCGTGACAACCAGCGAGGAGCGGCGCCAAACATAGCGCGAGCGGGAATCGGCGCAGAAGGTGGTTCATAGGAGCAAGCCTCTAGGGAAATCTAGCTTGCTGCGATGAGGCGGACGAATTCACGCATAGATACGGGTTGTGCCGAATGTGACGGAACTGCAACCGGGGGCTAGCGCCCTGCGGCTGATCCGGGGGCACCACTGTCGCGGTCGGCGGTACGGAACGATTCGTCTTGGATGGGACTCAAAGCGGCCGGCTCTTTGCCAGGGCCGGGGAAGATGCTCGGCTTGGTAAGCGCGGCTGGCGCGGGTTTCTGGTCGACGACGGCGACAACGGGCAGGCGGCGGAGACGGCCGTCGGCGATGAGGGCCTGAACTTGTTCGCTACGACCCGCGACGCCAAATTGGAGTTCGGCGGAAGGAATCTGAGTGGCCGATAGCGGACCGTGGAGTTGCAGCGCTGGCGGCGGAGGGAGCGATTCTTGCGGGCTGCCGCTCGAAGGCCCGGATTCCGGGCCGTAAAACTCACCGCCCGGCGCGGGCGTAGACATCGGCACGTCGCCGGGTACGGCGGACGGGATCATCGGCGAAGCCATTCCGGAGGGGTCGCCGGCCGCGGGCGTACCACAATCGACAACGCCAGCAGGTAGCCGGCGAACGCACGGCGGGCAGCCTTCGGCTTCGGGGATCTGGTCGAGGCGGCAGCCAATTGTGTCTACGGCGATCTGCTGGCGGCAGGTCGGTTGATCGTCGTACGCGATGATTTCCGGCATGATGAACACGACGAGCTCGCTCTCGCGGACGTCGGTATCGCGCGAGCGGAACAGGCGGCCAACGAGATTCAAGTCTTTCAAGTAGGGCACGCCAGAAAACTCGCCAACGTCTTGTCGCTGTCGCAAGCCGCCAATAGCAACCGTTTGTCGGTTGGCAATCGTGAGCACCGTCGCGGCAGAGCTCGTGTCGACGATGGGCTGATTGTCGCCGGGCGTGAAGCCGGTAAGACGGCTCACTTCGGGCTTAACTTCCATGCGAATGACGCCCTCGGCCGCGATTTTTGGTCGGACGGTGAGCGTGATACCAACCTTCTTGAAGGCGGTCGTACCAATGTTGCCCCCCTGAGACGTTTGCGTGAGCTGCTGGTACGGAATTTCAGAGACTTTTTCCAGAATCGCGTCTTCGTTTTCGAGCACGGCGACATTTGGGTCGGCGAGCAGTCGGGCGTCCTTCGCGTCGGAAAGGCACCGAGCGACCGTGGTGATATCGAGGTATCGACTAAGGCTCATGAACGTAAGCGTGTTGCCGACAGTGCCAGCTGCAAAGGGAACTTGGGTAACCGAATCGACGCCCAGCGAAGTTTGTGCCTTGCCATCGCTGCCAATGCGGCCCTTGACGGTAGGCGACCAGTTGATGCCAATCTGTTGGATGTCTTCCAGGCTGATGTCGTACATCAGCGCGACTATTCGCACTTGCGGGCGTGGGTGGTCGATTTCGATGAGCACTTTTTCGATCATTGCCAGGTTTTCGGGGTAGTCGGCAACGATCAGGCGGTCTTCTTTCTCCATGATCGAGCATTTGCCGACCTTGCTCATGACCGGGAGGATGGCCTGCTCGGCGGTTTTGATGGCGATGTGCTGCGTGCGGAAGTATCCGACGTCGAGTCCGCCGTTAGTGCGGTTTTCGGCCGTTGCGAAGTGACCGCCACCGCCGGCAGACTCGAGCGTTTTGACGAACTCGCGGATCATTTTCACGCGGTCCGGGAAGTCGAGCACGACAATGCTGTGGGCGGATTTGAGCGCTCGCACCTGGCCTTTGGGGGTCGTTAGCAGCTGAGCGCCTTGCACAACTTCTTCGATGTCGGCGTTTTGAACGGTGATCGTGGCAGATTGGAAGAATGGGTTCACTTGGCCGAGCTCGGCAACAGAGCTGACCACCAGACTTTTGCCGACCACGCGGTAGTTGTAGCCGTTCGAGAGGAGAATGGAGTCGAGGATTTCTCGGAGCGGCGCCTGCTTAAATACGCCGTTCACGTTGCCCTGCAAATCGCCGGCGACGATGTTGATGTTCCACTGTTCGCCGATCGTGAACAGCGCGGCGTTGAGCGTGAGGCCGTGGAGGTTGAGATCGCCGGGGTGTTCGAGGGCTTTGGCGAGGTCTTCGCTTTCTCTGATAACGGGCGAAGTCTTTGGCGGGGCCCCGTTGATAGGCGGTTTTGTTAGACTGTGCGAACCCCCGGCGGAGTCGGGCGCTGCCAAGGTGGGCGAACCAGGGGGCGACGGTGGGGGAAGTTGATCGCCGGAAGTGCCGCCAGGCGTGGCGTCGTCGTGTGACTGCGGGGGAAGGGGTGCCGACGCGTTGTGGGTGGCAGCGACCGCGGTCGCTGGGGGATCGGCGGCGGGGGCTTGGCCGAAGGCTGCGGAGACGGCAAACAAGAACGAAAGTACGAGCGCAGCGGGAGCGTAGTTATTGCGATGCGACGCATCGTGGCGTCGCGCGCGTTGGTTCACGCTCCATGGTGCCATGTGTCCTCCGTGACACTTCTGCACTACATCAGGTTGTCTGCACAAGCAATCCATTGCTTGCGCTGCGAGCTGCGATCGATCGGGGATCTATCCTGGTCTCGCGTTTAGCCTTTGTGGGCCAACGTGTAGTACCAAAGTTCCATATCTAAGGTGAGATTCTGGCGAGTCGGACTCGACGGGTACATTTCCAGCGATTTGGTATGCAACAACATTCCGGAGGCCGCCACGCGTTCGACCATGCTCCGCAGGCTTGAGCCGGTGCCGCTCAGCGAGATGCTGACAGGGCGCCACTCGAGCTGGATGGTCGGTGCGGCATCGGCCGGTTTTCTGTCGGTCGTTTGTGCGAACGGGCTCTCGCCGGGTTTCCACGCGCGAGCGGCCATTGCACCTACGTTCAGTCGGCGAATGCTACAGCCTGTTTCCTTCGCCAAGTCGACAAGTTTGCCGCGCAGGGCGGGCATCGTTTCGTCGTCGACCGTGCGAGCTTCGAATCCTTTCACCTGGGTAAGCTTTTCGTTTACCCGGGTTTCAAACTCCTTCATCTCCGCGGCGACGCTTTGAGCAGAGTCTAGCTCAGCGAGCAAACTTGCCCTTTCGTCACGTCCCGCCCGTAAGACATCGACCAGCGGCAATATCAGCACAAGCCCTACAACAAACGTTCCGGCTATAACGATTAGCTTACGGTGCCGGGACTCGCAAAATTTGCGGAGTGCTGGCTCAATCATGTCGCACCTCCTTCTCGCTGTGGTCGGCAAGGTTTGCCAACGTGAGCTGCAAAGTGAAGTTCGTCGTGGGTCCGGTGGTGCTTTGGCCAACGCCAGTACCCTCGAGCGCGATTTCACTGATATCAGGAACCTGTTTTAAATAACCGACAAAGTCGTACACGCCGCCGTCGGTGTAGCTAGCACCAGTGAGCGAGGCGCTCTTACCGTCATGGAAAGTAAGCCGGTCGAGCCAGACGTCGTCCGGCATGCTTTGGCTGACGTGGTTGAAGATTTGCTGCCAGCCCGGTTGCGGGAGTTGCTTTGCGAGTGCCGCCAGTTGCGTGAGCTTCGATTCGGCGTTGCCAAGTTGAAGACGCAGCTCGGTGGCGCGGGCACAGATCGGCGCGAGTTCATCCAGTTGAGATTGGACCGTCGAGATACCGCCCCATTGCTGAAGCCGGAGTACAAACAAAGTGGCTGCGACTGCCAGCACGGCAGCGAACGGAAGGAAGCTGCGAATAAGTATTGGTCGGAGCGGCTCGCGGAGTTGGGCCAGGGCATTCTCAATAAGGTTTGGGCCCTGCTTTTCGGCGGAGTCGGAGTAAAGCGCCATTGCGGTCCCGAGCGTGGCGGCCAGGTCGGTACCAGGCACCTCGGCCGCGTGCTGCCAGGGCATTTCGATATCGGCCGGCTGCAGAATATGAACTTGGAAGTTACGTAGCACACCGAATTTTTTACTGGCAACGGCGACGGCGTTCGCATCGCCCGCGAGATACACGTGACGTAGCGGAGAATCGATATAGCTGTGATATCGCTCGATGTAACGTTGCAGCCGCGACAAATGCTGCGCTACGAGGCCGGCGACGTTTTCTGCGTTCGTGTGTCCGCCGGGGCGGTAGTCGAGGAGTAGGCGGCCGGCGTGGCAGATGCCGAGTTCGGCTGCTCCTTCGTCGAGCTGAATCAAGATGGCGGCATCTTTGCAAGGATCGCGCAGTTGTGCTTGGGCGCGGCTGAGCGCGATCAGCGATGGCTCGATAGATTCGATCTGCAGGCCGACGGCGTCGGAAATCTGCATTAAGTGATCGAGCGTGCGTTGGTTGGCGACGGCAAGCAAAGCGTGCTGGTGGCGGGCGTCGAGTTGTTGCGTGTTACCGGCGAGCGCTTTGGGGCCGGGGCCGAGCGTGAGGTAACGCAGGCTGCGTTCTTCGAGCTCTGCGAATTCACGGCGGACGTCTTCGGTTGGGCCGGTGATGACACGGGTCACGCAGAACTCACCGCCGAGCGCGACACGAATCTTGGCACCGTTCAGGCGTTCTTCGCTCACGAGCGAGCGGAAGGCCTCGGTCATTTCGTGAATGCCTTGGTCGGTGTTCAGCGAAGTTGCTTCTTTCCGCCAGCGGATGGAGCGTGTGACAACGCGGTCGGGCGTTCCCTCGGCGCCGGCACCGCGAACGACGATCGCGAGGTGCAACATCGAACGGCACACCTCGAATATTGCGTAGCGGTTTTCGGCCTGGCGGCGACGATCGCCGGTGCCGGCTTGTCGCCGGTCGGTGCTTAGGCGTCGATCTTTCGATATTGCTGAACTCATCGTAATGCCTCAATTCACCAAAATGGTTGCGGCCAATCGGCGAGTGGTTTCGCCGGCAACGCCGGACGATGTGACGTCGACGGTACCGGTCGCGGCGCCGTTGGCGGCCGTCGCCGAATAGGAGCCGCTCGCCGGGTAGCTTCCGCCGGTCACCGTGCCGCGCCAGTTTACGTTCGCTTCGAGTTGGGCAAGTACGTGCTGTACGCCGGCGTTCGCCTGATACAAAGCTTGTTCATATTCGATCGTGTTTCGTAGCGCGGATTGGTAGACGGACGCCGAATCGAGCATGTCCACCGTCCACACGCTCACGATCGAGAGCACGAATAGGCAAACCAGCAGCGCGATGCCGGGCGGCTTTCGCCGTCGCATGACGCGATACTGATTCGTGGATCGCGGTGTGTTGGTATGGCTGTTCATGTGGTTCACCAGCATCGCACCCAGGCTTTGGAGGTAAGGGTTCGCGTTACGCCGGCGCCGCGGGGCAGCGTGATTTGGACCTGACACTGGACGACCTGGATATCGGTGACAGTCGTTGTAGCCGTGATGCCGTCTGCTTTGTATCCGGTGAAGGTGAGCGAAATGATGTTTTTGGCGAGTAGCTGGTTGAGCACGCCATTGTTGAAATAAACGTTCGAGGATGCATCGCGGGCCCATGTGCGTGTGACGCCGGAGGAAGTCGTGAACGATAAACTTCCCTGCGTGTTGTTGGATGCGGTGATGGCGGTGATCGTGTTCGCTTGCCGCATTTGCGTGTAGAAATGCCGCAAGACGCCGTAGCCATTTTCCAAGACGTCGATGTCGGCTTCCTGGGCGTTCCAAATGGCATAGCCGGAGCGCATGACGACGACGACCGACGCCGTGATCGTGGCCATGATCGCGGTGGCCGCCATCATTTCGAGCAGCGACAAGCCGCGTCTTCGATTTTTAGCTGCCGGCTTTCGTAACATAACTCGTGAGTTTGGCGACTTTTGTCGTGAAGGTTAAGCGGGCTTCGGCGGCGTCCATCGTGGTATTGCCGTTGTCGTCGCTGAACGTCGTGACGGTAATCACCATCAATTGATTCGTGAGACCGCCGCCGGCGGGTGCGTCAGTACGCGTGACGGTGTAACGGATGCTCGACTGGCCGTCGGATGCGAAGTTGCCTGCGAGGTTGCCAGTCGCCCAAGTTGCCCCCACGATGGCGAGCTGCTCTTCCATCTTCGACACGCCGTAGACCAAGAGCAGGTGGCGGGTATCGACGATGTCGCACAGCGTCATGCCATCGCGCATTACGGCGAGAGCAGGTACCAGCGCGGAGGCGCAGATCGTCGACGCCAACACGACCTCAAGCAACGAGTAGCCGAGGCGATGTCGCGCGAGGCGTCGCCGCTTGGCATATCTCGATTGCATAGGGGCTACTGATAACATGACCATCGACCAAAAGACTTACGGCGACTGCGCGCAACACGGGCAGCGCGGGCGCAAAGACCCAGGAAAACGTAGCTTTCGGCGGGCGACAATCAAAAGAAGCTGCGCGGTCGCTGGTTGCGGATGGAACGATTAGACCGGTTAGAAGAGCTTAGACCGCAACCGAGATTTGAGAACGTCCGCTGCTTATTGCACGAACGACTGGCCTGTGCACTGTGAGACCGTGACGGTGCGATTGCGGTCCTGGGCTGTCACGTTGACGGAGTAAGAGCCTAAGGCTTCACCCGTGAATTGGAATTCCAGGTCGGTGATGCCGCCGGTCGTGACGGTGACACCCGTGGGAACGACGTGGACGTCGTCTACGAGCGTGGGCACGCCGCTGACCTTACGATAAACGCCGTACTGCGTGGCTTTACCGCTCACGAGCGTGAATCGGAGCAGGTGGTTATCGCCGGTTGAGATCGCCCGACGACGTGCCTGAGAGCAATCGAGTGCGACACGGCGGGCAAAGCCTTGGGCGTCGACATCGGCGATGGCGCCGGTGCCGTAGTGGATCGCGCACATCATACTGACAATGCCGATGATGAACGTGACGGCAACGATTTCCATAAGAGTCATGGCACGCCGCGCAGAGACGCAGCGTGCCATGACAGATGAATAACCGGCATGAGGCGAGTGAGTCATCGCGGTAGCCCTACGCCTGCGAGTTCTAGCCAGATGTGTGCCAGGCTCGCGGGCTCAAGCCCTAACCGCTAGTTCACGCGGTGGGTCGTCGCGTTCAGCGTGTAAGCGGCACCGTTGGTCGGGTTGACTGGCAAACCATCTGGGAAATAGTTCGTGTCGGCGCCGATGTCTGAAAGGTTCGTCGCAGGCCACGCTCCCTTTTCAACGTACCAACGCTCAACCGCCGAATTGATCGTGGCTTTGCTGTGAGCGTTGACCTTGGCCTTGGCCGTGTCGCTCGACACAGCCACACGCGGTACGATGATCGCGGCGATGATGCCGAGGATCGTGACCACAGCCAACAATTCCATCAAGGAGAAACCGGACCGTTTCGAGTTCGTGCGAATCATGTTAGCGCTCCCACTTGCTCCATTAGGCAGGTACGGCAAACGTTAGTTGACGCGGTGCGTCGTGGCGTTCAACGAATAAGCGGTGTTGTTCGTCGGGTTGACCGGCAGACCATCTGGGAAGTAGTTGGTGTCGGCGCCGATATCGGAAAGGTTATTAGCGGGCCAAGTGCCTTTTTCTACATACCAACGCTCGACGGCCGAGTTGATCGTCGCCTTGCTATGCGCGTTGACTTTCGCTTTGGCGGTGTCGCTCGATACGGCCACGCGCGGCACGATGATCGCGGCGATGATGCCGAGGATCGTGACCACGGCCAACAATTCCATGAGCGAGAAACCCGCTCGCTTGTGATTACCAACTGTCTTCATTGCTAACTCCGATGTAGCTCGGTGAGCCTATTCTTGGCGGAAAAATGACTCGTTGACCAACGGGTCAGGCTTTTCCGGCAATTGTTTATCTAAACGTAGGTCACTTGGGATTCGGTGGAACCAAATTGTGATAAAATAATTAAGTTCCGTTGCGGCTAGTGGGTGTGGCCGATTACGAGTCCCGTGGTTGTATTGATTGTGTAGGCGGTGCCGTCGACCGGACATGTCGGTACGCCGCTGGGAAAATATGTCGTACTGGCGCCGACGTCGCTGAGATTAGCCGCCG
>JABDGM010000095.1 GCA_013286045.1 Planctomycetota bacterium | reverse complement strand
TGACAGATTCCAGTTCAAAGTACCCACATGGGTTGTCTGCATCTGCCGGGCGACATTTGTCCGTGGCGACCGGAATTCCGCCTGCGGCAAGCATTTGCATCATGACGCTGGTTCCCGAACGGGGGAGTCCAGAGACGACAACGGTGAAATCTATTTCAGCCATACCGCAAAATAATGCCTGCGAGAGAAAGAGTAGTTTTTTTACATTTGGGTCATTTTCGTTGACTTCGGGGCAGTTTGCACTATCATCGGAGTCGCCAGCTCCCACCCCTGCGCTGCCAATTGGGCGCCCAGATCCGTATGCGATCTGCTCCAGTTTATCGGCTCTGAGTGGCATTTGGTATTTACCGCACGCCGTGCGGTCAGGCGTATTTTGGTTTGTGCAAAGGAGACGCTTCATGAGTCGACGAAAACGTGCGCCGCGGAAAATCCGAGCTACATTGTCAAAAGCTTTGGATCGCCATTTTGTAGGTTGTGCAGCCGCCGCGACGATGGCCGCAGTTGTCGGTCAACCAGAACATGCAGACGCTGCCATTGTATATAGCGGCATTCAAAACGATGTGCTGACCAACGGTTCTCCCGGCATTTACATCAACCTGGTCACCAAGCTCTCCAACGCTTCGCCCGGCTCGAATCCCGGCTGGGACATTAATCCTTATGTGAACGGCGGTTCAACTGGAAGTTTCTTCGGAATGTATTTGCCGGGGGGTACGAACCCGGTCCTCGTGAAGAGTTCGGCCCCCGGAGCAGGCGCCGCCGACGTCGCCAAGCTTCCGTCTGGCGCGACGATTGACTCGACCTCGACATTCGTTGGCCAGCCCAGTCAGTTCGCGTTCATGAACAATGCCACAGTCGGCGACTGGGTTCCTGCCGGTTCCGGGTACATGGGTATTCGATTCACGGAACCCGGTGTCAACGGTGGCGCACCGATGTACGGCTGGGTTCAGATCGCGAAGACGGTTACTGGTGAGCCGCCACGCGGTGGCGCCACTGGTATTACATTCGTGGACTGGGCCTATGACAACAGCGGCGCGGGAATAGTTGCCGGCGACACGGGGGTCCCGGAGCCTTCATCGCTAGCGCTACTAGCCGCCGGTGCAATCGGCGTTTGCGCACGACGCGGTCGTGTCAGCCTCCGTCGATCAGAATCGACTGCCGCCTGAGGCTGTCTTCGTTTTTAGCCTTAAATCGACATCAGGGGTCCGTGCCAACTAGGCGCGGACCCCCTTCGTGTTGGTACCCAACCAGGTCATGCCACGTGCCCCTCTTGCGTCGCGCGTTTTGCTCATCGGCTGGGACGCCGCCGACTGGAAAGTCATTTCGCCGTTGATGGACGCCGGCCAAATGCCCGCCCTTTCGCGATTCGTCGAGGGCGGCGTGATGGGCAATATCTCGACGTTGCGGCCGGCACTGTCGCCGATTTTGTGGAATTCGATCGCCACGGGTAAGCGCCCCGATAAACACGGTATCCTCGGTTTCATCGAGCCCTCTCCTGATGGAAACGGCGTGCGGCCGGTTAGCAGCACATCGCGAAAAACCAAAGCACTCTGGAACATCGTGAGCCAGACGGGACGCAAAGCGCACGCCGTGGGCTGGTTTGCTTCCCATCCGGCCGAGCCGATTGACGGTGTTTGTGTTTCGAACCAGTTCACCGAGCTAGCGGACCTCAATCGAACCGATGATTGGCCGCTGCCGATTGGCTCCATCCATCCGCCTGAATTGCGAGATTCAATAAGAATCGCTGCAAGCAGGCAGTCAAGGTTCTCGCGGCAGAATGTAACCGGCTTGAGGAGCTTGTTTACGACGGCAAGCTAAGCATATCGAAAGCCGCAATGATCGCGCGCATGCCAAAAGACGAACGGAACGCGGCAATCGATAGAGCGATTGCAAACACTCCCACCGAGAGTAGCGAGATCGTCAGCTGGCCGGATGCCCTAAACGCGCTCAGGCGTAGCCACCACGCGCTCCAAAAGCCTGCTGCCAATCTCGCTAGCCTCGCTGGCCAGTGCAAAAAGTTTGCCGCCGACCCGAGTGCAAAGGAAGGAGAGTACTTCAGAGCGAATATATGGGCGTGGGATCCCATACATTACCTGATGGGAGAAGTCTGCTTGGACCTTCTCGACGATGAAGTGTACTGGGCCATGGCCTGCAACGGCGGTAAAGGTCCGCGGGGGCAAACCGTCTGTGCCGAAATGGCGGCAAGATTCGCGGAATGGCTGTCTAAGTTCTCCGGTGACACTTACATCCGAGAATCGACGCTGCGAGTCGTGCAAAATGGACGCTTCGTTTCCGAAAAGGAAATTGCAGAGAATCCCTCGCTGAGGCATCGATCCGCGTACCGTGTCCGACGGGAACACCTCCAAGAATGGATTGTGTTCCTTCGGCACTGCGGCGGCTTTGAGGTCTGGTGATAACTTGCGTCAAAACACTTCGGCCTGCCCCTTTGTGGGGCAGGCCACTTTTCTGCCGCTCAGACTGGCGGTCTCAACGCTCGCTGTGAGCAGCCGACGTTGAGAGATCTCAGCACCGTTTCTAAAAGGGCTGTTTCTTGGCGTGCTTCACGGTCAGCCGACGACACGTCATCTGAAACCGCGCCGTCATTACAGCTGCAAGTGCGAGCGGAGTCCAGCAACAAATTGAATTTCGGCGGGGGTTAATCCAATTGAATTGACGAAGTCCGAACAATTCAAGCCGAAGAAGAAGAATTGTGCGTCGCTGCGCTGGACGCGGAAAGGACTTTTTGATTCGAGTGATGAAACCGCAGTCGATGAGGGGTAAACGAGCCCTCCGTCGAGCGTGCCAGGCGATATTGCCTCAACGCTTAGGTACGCCGCCATTTGGTAGAGATCTTCTCGGAGCACTCCGTGGGGGCGGCTCGGGCTTGGCGTCGTTGACTTGTACTTCGCGTCGAGGATAATCCGTCTTGCCCCGTCGCGCGAAGACAAAAGAATGTCCGGTTTCATAGCCCCGATTCGGTCACCACTCTTTCCTGTGAGCAGCCAAAATACAGCCTCAGATGACCGACCTGCGTGAGTGACTTCGGCTTCCGACAGTGCGTCCCGAATCAAATGAAATAGATACAGCTCCCAGATTTCTGCCATATCGAGAAGCGCGCCATATACTGCATTGCTGCCTTCGGCGGATGACATGAACGGGTGCCTACCAAGAATCGTGAGCGAAAGGTCGATAGCAGGCCGGTACGACTCACTTATCGGCGTGTAGCGGATCGGACTGCGCGAACGGCACGCTTCTTCAACAGCGCGCCGATCGATTGAGGATTGCAACTCTTTGACCAACTCGTGCCCTCGGTCAGTTAGCCAAAGGCGGGGTTCGGCGACGTCGCGAAGCTGCTGACGAAGGTGGTCATAAGCGCCCAACAGAACCCCCCCAATTCTCGAATCGATTCGGCGGATGCGAGTACGACTGACTAGCATCTGTCTGCCTAAATGGAGGTTCACCGCCGTCTGACGGACGAGTAGGCGACCGCGCACGGTCGAGCCAGAGTGAACTTCGTCAATGCGGATGCATGGCAATCCGTGCTTCGCCGCAACCACGATACGATCTGACCAAAGCCGGGCGATCAACTCCCAAAGCCAAATCTTCCCACTGGCATACCTCCCCGTAGAGGAAAGCAGACGGATGCCCCATATTCTGCTTAGCCAGCGTCTCAGGGCGGGCATCCCGAAACGTGGTAGGATCGTAAGGGTCCGGCCTTGATAGGTAAGTTCACCGACGAAACGACCCGCCCACCAAATCCCGGTCTGGGAATCGTAAGAAACGATAGGTGCTTGCTGGACTTCCCGTTGGGTCACGAAGGATAGAGAGAGTGTGTCGCTATTGGCATTGCGGGCGAGTTCCCTGAGCCAGTCTTCGTCGTTACGGTCCATGCCCTCGATTGGCGAGAGGTCGGTAGCGGAGATCCCGGTGGATCCTTTGTTTGCACCACCTTTCATCAAATCCCTTTCAGAAGCGTTGCTTGCGCTCGGCGAAGTATTTCGTTACGTTCTGCCCCATCCACTCCTGAGAGATATTGCTCTAGGAGCGGGCGAAGAGAATATTTCCATAGTGAATCAACCGGCGCGATGGCCTGGTTTTTCTTGTTGAACAACAGCCGTTGGCGAGATGGCTTCGCAGCAAGCTCATTGCGCGCGAACGACACAACGTCACAGAAGTAAGTGTGGCCGATCTGATAGTTTGGCCCAAGCGAGTGATGGTTCTCAATCAATGTGTTGAGGGATTCGGCACGGTCCGCGAGTGTATCGAATTCCTCCTCGAACTTTTCCCACGGTTTACGAATCTCGCCGTCTCGATGCAGTTCGTCCCACCTGTACTTGGCGACGGTAACGAAGTCCGCTCGATCGAATCCTCGAAAAAACCAAAGAAACCGCCTACGGAGCGCGAAATCAACCTGTTCTAAAGACTGGTCAATGAGATTCATCGTCCCAATGAAGTAAATGTTGGAGGGCATGCGCACGAGTTGTGGCTCGATATCCTGACCAGCGAGTTGGACTTCACCGGTACGGTCCTCCAGGAGTGAGAAACACTCACCTAACACTTTGCTGAGGTCGGCGCGGTTCATCTCATCAAGGATGATGACGAATGGTAGATCACGCTCGTCGGGCGACTGCTTGGCGACATCGGCGATGATCTGGAGCAGAACGCCGTTGCGGTACTGAGTCTTGCCACCTTCGACCAAGTGCAGTCCTCGAACTAAGTCCTCATACCCGAAGCCGGGATGCATCTGAATGCGGCGAATTCGACTGGATACAACATTCGTCACGGAATTCTGGTCCGTGAAATAACGTTTCGCTTTCCACATGCGGAGAATGGCCTGCCGCAAAAGTGTTTCTGCCACCACCTTTGCTTCGTGCGTCTTGCCGGTTCCAGGAGGTCCGAAGAGGACGATCTGGCGCTTGATTACGAGTGCTTGCACGGGCCGCAGTTCCTCGGTTTCCCCTGGCTCATACCAACAAGACCTCAGAGGTTTACGGTAAAAGTCCAAGGAGACGCCGGGTAGCTGGGTTTCTAGTGCGCCGCGGATGGATAGCAGACGGTCGTCCGGATCTTCCGAGCAATTCGCATCCGCTAGTTCGTCAAAAACATCGACGATTTGTTGCTTATGGTTCCCGCTTGCAATTCGCTCGTATTGGTCGGGAAAAAGAAGGTGAAGAAGAATATGTCTGGTGGGGTAAGTAGCGTCCTCTTCCAATTCATCTAGCAGTTCTCTCACACGTTTGTGATCCGCAAGTATTGCTGCTCGTTCCCCAGGGGCCATTTGCGCTAGTCGCAGCGCAAACTGCGCCAAGAATGCAATTTCGGAAGGTCGACGGGTATTAAAGGCTTGTCCGGTGCCGCCGATTCCCTTGTCGAGAGTTGCCATTACTGGCGACTGCTCATCAATTGTGAGGTTCTTCCAACTCGCAACCGTTTTGATCAGCTCACGCTTGCGCGTGCCGCGAACCGAGCTGGTGAACAAGAAGTAGATCAGCAGAAGCTCGCAGCCGAGCTTTGTGACGCCCGGCGGCTGATCGGCGAGTTGGCGCTGAAATTTAGCTTCGAAAGTGTCATTCGTTATATCCGGACGGTCGATGAAACAACTTTTGAATGCTTCGAGAGCTTCGACTGTCCAAACAAATTCGTCCGGCCAAAGAAGCGAGTTTCCTTCTTGAAGGCTTTTGTTCCGCCAGATTGCAGCAGTCTCATACAAGCCCCTAGTTTCCGATTCATCGAATCGCGCCATGAATTACTTCCCTGCCGTTAAATGATTTCGTGTGTTCGCTCCCAGAGAAGGAGGCAGGCTTACCGACGTTCCCGGAGAAAGTCCACGTATGCGGTGCAATGGGAGCTGCCTGAAGGCCGATCACCGCCGGTGGCCGACGTTTTGATAGCCGCTTGCTCCATTTTGCTGTGCGCCCCGTTTGCAATCAATTCTAACAACCTTTAAGCGTTTCTTAGGCCGCGGCAATAGATGGACTCGAATATGGTTCGTTTGCCGGCAGTCATCCGTGACCTCCAGTCACCAGCCTCGGGTCTCGCCCGTATAGTACGCACCGGCCGCGCGAAACGTCCGCACAATTCGTTCGATTAGATCGCCTACGAGTTCGTCCGGATTCTTAAGCTGCTGCCTTGTAACGCGAAGACACTCTTTGGGAATTCCGAGCGGATCGCTCAGTTGATGGCCGGGCATACTCATCCCGTTCGGGGCAGGCGAGGGGATTTTTCCGAAGTATTTACCCTCAATGCCACAAAGCTGAATCCAGGCATAGAAACTTGAAAGCAATTGGCTTTCGGAGATTCCGGTGAAGACCTCTTCCGCGGCTCGAAAGAATGAAAGGAGCTGTTCGGCCGTTAGCTCCTGATCAATTATGAATCCTGTCATAAACGACATCGACCGATCTCGCTCTCGCTGTAAACCAACGGCGCCAAGGAGAGCAGCATCATGAAAAACGGCAAATGTCCTCTGCGCCTCGGAGCTGCGATCGGAGCCCTGATGTAGTCTGAGATAGTCCTCACCGTCAGTGTGTTCCACGCCAAGCGTACTCGTAAAGAATCGGGGTTTGGCGCCAAAGAGGAGCGACTGGCCAAGTTGATCTCGCAAATCTTCGCTGCTCAAGACCTTAGGCGCAAAGTACTCGCTTGTCTGCCGTTCGGGAATTATCGCCATTCGCAGCGATGGCGATCCTCTCTCAGCAGGACAGCATCCGTCAAAACGACTGGCGAAAATCTTCATCGCACAGGCTGAGTCAAGCATGCGTCCTTCAGTGGTTGACAAATCGTTCAACGCTCTGATTACCTCTTTTCCGAGATTCGCTGGCTCGGAATAAAAAGCAACGAAGTATCCGTCTTCGAAGCCTTTAATCTCCTGAAGAAACTTTTCTTGTCGAGGCTCCTTGTCGCCTTTCGAAATAAAACAAAGGATCGGCATGCCGCGCCGACGTGCTTCACGAAACTCCTCCTCGGTTGGAGAAAGGCCGGACTGAACCAACTCTCCATATCGTTCGCCGAAGACCCCGACGTAGACATCGCTTGTCCGAACGCCTTCAAGGCATGCAAGCTGAGAGCTATGCGGCTTCGCGCCGAAGTCTTCGGCCATGATGGCTTCATGCCTCAGTGTTTCGATTGCGTCCTTTGCGGCGGAGCGCTCGGTATCAAAACCCCGCATCACGGAGCTCAAAAAGATTCGCTTTCGCATGGGTCGCCGACTCCTTGCTTCACGCTACCGGATAAGTGAAGACTTACGCCCGATGATTCGAATAATTTCCACGTACGCACTGCTGCATTTCTCGCATCTCGCGTGCCGGCGGACAAGATCAGCCGATTCCTGAGTCTAGAACAAGCATTCTAGTCAGTTCGATTAATGCTTGTACCCTGCTTTTGAATGGTGCAGCATAAAGGACGTTATGATGCAGCAACCGAGTCGGTAGGGTGGTTTCATCAACCGCTGTTTTGTAAACATTTGAATCGCGTTGCATGACGAAGGATCTTGTCTCATATATTAAAAAAGAAGTGACACGCGTCGGACTTGTCGATCTGCCCTTGGCAATTCAACAGTGTGGGCAAGACGGCATCCGACGCTTCCTTGAGTTCTTCACCGTCACGATTCGAAATAAGAATACGAGACTTGCGTACGCTCAGGCGATCGGACAATTCTTCGAAAGGTGCGAAGATCGCGGCATCAAAGAACTCAGCCAAATTGAACCGATAGTCATCGCGGCCTATATTGAGCAACATCGCGGATCTCCTCCGACTGTTAAGCGGCATTTGGCCGCAATTCGGATGCTCTTTGATTGGCTCGTAATCGGACAAGTCGTCGCTCAAAATCCGGCCACTTCAATCCGAGGTCCGAAGCACGTCGTTAAGCGCGGTAAAACGCCAGTGCTGACGACCGACGAGGCGCGGACACTTCTCGATTCAATTGAGCAGTCTACGCTTATCGGCCTTCGAGATCGGGCGTTAATCGCAGTCATGGTATACTCATTTGCGCGAGTCAGCGCTTCTGTCGCGATGAGAGTCGACGATTGTTGCGCGGAAGGAAAACGTTGGTGGATCAGACTGCATGAAAAAGGCGGCAAGCGCCACGAAGTTCCTGCGCATCATAATGCGGATGAGTATTTGGATACGTATCTCAAGAACGCAGGCATCGCCGACGAAAAGAAATCTCCCCTCTTCCGCACTTTCAATCGAAGTGGGCGAATCACCGATCGCGGCATGAGCCGAAATGATGCTCTAAGGATGGTGAAACGTCGTGCAAAAGCTGCTGGCCTATCGCAGAAAATATCTTGTCATACCTTTCGCGCAACCGGCATCACGGCTTATTTAGAAAATGGCGGTACAATGGAGCACGCTCAAGTGATCGCTGCCCATGAGTCACCCAGGACAACTAAGCTCTACGATCGCACGAGCGACGAAATCACTTTGGATGAGATTGAGAGGATATTGATTTAGCAATAAGATCTCAGTACCAAGCGATTGAAGTATCCTGGATCCGTGCAGATGGGCGACGTTCTTCTAACATTTACTGGTTTTCACGACCCTTTCGCGATTTCTCCCATCGCTGGAAAGGAAGAGGAAGGTCCAATTCTAAGCCTGCTGAGAGCTAAGCACTTTGACAGAGTTATCCTACTAAGCACACCTAGGACCGAAGAACGAACATCAGCAACTGGCGCCGCCATTGCGGAGTCGTATCCTGACGTATCAATCGAACGTTGTGATCTGCCCCTTGAAGATCCAACCGACTACTTGGGCATTCTTCGAGAGCTAAGGGGCTTGTACCAGCAATTGTCACCATCGTTCGAACGCAGCAACATCTTTGTAGGTACGGCATCCGGCACGCCGCAAATGCACGCTTGTTGGTTAATGCTAGCCGCCAGCGGCGAAATACCCGCTCGATTGCTTCAGTCGCGACCAGCGCATTTCGTTACGGATCAAAAGCCACTTGTCTCCGAGATTGACGTCTCGGATGCGGCATTTCCCACAATCCGTTCAAATTTGTGGGCCGATATTGAACCACTGTCTGAGGCCACCGATCCTAATGATGTTATTCGAAGGATAGGTATCGTCGGGGAACATCCACTTGTGCATCAGGCGCTCGAAACCGCACAGTTGTTGAGCGACTCAGACGTTCCAGTTCTAATTGTTGGAGAGTCTGGCACGGGAAAGGAGAAATTTGCCCGTCTTATACACGAGCTTAGCGCTCGAAAAGATGGACCCTATATAACCGTCAATTGTGCAGCAATACCTTCCGAGTTAGCAGAGAGCACGTTATTCGGTCATAAGAAGGGAGCGTTTACAGGAGCAACCGCCGATCTTCCAGGCAAGTTCGCGTCGGCGAACGGCGGAACGATCTTTCTCGACGAGGTTGGTGAACTACCGTTAGATCTTCAGCCGAAGCTTCTGCGAACCTTACAAGAATCCGAGATTGAACCTGTTGGCTCAGGAAAGACTGAAAAGGTCGACGTTCGAATTGTTGCTGCCACGAATAGAGTGCTCAAAGAGCAGATTGCAGACAAGAAGTTCCGAGAGGATCTCTACTACCGTTTGTGTGTGGGAGAAATTCGAATTCCTCCGCTTCGCGAGCGTCTTTCGGATATTCCGAAGCTCGCCATCTACTTTCTCGACCAAATCAACGAGCGACTAAGACGCAAGTGCCAGTTTTCGCCTGAGGCGCTCGCTTCTCTTCAGCGAAGCGACTACCCCGGAAACGTTCGTCAGCTTCAAAACGTCGTGCACAGAGCGGCCTTGCTCGTCAAGGCGGGCGAGATACTGCCTGAAAACATAGAACTCGCGTTGCAGTCCGGTGGCGATGACTCCATCTCCATGCCGAATTTGGGCGACGGCTTCTCTTTAGAGGAGTATGTTCGAGACGTTCGCCGGCGACTTTTCGCAAAGGCTTTGGAAATTGCCAAAGGAAATCAAAGCGAAGCCGCACGCCTCCTGGGGATGTCGCCGCAGGCTGTCTCGAAATACATGCGGGAAGCGGGCCAAACTACAACCTAGGTTGAAATCGCGTCTACAAAGGTTTAAGTTGATGGCGTCCCAGCGAAACTGCCATTTGGCAGTAATTGCCGTAATTCCAGCGACTTGTAGCTTCAAAATGCGATTGGCATATCGAATGCATAAGTCGGTCTTCCTTAAATTCCGCACGTCCTTTCTCCGGTTGCTCAATGCCTTACGATCCCAATTCCGAAGCCGATGCTCGCATTGAAATCGACGAGCTACTTCGCAAAGCGGGTTGGGATCCCTCTGACAAATCACAGGTCAGAACTGAGCAGCATCAAGAGGGATCGCGGACGGACTATTTGCTTCTAGCTCAAAACGGGCATCCCCTCGCCGTAGTCGAAGCCAAGCGGTCGGGCATCGACCCCTATTCCGCCAAGCAGCAAGCTTTGCCATACGCAAAGTTGCGCGGAGCGCCGTTTATATTTCTGTCCAATGGCGAGGTGATTTATTTTTGGGATTACACAAATGACGACGCCCGCGTCGTTAGCTCATTTTATTCGCGAAGGGACTTGGAACGTCTGGTCGTGATGCGTAAGCAGCGTCAGCCAATGGCGACCGTCGCCATTCCGGATGATTACCTACGCAATGGAGAAGCTCGCTCCGTCCGTCCCTATCAAAAGGAAGGCATGCGAGCGCTCGACCACGCCGTCGAACTCGGCAAGCGCCGTTTCTTAATTGAACTACCCACAGGTACCGGCAAGACCGATATGATTTGCCTCTACCTAAAACGCCTGCTCAAGGCTGGTCGGGCTGAGAAGATTCTTTTTCTTGTGGATCGTGAACAACTTGCCAAACAAGCGACGGAGGCAATCCAGGACCTCTTGAACCAACATCCGGCCTACTGGCTGAAGCCCGGCGTTGTTCGCGAGGAGAAGCAAATCACTGTTTGCTTGCTTCAAACAATGATCAGCCGCTACCACGAAATTACGAGCGGCTATTTCGACGTGGTCATTGCGGACGAATGCCATCGTTCGATTTACGGAGCATGGCAGGCAGCGCTCACCCACTTCGATGCCTTCCACATCGGACTTACAGCTACCCCGGCGGAGTATATCGACCGAAATACGTACCAGTTCTACCACTGCAAACCGGGACAACCCGACTTCTCCCTGCCGATACTCGCAGCGTTCCAAGACGAATTCTTGTGCTCCTACAAGTTTGCGACGGGAATCACTGAGATTCTCTCTGAGGGCGCTGATGTCGACGACGAGCATTACGATCCAGCTGAGTTTGAGCGAAAGTGGACGAATGAGTCGACGAACCGACTAATGATGCAGGAGTTCGATCGTCTCGCTCACGAGAATTACAAAGAGCTGGCGCCGGGCCAGAAAACGGCCCCGGGCAAAGCAATCGTTTTTGCAATCACCAAACACCACGCGTCGCGTCTTGCAAAATATCTCAATGAATTACATCCGGAACACCAAGGCCGGTATGCGGAGGTCATAACGTCCGATGTCACGGACGCCGACGAGCTAATTCGCAAATTTAAGAGAGAGCAGTTTCCTCAGGTCGCGGTCAGTGTCGGTATGTTGGACACGGGTTTCGACTGCCCAGAAGCGCTCCATATCGTCATGGCGCGTCGTATAAGAAGCCCGATTCTTTACCAGCAGATGCGAGGTCGCGGTACGCGCACTTGTCCAAAGATCGGCAAACAGAAGTTCGTGATTTACGACTTCTTCGGTAATCACAAATACTTCAACGATTCCGATACAGACATTTTTACAGGCACCGGCGGCGGAGGCCGCTCGGGCGGCGGCGGAGGAGGCACAACAAAGCCACCCGCCAAGGACCTCGTCGAGATCGGACAAGAAGACGCTTGGAAAGAGCACGTTCACTACGTGGAGATTGGCCCCGAAGGCGAGCGTGTTGACAAAAAGGATTACGTTACTAACTGGGAAGATACGATCCGCGCCCAGGCCGAAAAAGACTCGGCTATTAAGAAAGTTAAGAACTCGCAGCCGCTCAGTGAGAACGAAGAGCGGGCATTGGCTGAGCGTCTTAATCAGCCGCGGCACTACTTCAACGAAGAAAACCTTCGAGATGCATACCACAATCCGGGCGGCGATTTAATCGACTTTATAAAGGCAGCTCTCGGGCTCGCCAAGGTTAAGAGCCGCGAAGAGATTCTTAATGAGAATTTCCACGCCTGGCTCGTGGCCAAGAACATGACGCCGGAGCAATCACAGTATCTAATCCTGCTGAAGAACCGAGGCATCGCTAAGGGCAAAGTTTCTATTCAAGACCTGTTTGCCCCGCCCTTGTCGATTCTCAATGCCGGCCAGCTCGGGGTTGAGCTCTTTGGCGAACAGGGACTGCAATCCATCATCAGCGACATGAATGGATCGGTCTTCCTCCCCCAACAGCGGAAAGCCGCGGAGTAATCAAGGATGAATCACGATATTCGTCGCAAGCTCGACCGCATCACCGATATTCTTTGGGCTGGCGGGACTACCAATCCCGTTACGTACATCGAGCAGATATCCTACTTGATCTATTTGAAGCTCCTCGATGAGAAAGAAGACCAGCGAGCGCTGGAATCTAAGTTGACCGGCAGCAACGGCAATGGCAACAGCCGGACATTGTTCCCCAAGCAGGCTCACAGGTTTCGTTGGTCAGA
>JABDGM010000094.1 GCA_013286045.1 Planctomycetota bacterium | reverse complement strand
TACGACGTCGTGGAAGGCCGGGCGATGGTCGCGGCCGCTCGCAAGTACAATCGTACAGTGCAAGTCGGTTTGGAACGCCGCAGCACGCCGCATCTGCTCGAGGCACGTGACAAGTTCATCAAAACCGGCGCGCTGGGCAAGGTGGCGTATGTGGATATCCACTCTTATTTCAGCGCGCCGAAAACATTGCCGGCAGACACGAAACCACCGGAGTATCTCGACTGGGAAACCTATGTCGGTCCGGCCGCGTGGCGCGATTTTAATCCGGCGTTTCATCCGCGCGGATGGCGGTCCGCCCGGGAGTTCAGCAACGGGCAAATTGGCGACTTGTGTGTTCACTTCTTCGATTTCACTCGCTTCGTTTTGGACCTCGGTTGGCCGAAGTCGATCGCAGCCATGGGCGGCAGCTTGATGCGCGGCGGCGACTTGACGGTGAACACTCCGGATACGCAATCGGCACTTTTTGATTTCGGCGACGTGAAGATCGTGTGGACGCAGCGCAATTGGGGCGAGAACCCGGACCCCAAATACGCGTGGGGTGCGACGCTGTACGGTGACAAGGGCACACTGAAGCTAAGTGTGCAATCGTACGACTTCGTACCCAACGGCAAAGGCGAATCGTCGCACGCGGATTTCGTCGACGAGCGTGACAAGTACCCGGAAGACGTCAAGCACAAGGAAACGGAGCTGTACGCCGCGCCGGCGAACCGGCGGCAGATGCAGAATTTTCTGGAGGCGCGGCGAGAGGGGAAAAAGCCGGTGGCCGATATCGAGGAAGGTCACATTTCGACGGCAAGTTGTATCTTGGCGAATCTTTCGATGGAGCTCGGCAGAAGTTTGCAGTGGGACGCGAAGGCCGGCCGCGTCGTGGGGGATGAAGAGGCCAACAAAAAACTGGCGCGGGCCTATCGTGACAAATGGAAGCATCCGACTGCGGATAGTGTTTAGGCGTGGCTAAAAGCTCAACTCCGTAGGTAAGTATTTGTTGATGAGGCCGGTGTAATACGGCCGCAGTTCTTGCCAATTCGGCGGTTGAGGGCTCTTCGAATACAGGTCGTACGGGTTGAAATTCTGCACCCAGGAGAGCATCTCGCGGTCATGATCGTCGCAGAGCCAGTCGTACTCGCCTTCGCGGTGCCAGGCGTAGAACGAGTGGTAGCGGATCATGTAGAGGGCGGGCTCGGGCAGGTAATCTTTCAGGACGTGATACAGATACTCGTCGTGGCCCCAGGACATTTGGACGTTTCGCAGACCACAGTTTTTCTGATAGACGCCGAGCCGCGAGTTGTAGCGGGTGTTGTCGAAGTCCGGATTCGCGGCGAAGAACTCATGGTAAACGATACGGTCGCTGTACTCGCAGCCAGTGGGAAACGTATCGCCGACGACGGCCCACTGCGGTTCGCCGAAGAGGCAGAGGACTTTGCCGAGGTCGTGAAGCAGACCGACGAGGACGAACCAATCGGGGTGGCCGTCGGTGCGGATCGCCTCGGACGTTTGTAGCAGATGCTGGAGCTGGTCGAGTTCGATGTCGGGGTCGGAATCGTCGACGAGCGTGTTGAGGAAGTCGAGCGCGTCGAACACGCTCAGCCGTTTGCGATCTAGCTTCAGGTATTCCTCGCGCTTTTGTTGGACGAAGTCAAACGACTGGTAGCGGTGGTTCTGCTGGTAGAAGTCGCGGACGGTGTCGCGAGCCGGCTTGTCGTAATTGCGGTAGTCTTCTTTCGCCTTCGCGCCGGGGACGGGGTAGACTTGCTGCTCGACGAAATCTTCCCAGGCCTGCATGGCGTCGGGCGTGGCGGCTTTTTTGTTTGTTGGTTTCATAGCGTCACCATTTTTCTACCAGAGCTTCAAGCATACCAACCGGTTTGCGCCTTCCAAATAAAGCTTGCCGTTCGAAAGCGCGGGGGCGGCCCAGGAGGGATAGGGTAAGAGCGCGGTGTTGGCGTCGGCGTCGGGGCGTGCTTTGCCGACGGCCGCGCCTGATGCGGGATCCTGGCCTTCGCCGACGCCGTATTCCCATTTGGCGAGTTCTTCATATTTCTGCGGATTGGGCTTTAGCATGCGGAGTGTTCCGTCTTCGCTGAGGCAGACGAGCGTGTCGTCCACTAGCAGTAATGAGCTGCGGCCCATGTTGGGTTCGCTCCACATGACTTTGCCGGTCTTCCATTCGACGCAGCGGAGGTCGGCTTCTTGCGTGTGGTAGCCGCTGGAACCGTATAGATAGCCATCGACTTCGATTGGCGTGTTCCAGTGGAGGGCCATCGCCTGGTTGCGGCGTCGGTTGCGGTCGCTCCACACCTCGGTGAACTTGCCGGCGTCGTAGCGGACGACGGCGCTGCCGATTTCGTAGGTTTCGGAGACGAATATTTCGTTGCCGACGACGACGGGCGTGGAGGCGTTGACGCTTTCGAGTTTTTTCGCGCGATACGGGAACTCGCTGATTGTTTCGCCTTTCGCGGGATCAATCGCCATGAGGCCGCCACGCGCGAGTTGGAAGACGACGTCTTTGTCGTTGATCTTCGCGAGAACCGGGCTCGAATAGCTGGCGAGTTCGTTGCCGGTTTTCCAGCGGACTTTGCCGGTGGCTTTATCGAAGGCGACGATCGCGGTGCCGTTGGGGTCGACTTGTCCGTTGGCGGCGTAGACATCGCTCGGTCCGTCGGGCGGGCTGCCGCCGACGCAGACGAGGAGTAAATCACCGTAGATAAGTGGCGTGCTACCGACGCCGAAGAAGTTTTTCACCACGCCGAAGTCCTTGAAGGTGTCGACCCGCCAGACGAGTTGGCCGTCGGCGGCGCGGACGCATTGCAGCGTCCCTTCGGCGCCGTAGGTAAAGACGTTCGGGCCGTCAACCATCGGCGTGGCGCGCGGGCCGTTGTTGTAGCCGAGCATGTCTTCAAACGCGGTGGGATAGTCGCAGGTCCAGAGTTGTTTGCCGGTGTCGGCGTCGTAGGCGGCGAGGCGGGCGTTGTTTTTGACGCGCGAGAATTGGAAGACACGGCCGGCAGCGATTGTGGGGGCGGAGTAGCCAGTACCGACCTCTGCTTGCCAGACGAGCGGAGGTCC
Organism: Planctomycetota bacterium; assembly: GCA_013286045.1. GTDB lineage: Bacteria > Planctomycetota > Planctomycetia > Pirellulales > Lacipirellulaceae > JABDGM01. Next base: position 9,954 of record JABDGM010000094.1, on the reverse strand, counting down.
GGCGGCGGGCCAGGTTTTCGGCAGGCCGTGTTCGTCGGATTTTCCGTTGCGGTGTGGGCCGAGGAAGCCGGGCCAATCGTGCGCTGGGGCCGCCGATGGGATGGCGGCGTCCCCGGTGGGCGGGCTTTGAGCGCGGCAAACATTCGCAGCAAGCAGCACGATAATCCAGAGGGCGAGGCTCCTGCCGAGCCGAAAGCGACGCGAAACGCGGCTCAGCGGGAGCTTCGCCCTCCCGAGAAAAACTGCGAGAATCACGCTGATTGCGCGAAGGAATGGGGTTTGCTCGTTTCGGAGGGCGGGTTGATATAATGAGGTGGTTCTCACCCAGCCAGGAATCTCGCGATGTCGTGCCAGAAGGGAAAGCCGATTCGAAAGGCGAAGCCGGGCGACTATCGCTGCAAGGAATGCGGCTTCGTTTCTAGTAAGAAGAAGAAGCTTTGCGCCCCGAAGAAGGTGAAGTCGTAAGGGGCGGGAAGGATTCGACCTAGCGGTTGACGCTGACGCTATCTCATTAAATTGCGTTTGCGCGCTAGTCGATTTTTTGGGACAATACTCCGCACTATTGTTCGAGCAATGCGCACTACGAGCCTGGGAAACACGGAGTTTGCATTGTTCGCGTTGGACAATAGTCAGCGACTTTTGGGACTTTGGAAGGTGCATTCGTAGGCGAGCGGGACAGAAGTTGTTCTCGTGCGTTCGTGGGGGACGCACGACCGGCTAAGGTTGCCGGGTTAAGTGGGACGGTGGGATTGGCGCGTAAGACGTTAGCACAGTGCGCGGCCAAAAGCGAGATAAATGTTCCGGAATTTGCGAGCACACATTTATCTGCACAGGCAAGTCAACTTCACTCAAGCCGACGATGTCAAAACTAATTAACTTGCTTTTTGCGATTCGTAGCGGTGAGTAACCAGTGTCGCGGGAAATCTTCTCAATTGTCCGTTTGTGGACGCCGTCGATAACGTGCGGCAGAAAGGGCGGCAATCAGAATCATCGCTGAAGCAGCAGGTTCTGGAACGGTCGCGATGTTTGAGACGAATACGCCTTGGCTGCCATCGGTGAAGATCGCCGCGAACGCAATTTGCCCGGCATCATTGAACGCGCTCGCTTCGCCGCCGTCGTTGCCGGATGAACCAGCAAAGCGAATAGTGCTTACGGTACGCAGGTCGATACCGGGTCCGTTGTCGACGTCGATGACGCTCCCGTTGCGAACAATTAGCCGCAGAACGCCACTTCGATCTTCGGCCCAGATGCCATTTCCGCCGGTTGCACTCGCGGTGAACGCAACTTGCCCCGCAGCATTGAACACATATTGAGTGAACATGAAAAATCCGGAGTCTGCTGGGAACCCCGGGACGGGGGTACCGGTTTTCACATCGATCGGATCCGTGGGCTGAGAAAAAAAATAGCCTGTGCGTGCAACGAGCTGCAGCTGCCCGTTAACTTCTTTCCAGATTCCGTGGTCTGCAACAGAAGGCGCCGCGCCGCCGGTGGGTGCTTGAAGATAGCCCAAGAACGCAACGTCACCGGAATGATTGATTTTCTCGGATTCAACAAACTGAAACTTAATTCCAGCGGATGCACCGGGCGCCTGCATATCGCCAGATTCTACGAGACGTGTGACACCATTCTTGTTGGCCCAAAGTCCGGAAAACTGGAAGGCCGTTATCTGTGCGTAAGTGCTGCTGAACGCGACATCGCCATGAGAATTAATCGCGGGGAGGGTGATGAATTGTCCGTAGTGTGTTCCCACGGGAAGTCCGGGCGCCTGTTCGCCTTCTCGCGCTAGCAAATGAAGAGAGCCCGGAGCACCAACCAGGATGCCCGTGTCATTCGCAGTCGTGACGCCGGCGGAAGCTCCTTGAAGCGGCGTATAAATTGCGAATTTTCCCCCGTCGGAAACGGCAGGCCTCGTATTGAACTGACCAAGCGTAACGCCGTCGGGTGCGTCCGGCGCTTGCGAGCCACTTCGGACGAGAAGCGTTGTGGCGCCGGCCAACTGCACCCAAATGCCGTGCCCTAATGAGGAAGTGGTGCCACCCATATCGCCGACAAAGGCGGCTTCATTCGAATTCGTAAAACTATAAAGCTTCGGCTGGTCCGAAGAAGAGGTCGATGGACCGATGGTGATGAAGTATTCGCCGGACGAAGTGCCCGGCGAGCTGTCGATGAGTCGGGCGACGAGCGCCAGACCCGAGTCGCCTTGGGCCCACAGCCCCTCATCATCGAGATTTCCGACGCCTCCAGGGCCGTGTTGAAGATAGCCGTAAAATGCCGTGCGGCCATTGTCGTTCAAAGTTACATAACTGTTGAAGGAACTGAAGAGAGCGCCAGCTGGCGTACCGGGTGCAGCGCCGCCGGCGCTTGCTACTAAGCTGAGCGTACCGGGCCCTTCAGACCAAACGCCGTTGCTGGTCGTGCCACCGGACTTCAAGAATGAAGTAAAGGCCGTCTGTCCTTGCGCGTTAAGCGCCGGGGCGGAGAAGCTATTGAAAATATTGCCCTGTGGCAGGCCGGCCGCGGTTTGGCCGGTGAGGGCGACCGTGCGGAAGTCGTCGGCTAGGAGCTGATTCGACGCGATCGAGAAGAGTGCGAGAAAGGAGAGCAACCGCACGAAGGAGCACGGTCGGATTCCATGAGTATTCTTATTCGTGGAGGTCATTGGCCTTTGTCTCGCGATTCCAATAAACGAGGGATCGATCCGATGAGGCAGTCTCATTTTGTGCGTCAGATTCGCACAAGTCAATCAAAGTCGTCTTTGGAGAAATGAGCTGCGGCCCATCGGGGCTTCAGTGTGCCCGTTCTTCAATGGATCTAATACCTTGCAATTTTGATACTTCGTTATTGAGTGGCTTCGAGAGGTGCTGCGACATGGGAGGGCGTCGTACTCGATTTGTCCCAGCGCTGAACGACCAGGTTGGCGAGTGCTGACACGTCTTTTGCGAGTGCGCTATTACTATGCGCGTCGTGCGAAGCAATGCGGCGAAGCGAGGCGAGTTGACGGTCGTAGTCAGCGAGCTTTTCTTTCGGCCAACTTACGCGTTGGGCGCGTTCGATGAATAAAGCGGGATCGAGGAGCGGCGAGGGCCAGTACCAGTCGCTGTCCGTGGACCAGATGCGTTGGAGGTCGAGTAAGTCGGCGGCGAGCTGCTCGGCTTGTTCAGAAGCGAAGAACTGCTTTGCGACGCGGTGTTTGAAATCGGCGTCGCTCAGATCAGGGTCTTGGCTGAAGCAGCGGTAGGCGAACCGTTGAACGCGCTCCGGGAGAAGGTTGTAGGGCATTTTGCCTTCGGCGGTGGCGTCGAAGCCGCAAGGAGCGTGGCGTTTGCCGACGACGCGGGGTTCGCCCGCTTCTGGTTGCGTGGGGATGTAGCTGAATGCTTCTAGCGACGGGATGAACCCTGTGGCGTGGTGATCGCGCGCGGTGCGTGCGGCTGCGGCGACTTCGTGCGGGGTGTGGAGCGCGGTGGCGTCGCTCCATGCAACCGTTACCTTCGCGCGTTGTATGAGCTCTTCGTCGAATGGCGCGCTATGGGGTGCAAAGCTGAGACCCCAGCGTGGATCGAATGGTCTTTTGGCAGCGGTGGCGTCGAGACCGGGGACTCTTGCGCCGGTGAAGTAATGAGGGAAGACGAGGATCGTGGCGTCGGGTTTCTTTTGCCAGACTTCATCCGAAATCGCGCGGACGAAATCGAATTCGTGGTCGTAGAAGTGGGGGCCGCACTCGGGGCAGTGGCAGATGGCGTAGTCGGAGGACTCGATGAGGAGGCCGTCGACGTTGGGGTAGAAGTCGAAGTACATTTCTTCGACGTACTCGCGCATGAAGCGTTGCGATTCGGGTCGCGCGGGGCAGAGATTCCATCCAATCGAATGGATTCCGAAAGGGTCGACGGAAGTGCCGTCTGGTTTTTTGGCTTTTAGCTCGGGGTGTTCGAGCGGGTATTGGTTTGTGCCGTCGTAGCCGAAGGGGGTGAAGCCGAGCAGGACGCGGATGTGTTTTGTATGGGCATAGTCGATGAGGTCGCGGACGAAGTCGTGTTGGATATTGGCGTGGTCAGCGTTGTATTTCCAGGTGATGGGGAACTTTTTGGAGCGGAAGCCGCCGGCGGTCCAGAGGATGAGCGTGTTGATGTCATCTTCGGCGAAGCAGTCGACGGATTGTTTCCATTCGGGGAGGCCCATGACGGGCATGCGCATGAGGGTGATGTAGTAGCCCCGTTGGGTGAACGCGTCGGCCGCACCAACGACACTGGGCGCCGCTGGAAACGCCCCGAGGCAAGCGATCACTACCGCGACGAGTCTTCTTTGTGAACGGGCGGTGAACATTGTGAAGGTGGCATCTTCGGCGTGGCGCTCGACATAGTGTCGCGTCGGTCGGGAATATCTTACCTTGATCGCTGAGCGATGGTCGATCGTGTTGGGTCACGATTGGCGGGTGTGAGGTCACAAGGGATCGTGTCGCGGATCGCGATATTCTTTTGTGATTTTGCACAATGACGCTCAAGGCGTTTTGATTGAAGTGATATTGTGCGTATCGATCGTGTGACTCGATTGTGATAGCACGTCTTGAGGCATGTTAGTTGCATTAGGCTACGGCTCTATCTTCAAGGCCGAGGCGGACGGCCTTTTGTCCCACCTTTGAGTTTTGCAACTAAGAATTATCGCCGCGGTTATCTTTTCCTTTTTTCGGGAATGCTGTTGCGGTCGGAATGCGCGCCGGATTGCGCAGAGGTTTGTTCCAATGTTGAAGCAGAGTATGAGCGTTTTGTTCGCGATGATGATCGCGGCTGTTCCCGCGTCGTTCGCGAGGGCGGGTTTTACGGTTACCACCGGGACCGATCTGGTTACAAACACTGATACGGCGCCTGCCGGCGGCAGTGTGGGAGATTCTTTTTCGGTCGGCGGCCTGGTGAACGGTGTCGATGGCTTGCCCGCTGGAACATTCAGTACGTACACGGCTGACGGGCCTTCCGATCCGCAGATTTTGGGTAGCGACTTGAATTTCTATCGTTACAACTTGAGCGGCACGATTTCGAGCGTGATTGGCAACCTGGCGACCTACAGTGGTACCTATTTGATTTTCTACGACCAGAATCTCAACGGCGAGCCGGACGAAGGGTTGCGAGTATCCGGCGGAACGCTCAGCGCGACGGGATTGTTTGATCCGTTGACCGGCGAGACGGCCGTCTTCACGGGCTCATTGACTCAGACGCAGGGACCGAGCAATCCGGCTTTTGCCGACCTGAGTTATGGTGGCAGTCCGGTTATGTTGACGGGAGCATACACGGATAGCACGCTCGGCGATGGTCCTTCGCCCACCGGGACACTCGTGGCAACTTTGCGTCAGAGTGCGACGACCGTGCCGGAGCCGGCGTCGGCGCTGTTATTCGCGATTGGTGGTGTGATCGCGATGGGGCTGCGACGCCGTAGCTAGATTTGCGTAGCGGGATGAGTGCCCTCGGTTCTCGCGAGCCGAGGGCTTTTTTACGCGCAGGCGATAGAACGCTGACAGACCGAGGAAAACAAGAACTAAAGAGGACGGTTCGGGCACCGATGCGGCCTGAGATGCACCGGCGCCGGCCGTTTGTCCGAAGTGGGCCCGCCAGAGGTCGTAGTCGCCGGAGTCGATCGTACCGTTGTTGTTGCCGTCGGCGGCGAGGTTGGCGGATTGGCCGAGGGTGTCGCGCCAGAGGATGTAGTCGGCTCCGTCGGCGACGCCGTCGTGGTTGTAATCACCGGCGATGGCCGCCTGGACGGCGTGGGCGCTCACTTCAAGCGAAAGACCAGAACCGCCATAGTAATTCGCTCTGACCGTGGACGACGCGGCCGCTAGCAACAGTGTTACGTCGTTGCCGCTCAGGATGTCGCCCGTGAGCGGCGAGAAGTTAAACGCCTGCGGCGTGGTAGAGTCGAATCGGCTGAAACTGAAATTCGTTTCGCTGCCGGCGACGTTGTAATGGAGCAGCGGTGTGTCGGTGGTAACGTTCACGCCCAATGGGGCGCCGTTGTCCGTCGATTTCAGGACGCCACCGGGCTCGATATTGGTCGAATCGTCGGCGGAGTAGAATACGTTCATTGTCCCCGCGTTATTGGAACCGATGTTTTCCACCGTTAAGGCGACATTATCGATCGCCCAATGGCCGGCACCGAACCGTGCATCGTATTGGGCCTTGATGGCAGCGGTGCTGAACCGCGCGACGCCGTATTCGTTTTGTGTAACAGCGAAAAAATCCTGATTCGTGTAATCGGTGACGGGGCCCTTGGCCGTGATGGTGCTCTGCTGCTTGGCGGGCGTGGCGTAGAACGTCGCTTGCGGAATTTGCGGTGAGCCGGCGTTGATGTAGGCCGTGTAAAGCGCGCTTCCGATGACGTTGGCGGCGTCTTGGAAGCTGTCCTCGGTGAGAGTCTTGGTCTGGCTGTACAGCGAATCGAAGTAAGCGGGTGAAACGGCGGAGCCAGCCGTTTGGGCAACGGCGTCGGCATTCAAGATTGGCTGGATTTTGTCGTAGTCGGTTGGAATGCGGTTGAAGACGCGGGTGATGAAGCCTGAGCCAGTAGTTGGGCCGAAGTAAGTCGGCGCGACGGGCGTCATTGAGGCGAGAAGTTCGGGGTAGCGAACGACGCTGCCGTCTTCGAATTCGCCGCCCTCGTACCGCCCATGCAGTCCGCCCGGATTGTAGTTCGTCGTTATATGCAGCGGCTGATGGAGGTCTTCGATGTAATGGGCGAGGGCGCCGGCGGTGGGGAGCAAGTGATACCAGTCGGCGTAAGTGGTAGCCGCCTGCATTTTGGCGGTGAGCGACGTCAGTGTATCGTTCGCCAACCACGGCACGCCGCCGTAGGTGCTGATGTAAGTACTGCCGTAGCGCGCGTTGGCGGCGGCGGTGGTCGTTGGGAAGGTGAAGGTACCGGCCCGGAAATTCGTGAAATCGCTCCCGTAGCTGACGGTTCCGGCATTGCCGCTCGTCGTGGCGGTGGTGTCGATATTGATGAAGTGATTGCCAGCGGGCTCGATGTGCGGTATCGCGCTGAACTGCGCATCAGTCTCACCGATGAAGCGATTCAAGTCGCCGGTGCCGCTCAGGTCCTGCAGCACACCTTGGGTGATCGTTTCGTGACCGTAACCCCACCAGGCGCGCGCCGGTGTGGCGGCAACGGCAAGAAACGCGGCCACGGCAAGAAGATAAGTGGTGAAACTTCGGATGTACAAAATCGCTCCCCGCCGAGATGCTCGCGTCAGCCGTTCAAGTCCTGCCCTATGCATTAGAAGGTATTATCCCTGCTCAGCGGCCGTGATCAAATTTGCGCGAGGTCAGGCCAGCCAACTTTTTACGCAAATTGCATGGGTTGGGAGGCGGTTTGTGGAAGGAGTTAAAGCTCCTTCACCCAGATTTGGCGGAATTGGGCGGGGTCGCCGTGGTGTTGGAGGCCAACCGGGCCGGATTTGGGGAGGTCGGGGAGTTCGGCTTCGTTGATGACGCGTTCGCCGTTGGTGTCGACGGACATGCGGTTACCTTTGATCGTCACGAGGAAATTATTCCATTCGCCGAAGGGGTGGTCGGCATCTTTCATTGGGATGCAGGCGCGGCGTGTGGACTGCGGCATTTTTTTGTCGGTGCGGTAGCCGTTGATTTCGCCGGAGCCGAGGTCTTGGCTCCAGATGTTAGCCTGGCACTTCGACGTGCCGCGGAAGAGGATACCGGTGTCGCCAGCGTCGAGGTGGGGGCGAGTTTCGCGTTTGGTGGGGTCATCTACCTGCATGAGGAAGTCGCCGTTGTAAAGGACGATCGGGTGGGGCTTCATCTTGGGCTCGGCGGGTAGCCGCCACTCGACGTAGAGTTCGAGGTCACCGTAGGGTTTTTTCGTCCATAGCGATTTGTCGTCGAAAGATTTGCCGCCGGCTTTGCCGTCGTAGTCGATGACGCCGTCTTTGAGGACCCAGTGGTCTTTGTGGGTCGCGGGCATGTTCCATGCGTCGAGGGAGTTGTGGTCGATGAGGGGTTGGAAGTCGGCGGCCCGGAGTTGGTCGGGGGTTTTGACGCCGGCGGTGGAAGTTGGCTCTGCAGCGCGCATCGGAAGATTAACCACGACGGACACGACGAGCACGAAGGATGAAACGATGGATGGTCGCATGAGAGTAGTGGTGGTTAGTTGGGAGAAAGGGCTAACCTCGACAGGGTCGGGGCTGCCGAGTTTGGACAGATTACTATTTCCTAGGTGGGGTCGATTCGGCCGTAGGCTTCGATGACGGCGCGCTCGCCGTCTTTGCCGGGTTTGGAGTTGCCGTGTTCCATGCCGATGACGCCGGTGTAGCCTTTATCTTTGATGTGGCGGAGGACGTTTGCGTAGTTGATTTCGCCGGTGCCGGGTTCTTTTCCGGTGGGGGCGTCGCCGCATTGGAAGTAGGCGATTTGTTTCCAGCAGTGGTCGATGTTCGGCATCAGGTAGCCGACGCCCATTTGCTGGTGGAAGATGTCGCACAGTACTTTGCAGGACGGACGGTTCACGGCTTCGCAAATTTCGAAGGCGTGGACCACGCTGAACATGAAGATTTTGCTCGCGCCCTTTTGCTTGTTGACGGGCTCGATGACCATCACAAGGTTGTGCGGCTCGACGATGTCGCAGCACCGTTTGAGAAGCTCGATGCAGGAGGCGGTTTCTTCGTCGTGCGTGAGTTTGGGGTTTGTCCAGCCGGGAACAACGCAGAGAAGCGTGGTGTTGGTACGCTTGGCGATATCGACGATGTCGTGCATTTGCTTGAGCACGAGGTCGCGGGCGTCTTGATCGCCGCCGGCGAAGGTGATGTTGTTCCACGTGCCGCGGAGTGCGGAGATGACGCCCATCCGCATGTCGAGTTGGGTCATCGCTTTGGCGATTCGCTCCTGATCTTCAACGGAGCGATTCTTCATCTCGTTGTCTTCCCAGGCGGAATAACCCTGGTCGGCGGCGAATTTGAGCTGGTCGACGAGGTCTTTGCCGGCCGAGTGCTGAAACATCCCGAAATGCGGCGCGAAGTGCATGGTGAAGCGCTTCGCGGCAGACGCGGGATTCGGCGCGTCGTCGCCGAGAGCGGTGTGCTGAACGCCGACGAGCGCACTGGCTGCGGCGCTGCCGGCGGCTAGCGAAAGAAAGCTGCGGCGATGCATGGTGAGATGGCCGGATTCTTGCGAATCCAGCTACCAAAATAATTAAGCGAACTTGGTGACGCCGGGGATGGCGATGGCGTAGCGGCCGTCGTCGCCGACTTTTACGGGGGCTTCGGCGTCCCAGGTTTCGGCGTCGGTCGTCATTGGCTTTTTAAGTTTCATCGCCTGATCCCACTTGATCTTTTGGCCGGAGTACGTGGCCATGCGGCCGATGATCGCGGTCATGGTGCTGTGGGCGCCGTACTCGGCTTCGTTGTACGGCTTGTCGTTGCGGATGGCGTCGAACAGCGCGTCGTGCTCGGTTTGGTACGCGTTGTTCTTGTAGCCGGCGTCGCCGCCGGATGCTTTCCACTTGCGATCGTTGCCGACGAGCAGTTCGGCGTGCTGGGCCTCTAGGTTTACGACACCTTTTGTGCCGTGGACGTGCTCGGCGACTTCGTTCGCGCAGCCGGGGATTTGGCGGCATTGGCTGAACATCTTCGTGCCGTCGGCATACGTGTATTCCACGGCGTGGTGATCGAAGATGTTGCCGTACTCCTTGCCCGTGCGGACCTGTCGGCCGCCCATGCCTTGGGCTTCGACGGGGTGGCCATTTTTGATCCAGTTGCAGACATCGAGATTGTGCACGTGCTGCTCGCAGATGTGATCGCCGCTAAGCCAGTCGAAGAAGTACCAGTTGCGGACCTGGTATTCGAGCTCGGATAGATCGCCGCGAGCGAATGGTTGCTTTGCCGGGTGGCTGCCGTTCCAGTAGCATCGCATTGCGATGATGTCGCCGATTTCGCCGTCGTTGATGCGCTTGATTGCTTCT
>JABDGM010000093.1:9764-13371 GCA_013286045.1 Planctomycetota bacterium | reverse complement strand
GGCTGACGAGTTCCGCGGTGGAGACGGTGTCGTTTTCGTTGATCACGGGAATGACGCCAAGCTGGAGCAGCGTGGTGAGCGTGGCACGGAGATTTTCATGGCGCTGCGAATCGAGAAAATCGTCTTCGGTCAACAAAACCTGCGCCACGCGATATCCCAGTTTTTCAAAGGCGTCATCATACATGCTCATCAGGCGGCTCTGGCCAACCGCGGCGCAGGCCTGGATAAGCGTGAGATCGGTGGGCCGAGCCGGGAGCTCGAGGTGTTGGGCGCCCAACCCGACGGCTCCGGAAGAGACCAGTAGAACCTCGCGTCCGGCGCGCCGGATGTTGGCCAGCGACTCGGCAAGGCCATAAAAAGCGCCGATGGAGACGGCGCCATCGTCGCGCATGATCACGTTGGTGCCGATCTTGACGACAATACGCGCTGAGGCAGCCACCTGCTCTCGCGGTGAGAGTTCCGTCCGCTGGGTTCTGCTTTCGATGGCTCTTCTCCTCTGGTAAGCCGCTCCTGCGCCGGAGTCCGGGATCGACCGTCGAATCGGTACACTTTGGCGCGATGAGAATGGGCTTATCGGTATTCTGCCAGCGCGGGAAAGGGACCGCAAGGTTTGTCAGGTTGCCCTGCCCAAAGCTGCGGCGTAAGATAAACGCGTGAATTTTGAATGGGACCCGGCCAAGGCCAGGCGAAATCGTCGTGGCCATCGGGTTTCATTCGAGGAAGCGGCCACGGTATTTGGTGACCCCTTAGCTCTAACGTTTCCCGACCCAGATCATTCGATCTCGGAACAACGATTTATTACGATTGGAATGTCGAGCACCAATAGGATCTTAATGGTGGCTCATACCGATCGCGACGAGAACATCAGGATTATCAGCGCCCGCAGGGCAACAATGCGCGAGCGAAAACACTATGAAGAAAAGAGCTGAGAAGAACGAACGTAAGGACGAACTGCGCCGGGAGTACGACCTGCGCACGTTAAAGGGTGTCCGAGGCAAATACACCGCGAGGTATCGAGCGGGCACGAATCTCGTGCTTCTGTCACCAGACGTCGCGGAATATTTCCCTGATGAGCAATCGGTCAACACCGCGCTACGCACCTTAATTCACGCGGCGAAAAGGTCCGTGCGGCGCACGCGTTGACGATTTTGGCGCCATGAGAATGGTCTTATCGGTATTCTGCCAGCGCGGGAAAGGGACCGGAAGGTTTGTCAGGCGTCAGGGTTATGCGCTCATTTACGAGTGGCTGGGGCGAAGAAAACCACGGAGGGATCCTTCGCTGCGCTCGGGATGACACCTTCTCGATCTTTCGCTGGGCTTAGGATGAAGTGCGGGTTGGGGTCCAGTCCCACACGCAGAATCGGCGTGTGGGGCACCCACCAAACCGACTCCCTCGCATAAAAGGGTCACAGGCACCCGGGATGACAATTTCTTCGATCCTTCGCTGCGCCGGGGCGAAGAAAGACCCGCAGAGAAGTCCTTCGCTGCGCTCAGGATGACACCTTCTCGATCTTTCGCTGGGCTTTAGGATAAAGTGCGGGTTGGGCCCCAGTCCCACACGCAGAATCGGCGTGTGGGGCACCCACCAAACCGACTCCCTCGCATAAAAGGGTCACAGGCGCCCGGGATGACATGTTCTCGACCCTTCGCATGGCGCGCGAAGAAAACCCGCGACAGCTGGGTGCGAATAGCACGCGGGCGCCCGGCGCTATTGGGGAGCCGGGAAGTTGATTTCGTCGAAGACACGCTTGGCGAATTTATAGATCGCGGGGCCAGTGTCGGCGCGGCCGTAGATGGAGTCGCCCGTGATGCCAGAAAATGCGTATTGGGATTTCTTGCCATTCTTATCGGTAAGAGTGATCTGCACGGCCGGTTTCGCGAGCTGTGAGGCGATATTCGCGGGAGGGTTATCGTAGACTTCGTCGGCGCGATCTTCCTCGAGAGCGCCGATGAAATCTGGGCAGGCAGGCGCTGTGCCCTTCTTATCGGCGGACTGCTCGAGGACGAAGCCGACCGATGGACCCTTGACGCAGACAAACGTGCCGTTGAGATTGCGCACCTCGGCACGGGTGACGTCATCCACCATGACATGCACGATCTGCTTATCGCGCAGGTCGAAATACTTGTCGCTCAGAATCGTGTAGAGGGTGTTATTGATCTGGAAAACGCCCGGGCGCGCAGGGTCACGGGCGTAATAGTCTTCACCCGCCTTCTTCCCCACCTGTAGTTCCAACGATTTCCCGCCGGCAAGCCCGGCCCGGAATTTGACGGCAGGGTTATCGAGGCCGTATTTCGCGAGCGAGGCGTTGTTATCCGTAACGAAGTGCGTGATCTGCCCCGTGGAAACAGCGCCAAGCAGCGCATCAATCATGCTGTGGTCGCCGGGGACAGCGCGGGGCTTGCTCAGCGTCCAACTGGTGTCCTTCTTCGTTCCCGAGACTTCACCGGAGGGATTGACCAGGTCGAAGGAATTGGCGTCGGTCGTTGCGACGTTGGTAAGCGCATGATCGCGGAGGTCATCGGGCGACTTATCGCTGCTGGTGAGGACACCATCGGAGACGAGGGAGACTTGCTTGCCGTCATCGATCAGAGTGTAGACCGAGGAGGCGGAGAAATCCTTGGAACCGAAGCGCAACTGGTGGCTCGTGCCATTGTTCAGCGTGAAGTCCATGGTTAAGGCGGGGTCTTTCAAGCCGAAGGAGCCGAGATTTTCCGGGGTCGCCGGAAAAGTGCGATCCACGCTGACGGCGGAGAGTTGGCTGGTAAGGCCGTCGAGCATGGAGGCCTCGGCGCGGAGCGGGCGGGGCTGGGTCATATACCAGCCGTCACTCCTGCGCTCGAAGTTCATGGTCATACCGACGCGCTGGATCTTGATTTGCTTCACGTCGGAGGCCATGAAGGAGAATGCGGGCTTGGAGCTTTCCGCCGAGGTCTCGTCGGCGGGTTTATGCTTCATTTCATAGAAGTAGACGAAGGCAGCCAGGACCAAGGCCACCACGAAGACGATTCCGGTGCTTCGTTTCATAGTCTTTAGCGAACGTTATCAGCGGCGCCGCAACCAGATGAGGGCGCCGGAAATAACCACGAGGCCAGGAAGAAAGATCAGGCTCCCGAAAAACAGCTCGCGCTGCTGAGCCTCGGTCAGGATGACGCGGCGGCTCGCAGGATTTTTCGGGCGAACGGAAATAAGATCCTCATCCTGCGCCAGCCAATTCACGGTGTTCACGAAAAGGTCGCCGTTGCGCTGCAAGCCGGCCCATTGATTGGTGGCAAAAGCAGAGTTGCCAATCACCACCAGCCGCGCATGCTTGCTGCTGTCACCCCCGCCGCTATTGCGCTCGGCGGCGACGCCCAGAGAGAGGGGCCCGGCCGTATCCTTGGCGGGATCGTAGCGAACTTCCTTGGTCTTCAGGTTGGGTATGGTAAAGCTGCGCGGCGAAGTCTTCAGCAGCTCGATACCCTCTGGATCGTTCTTGTTCTTATCCGTGAGGGTGACCGTGCGCGCCAGATTGAAAAACGTCATGGTCCCGGTGAAATTCTGGGTGATGGGGCTCGCGCCGTAGTCCACGACCAAAGGAACGGCGGGTCCCGTGCCAAACAGGCGGCC
>JABDGM010000093.1:0-9754 GCA_013286045.1 Planctomycetota bacterium | reverse complement strand
GCCCACGCCGCTCGCATCAATCACCACATTGCTGCCGAGCGTGACGTTCCAGGCCTGCAGGACGCTGTCAAGTTTTGGGTCCATCTCGGGATCGAGTAAAAGCGCGGCCCGGCCGCCCGCGTCGAGATACTTGGCGATAAAACCGGCTTCCTGGGGGAAAAGCGACTGCTTGGGGCCAGCATCGACAAGCACACTGCAATCGGCCGGGACTTCCCCGGCGGATACGAGATTGACGGTCTTGGTTTGATAGCCTTCACTCTTAAGATCGTGATCGCCATTCGCCAAGCCATCCGGCTCGCTGGAGGCGATGGCTTTCTCGCCGTGGCCTTCGACGAAGCAGATGGTCTTTACGGTGTCGCGGGTCACCTTGAGGATGGCATTGGTGACATCCTGCTCTCCGGTACCAGCCAACGTTTCATTGTGCGCGCCGGAGGAGACGACGATGTCATTCATGTGCGTCACGTTATATTGGCGGGCGACTTCGGGCTTTTCCTGCGGATCGACTTCGCGATAGTGCACGCGCGTGCCAGCATTGACGTATTCGGCGGCCAAATCCTTGAAGGCCGCGTCACCCTGCTTGGAGAAACGAATGATATCGACGTCTTTCTTGAGCTGGCTCACGGTGCGTTTGGACTGATCGGAGAGCGTATAAAGCTGCTCGCTGGTAAGGTCGATGCGCTTGTGATGGCGGAAACCCAGGAAATTGACTAAACCGAGGACCACCAAAACCAGGAGCGTGATGGTGAGCATGTTGGCGCCAAGGCGTGAGGACCTGGCGCTGAAAAACGTAACGATGTCGCGAAAGCTCAAAACGATACCGGCGAGAAAGAAGACCGCACCCGCGATGAGCAGAATTTCGCTCAAGCGCGTGAGCGCACCCTGAGTGGAATACCGAACAACTCCGGCCGCAGCCAAGGCGAGACCGAAGGACGCGAGCCAGCGGCGCTCTCGTTTCCAGTCGAACTTCATTGGCATTTCTCCTCCTTACGCACGCTCGTCAAGGCTTGCGCCCCATCAAGCCCAGCGGCGAAAACGCGGCAGCGCGTCAAGCGCGCCGCCAGCGCATGGAATCCACGCTTCGAACCGTCAGAAAGATGCCCAGAACGATAAAACTGAGATAGAAAATCAGGTTGGAAGTATCGATGACCCCTCGCGTGAAATCATCGTAATGGCGAAAAACAGAGAGGTAGTCCAACGCCGAAGATAAGGCGGTGGAAGCCGCCTGAGAACCGAAATCGACCACCCACAGCAAGAGAATCGCACCGAAGGTGAGCATGGCGGCAATGAGCTGGCTTTCCGTCATGGAAGAGAAAAAAGAGCCGAGAGCCAGCAAGGCTCCGCCCAGGAGCAACACTCCCAGATATTCGCTTCCCAGGACGCGCCACGGAGCGGAGGGCTCACTGTGGTGAAGTATGTAGGCGAAACCAAGGGCCGTGGGGAAAAGCATGATGACGAGCAAGGTAAACGAGGCGAAAAACTTGCCCAAAACGATTTGCAAGTCGGTCACCGGCGAAGTCATCAGCAATTCCATGGTGCCGCGCCTGCGCTCCTCGGCATAAACGCTCATGGTCAGCATGGGCGTGAGGAACAGCAGGAGCGTGGACACAATCCCAAAGAAATTGCGCATGACCAGGGAGGGCACATCGAAGGGCGGCGCTCCACCCCCCTGGATGCTCTCCAGGCTGGCCTCGAACGATTGCTGGATGATCAGGGCCAGGAGCCGATTGAAGAAATATGCGGTGAGAATGAGAAATACGGCGACGATGATGTAAGCCACGGGCGATACAAAATAGTGGCCCATCTCTTTGCGATAAACAGCGTACATTCCCTTCATGGCTTTTCCGTCCCTCAGTTTGCAACGCTAGAAGCATGCTCAGAATCTTCGGTGGTGAGCTCAAGAAAGATATCCTCGAGACTCAGGCTCACTCCGCGCAACTCATAGAGCGGCCACCCTTTGCCAACAACCTTGGCGGCAATCTGGCTGCGCACATCCTGTCCGGCCTCGGCCTCCACGGTGACCGCCACGAGGCCGTTGCCACCCTCCGGCTCACCGCTGACCCTACGGACGCCGGGAAGCTCGCGAATCGCGGCGCAGACGGCGTTCTGGTCCGCCTCGGCCACAACACGCACATGCTGGCCTCCCTTGAGCTGGGTCGTGAGGTTGGCGGGCGTATCGATGGCCGCGATACGGCCGCGGTTGATAATCACCACGCGATCGCAGGTCATACTGACTTCCGGCAAGATGTGGGTGGAGAGGATAATGGTATGGCTGCCGGCGAGGCTCTTGATCAGGTGGCGGACCTCGATGATCTGCTTGGGGTCAAGACCCACGGTAGGTTCGTCCAGGATAATGACTTCGGGATCGTGCACGAGCGCCTGGGCCAGGCCGACGCGCTGCTTATATCCGCGCGAGAGGCGCTTGATCAACTCGTGGCGTTTGTCCTGGATATTCGTCTTCTCCATGGCGTCGTTGATACGGGCTTTGCGATTCTCCGCCGGAACATTCTTGATGCGGGCAACGAACTCCAGATAAGCGGAGACGGTCATATCCATGTACAACGGCGGATTTTCAGGAAGGTAGCCGATGCGCTTGCGAACCTCCAGCGAGTCGTTAAAGACGTCGAAACCGGCGACCCGCGCGGTGCCGCTGGTAGCGGGCAAGAATCCGGTCAGGATGCGCATGGTCGTGGTCTTCCCCGCCCCGTTGGGGCCGAGGAATCCGAGGATCTCGCCCTTATTCACGACAAAGGAGACGTGATCCACGGCAGTTCGCTCCCCGAACGCCTTGGTCAAATCTTTTACTTCGATCAAAGCTAACCTCCGACAGCAAAGCTGACTCTAAATACCCGAGGTACTCCCTTATTGTAAAGAACCCAGATGAAAATGGAATATTTTACTCAGGGTTCACGACAAGGGCAGATTCATCTCTCAATAGACGCAGGAGAAAGTGAAAGGGTTTCTAATTGGGGTCGGCCAAACGGGCCGAACGGAGCGAGGCAAAGGAGTCCGGGGCGGGGTTCTGCGGTGGAATGACCCTACTTGCCTGGCGTGACTGTGTGGGATCACGAGGACGAGCGAGGGAAGATTTCCACTGTTCGAATCTTGGACCTCTGAACAGGGTGCTTTGGAACGAAAAATGCCCCACAATGGAACGGCATCGCAATTCCTCCATGGACTTGACTGAACAACGAGCGCTTAACCGAGGCTGGCAGCTCTACCTAGCGGCTGCACCGCTCTGTGGCCTCATCATTCTCTTCGCTCGCTTCCTCCAACACCTCGGGCTTAGCTTCAATCCGATCCTATGGGCCAGCGCGGAGATTATCGCCGCACTTCTCGGCTTCACCATCGCGGCAAACGTGCTGGTGCGATTCCACGGAACGGCCGACCGCTTCTCGCTGTTTTTGGGCATGGCCTTCGGCCTTGATGGATTGATCCAGCTTGGTGGGATATTGGAGATGCGCGGGGAGTTCTCCGGCGCGGCCATCCCCTTACGAGTTCCGCTGTACTGGATGGCGGGGAGGACGCTGCTCGGGCTACTGTTATTGGCCGCGATCGGGCTGGAAAAATGGCTGCCCTGGCCGCGGGAGGCAAAGCGGACTATTTTTGCGGTGCTGAGCGTAGTGGCAGCCACGGCAGTGTTAACGGGAATGGTATTTCTCTCGCTGACACATGGACCCGCGATTCATCCCGGCAGCTTAATGCCGCGCCCGTGGGACCTTCTTCCGGCGAGCATCTTCCTGGCTGGGGCGATCGTGCTGCATCGCAGTCCCTATCGGCTGCGTTCCGCTTTTGGAGGCTCGCTGGTTTGGGTGGCGGGGATGAACGCGGCATGCCACCTAATCGCCACACAATCGGCGCACCTGCTTGATGCGCCGGCCATTGCGGCTCAAGTGCTGAATTCGCTGAGCTACACGGTCCTGCTGGGAGCGACCCTGGTGGACAACGTGCGGCTGTTTGGCCAAGTGCGGGATCGTGCGGTGAGCGACAGCTTGACGGGATTGGCCAACTACCGCCGGTTTATCGAAGCCCTGCAAAGCGAGCTGGAGAGATCGGGAAGAACGAATCGGCCCTTTTCGATCCTGCTGATGGACCTCGACAAGCTGAAAGAGATCAACGACCGGCTGGGGCATCAAACCGGCACGCGCGCCATTTGCCGGGTGGCCGAAGTTCTTCGTCAGCATTGCCGCGCGGTGGATACCGCGGCGCGTTACGGAGGGGATGAGTTTGCTCTTCTGCTGCCGGAGACGAATGATATGGCGGCGCGGCGCGTGGCGTCCAGAATCAAGAGACACCTGGAGGCCAGCACAGAAGAACCGAAGCTGAGTGTGAGCATCGGGGTGGCCACTCACCCGCCCAGCGGCTCCTCGGCGCAGCATCTGCTGGAGTATGCCGATCGGGAGCTATACGCGCAAAAGGCAGGGCGCGGCCGCAAGGTTCACTTACGCGGGGACCGCTGATCACGCCTGATTTTCGTCGCACTGACCTCAACGCAGAAGCCGCCCAGGTACCACGGAAAACGAAGAAGGTTAAGAGAAAGGGACCACGCCAGAGACGGTGCCCACGGCTTCAACTGGAAGGGTAAGACGTGGGCCGGAGGGCATCCTTGTCCCTCTCCGGCGAGTCTCTCCGGCCCACCATAACGCTAGTCCGCGACAAACGGCTTGTCCGGGGCATACGACTTCTTTACAAAAGACGACTTCTTTACAAAAGACGACTTCTTTACAAAAGACGACTTCCTTACAAAAGACGACTTCTTTACAAAAGGCAACTTCTCTGCAAAAGACGGCTTCTACTGATTCACGGTGTTAAAGCCCGCCGACTGGATGAGTCCATTTGGCGGCACCTGAGCCGCGCCGCTCAGATTTCCCGGGGCAAAGACCATTTTTTCAACGCCCTTACTGGAACCGTCGGCGAAGTTGAAGTAGCGATCGACTTTGCCATTGGTGATCGCGATATTCACGCCCGAAAACTGTATGTTACCGATCGGCGCACCGCCCCCGCCACCGCGCATGCAGGCCACCGCGGCGCTATCGTGGTAGGTGGGATCAGGCCCGTTCTGGTGAGGATTGGTGATGCTAAGGTTCTGAAAAACCAGAGTCGGGCCATCGGCCTGATACCAATGTCCGAGGACGCCATAGCTCCCGTTGCTGTCACTGAAGGAGTCCTGAACCAACACCTTGCCCTGAGCATTTGGGGTTACGTCGTTGTTGTCCGCGTCGTAGCCAGAGAGCTGATTGGAAGTTGAGTGATGGCGAAGGACCGTGATGTCCACGTCCTGGGACGAGCCATCCAGCAGCCAGAAGGCGAACGTCAGCCCCGAACCGGCGTTGCCTGTCGTGAAACTGTCTTCAATATGCACGTCGGACACGGGATTAGACGGCTTATTCGGCTCGACATCGATGCCGGACTCAGGAGCGGTGCCGCTGGTGTTCGTGAAGTAAGACCGGTAGACAAAGATGTGCTGACCACTGATCAGGCTCCAACCCTGCCGGAAATTCTGGTCGAAGATGCAGTCGGTGACGGTGACATTCTGGCTTGGCTGACCCTGGGGGCCCGCGCCAATATAAAGGCCATCGCCGCCGGACTGATTGCAAGAGATGCCGCTGATGGTTACATTGCCGGCCCCTTCGAGATCGAGGCAATGGCGATATTCGCTGCCATCGCTGGCGTGCTCAGCAGCATATTCCGACTTACGCATTTTGAAGACAACGGCGGTGGCGCCGGCACCGGCGATGGTGACGTTTTGGGACTTTATCGTCAGCATTTTGTCGTTCGGCCCGTAACCCGGGTTGGCCTGGACGGTCACGCCGGCATCCAACAAAACTTGAGAATTCGCGGGAAACGAAATTGGATTGATGTTGTAAGTGCCCGCGGGGATCTTCAACGCCTGGCCATTGGCCGCAGTGGTGTTCAACGCGCTCTGCAAAAGATTCGTATCGTCGCCGCCGAAGCCGGCGCTGCCAAAGGTCAGCAAATTCACCGTCGGGAGATTTGAGGTGGGCGAGGTGAGCGAAGTAACCGGAGATGGAGTGCTGCCACCGGGAGAGGCTGCAGAACTTCCTGGCGATGGAGAGTTGCTGGCGGCCGGTTTCAGAGAGTTAGCCAAGCCTGTGGATCCGCTGCAGGCGGAAGTCCAGGCGACAAGAACGAGCAAGAGAGCAAAAAGAAGATGATGGCGATATGAATGGCTGTAATGCGGCGTGCAGCGATCCAGGTTGGATTGGCTGTGTTCTAAAGTATTTAGAGTATTTGACCGATTCACGTAAACCTCAAGAGGACAATTTGTGGGCGGGAAAAGAGTAGTGAGGGGCAGGAGTTCGCGTGAACTGGTGAGGAGGGCAGAAAAAGGGCAACGCAGCTGTCGCCAACGGCCAGTTGTTACGTAGCCCTCGATTGGCGGGCAAGGGCCGGAGTCATCGTCAAGAGGAAGCCGGGATTCCGTTTTGTTGACATCGCCCATTTGGAAGGTGAACCAGAACCGACGAGGGCATACAATGAATTTGGCAGGTATTTCGAAGGCAACCTGGAAGGCCCGGGCAACTTAAGCATTTGGGGCCGAATCTTCCATGCGATAAGGGTTTGCAACAGGTTGCCATAAGATGGGAAGAAGCCTCTCAACGTGAACCAGGCATGTGGGACTTCCGGCCCCGATATTCGCCGTGAGCATCGTCATAATGAAAGAAACAGAACCGGACGGCGGCTCTAAATAGAAGCTTTTCAAGCAAACGAATTCCATTTCGATGAGGAGAACGACATGAGGATGAGGCCGACATTAATCCTGGCTTTAGCGGTTGGGCTCTTGGCGATTCAAGCGAGCGCTCAGGAGACGGCGACGCTGACCACGCAAAAGGACAAGGTGAGTTATGGCATCGGAGTGCAAGTGGCGGCCAGCCTGAAAGGCCAGGGGATCGACGTCGACCCTAACCTGCTGGTCAAAGGCTTGAGAGACGCGCTCTCCGGACAAAAGCTACTCATGTCCGACGAGGAGTTGAGCGCCACGATGGCGGCGTTTCAACAGGAGATGGTCCAAAAGCAGACGCAAGCGAGAGCCCAGGCGGCGGAAGAGAACAAGAAAAGCGGCGATACGTTTTTGGCCGGCAATAGCAAAAAAGACGGCGTGGTCACCCTGCCGAGCGGATTGCAGTACAAGATTCTGGTAGCCGGCCAGGGCCAAAAGCCAAGCGAAGCCGATACCGTGTCATGTAACTACCGTGGGACGCTGATCGACGGAACTGAATTCGACAAATCCGAGGCCGGAAAGCCGGCCAGCTTTGAAGTAAAGGCGGTCATCCCCGGCTTTAAGGAGGCCCTGCAACTGATGACGGTTGGGTCCAAGTGGCAGTTCTTTATTCCTCCCGATCTAGCCTATGGCGAACGTGGGGCAGGTAACGTGATCGGACCGAATACCACGCTCGTCTTTGAAGTCGAACTGGTGTCCATCAAGGACAAGGCCGGCAGCCAATAATTCGTCTGGAAGTTAACAAGGCCGCAGTCGCGGCTGCCTGGGGTGGATTGTGCCTGAGCGGCAGCGCGAAGGCGTGCAGGTCCGCTTGACGCTGATTGCCGGCGGACGTTAAGGTTCACAGCGGTCTGGAAAGGAAGACTGGGTGCATGCGAACGATAACGCTGGAAGAGCACTTTGCGACCGTAGAAATCCTGAAAGCGACTGCGCATCTGCAGCCGCCGGCCCGGAACGACTTTGTAAAGGCGGTGGAAGCGAAGCTGCTCGATCTGGGAAAAAGCCGCATTGCCGATATGGATGCGGCAGGGATTGACCTGCAAGTGCTGTCGCTGACCAATGCGGGCCTGGACAAACTCGATGGATCTGCCGCAACAGCATTGGTCCACGACGCCAACGACAAGCTGGCGGACGCCGCGCGAGCCTATCCGCAGCGCTTCGCGGGTTTTGCGGCGCTGGCTTTGCAGGAGCCGGATAAGGCAGCGGCCGAACTAGAGCGCTGCGTAAAGAAACTGGGTTTTAAGGGCACTCTTCTCCATGGGACCGTAAAGGGCGTGTTTTTGGACGATGCTCGGTTCACACCCGTATTTGAAGCGGCGCAGGCGCTGGACGTGCCCGTTTACCTGCACCCGACGCTGCCCCCGAAGGAGGTGGAGGAAGCCTACTTCGGCGGACTGCCCGGCCTGACGGGCTTCTTTTTAGCCACGGCGGCATGGGGATGGCACGCGGAACTGGGGATGCACTGCCTGCGGCTGATTGTTTCGGGGCTTTTTGATCGCTTTCCCAAGTTGAAGATCATCATCGGGCACATGGGGGAGGACCTGCCATTTTCAATCGCGCGTGCCGACGCCGTCCTCGCGCGCGAGACAAAACACTTGCAACGCCGGGTGAGCGAATACTTCCAGCAGCATTTCTACATCACGACGAGCGGATACTTCACGGTGCCGCCCTTGCTGTGCACGATGCAGGTAATGGGAGCGGATCGCATCCTTTTCTCGATTGATTACCCTTACAGCCCGAATACGGTCGGACGCAACTTCCTGAACGCGCTGCCCGTCAGTGCAGAAGACATGGGCAAGATCAGCCACGGAAATGCGGAACGATTGCTGAAGCTGTGAGCAACGCGCCGATACTTTTCGCTACGGCTTGCAAATTCGGCAAACATGCGATCGCTCACAGTTCCCCGCTACGTAAGTGATCCAGTTTCGCAAGGATTGGGAATGAGTGGACTAATCGTGCAGGACGACGCTCAGGAGTGAACTGTTGATTTGAAGCCCCCCGTTGTACTTGATGAAGCCCAATTTCTTGAACTTATTCATGAAGAGGTTTACCCGGGAGCGCGAAGTGCCGATCATCGTTGCGAGCATCTCCTGCGACATCTTTGGGAGCACTCTTTGAGGCTGGTCCTGCTTTCCATATCGAGCGAGCAGCAACAGCGCCCGTGCCAGGCGCTTCTCGGTCGAATTGAAAAGTTGATCGACGAGGTCCTCTTCGATGCGGATGTTCCTCGAAAGCATGTGAGAGATGAAGCGATCAGAAAATTCGTGCTCTGCGTGCAGGACGCGAATCATTTCATTCCTGTCAATGGCGAGGGCGGTGGTTGGCGTAATCGCTATCGCCGTGCCCATTCGCTTAGACTGGCCTGCGAGGCAGCCCTCACCGAAGAAATCACCGGGCCCGAGCATGGCCACAACCGCCTCTTTGCCGGTCTCATTGACGACGCAAAGCTTCACGCCACCTTGTTGAATATACAGAACATCCTTACAGGGATCGCCTTGAGAGAATATGGTCTCTTTGCGACGGAACTCCACCACTTTTCTGGACAGGCCGGCGGAGTCCAGAAAACTCTGGGCGTCAAAAGCCGGCGGGCGGTGGGCTTTCACATTGTTAGGAGTTCTGGGTTGCTTTGGCACGGATGGTGGACCCCAAATGTGTTGCTGAGTGGGTGCTGAACCTGTGCTGACAATACCAAGTTAATTCTAACGGTAAGGGCACAACAAAGCTGTCCCGAATGACACAGGTTCCTACTTCGCTTTGATTTGGACTGCGAGCAGTTCGCACTCGGCCGAAGCGACGATGGCCACGAATGGAGGAGCAGCAACTTGTCCGCAACCGGACAGTCTGCGGGCGGCGTTGCGGCTAGGATCGGTAGCGAAAACAAGGAAAGTTACGCGGCCCACCCCCCAAAGTTTCGCCCCCGATTGACCGCGGTCGTTAGCTGACCTTCCGTTTCAGAGCGCACCCACAACTCTGAGACAGATTCAGTCAGAGGCCGGCTCCTTTGAGTACGCCGCG